>JAGTVB010000030.1 GCA_018224385.1 Gammaproteobacteria bacterium
CATTTCCGGGGATGTTCCCCAAGTGACTTGAGGCAGAATCGTTGATGCCTCTAACACCACCTTTCGGTCGAAAACGGCGTCTTCGTCGCTCACCCAGCCCGCCCAGGATTCAACCGCCTTATCCCAAAGCTCGCCGACCGGGGCGTACGGTCGACCCCGCAGATACTCGATGGTCTTTGCGTCGACCGCGATCAGACCGGCCCGGGCGCCGGCTTCAATAGCCATGTTACAAACAGTCATCCTGCCCTCGATCGAGAGCGCCGCGATCGCCTCGCCGGCAAACTCAATGGTATAACCGGCGCCCCCCGCTGTGCCGATCTGGCCGATGATGGCAAGTATGATGTCTTTAGCGGTGATACCGGGAGTCACGTGCCCTTCGACAGTCACCAATAAATTGCCGGACTTTTTCTGCCGCAGGCACTGGCTCGCGAGCACATGCTCCACCTCCGAAGTACCGATGCCAAAAGCAAGCGCGCCGAGCGCGCCATGGGTGGAGGTGTGCGAATCGCCACACACCACCGTCATCCCGGGCAGAGTCGCTCCTTGCTCAGGACCGATCACATGCACAATGCCTTGGCGTGGGTCGGCCATGTGATATTCGGTGATGCCCCATTCCTGACAATTGCGCCCCAGCGTCTCGACCTGCAATCGGGAAAGCGGATCGCGGATACCCCCGGTGCGATCGGTGGTAGGCACGTTATGATCGGCAACGGCAAGATTTGCTGCGGCACGCCAGGGCCGGCGGCCGGCAAGCCTGAGCCCCTCGAAGGCTTGGGGCGAGGTCACTTCATGGAGCAAGTGCCGATCAATGTAGAGCAGCGTGGTGCCGTCCTCGTTGATGCGCACCACGTGCGCGTTCCAAAGCTTGTCGTAAAGGGTCATACCGCCCATGGTTCGCTCCTTCTCTAGCCGACCGCCCCTCATGTCGCCGCTAGCCGCGCCAATTTCGTACAGGGCCCACATCCAGATGCACGAAGCCTCGCGCGGGGTAGTATCCAACACCCCCCGCCTGGAGCGTCAGCGCCGCTTGGCGCAGGTCGCGCAGACTGCGCTCAGAAAGGCGCAGATCCACCGCCTTACCCAACATGTGAAAGCTGCGGCTCGCGACCCCATTGCGCCGCTGGCGCAGCCACGCATTGGTGGCGGGCGTGCGGTAGGCGGAGATGACCTGGAAAGGCTCGTCGACGCGCAGTTCGTACTTAATCTGGTACAGCAGATCGAGCAGATCAAGATCGATGGGACGCGCCGCATCGGCACGATGGTCACGGAAAATGTGGTTTATTGCATGCAACGAGTCGGAGCGGTATTTACCTTTAAGCCAATAGACGGTCTCCAAGCGCTCTCCCGTGTGCAGATGAACAAACGCGAGCGACCGCTTCTGCGTGCCGACCGCTGCCAACGTCCGTGCCGAGCACGCCGCCGCAGCAAGTAAAGTCACCATCTTCAACACTTGGCGCCGCCCCACGAGACTCCGCGAGGCACCAGTAGGCCCGTACTTCATCGCTTTCTCCCATATTGGCGTCGATTCGGTGCTTCCAGACCTACCGCACAGGCTTTTTCGGTCTCGTGGCCGATGGATCGATCCCGCGCAACGCGATGACGGTGACCCGGGCCACCGCCGCCACGCCTCTTAGAGGCCGGTTTAAAACTGCCGCACATGCCACAGCCGCGTGGCGCGCTGGCTCAGAATCCTGGTACTCCCATGTGCACTCCGGCTCCGCGCCGCCGTGCCCCTTGCTCTGCCGGCGCTGGCAACATTTCTAAAACAGCTCCTTAGACTCTCGATGACCTCAGCAAATGTTGCACCGCTCGAGCTGCTCGCTGTCACGAACCCATCGCCAGGCAATCAGGAAACCAATCGTGCTCACCCCCGCCGCAATCAGATAGGTATTTGCTGGTCCCGCCCGGTCCCACAGCGTGCCGCTCAGGACGCTGCCGAGCGCACCCCCGGCGCCAAAGCTCAGGCTGCTGTAAAGCGCCTGGCCGCGCCCCTGTAACCTGCCCACAAAGAAAGCATGAAAGAGCTGGATGGCCACCGCATGATAAACCCCAAAGCTCGCGGCATGTAACGACTGAGCCAGCACCTGCAGCAGCAGCGCTTGCGGGAACAAGGCCACCATGAGCCACCGAACACTTGTCAAAATAAAGCAAAAGGCAAACAACCGATAGGCGCCAACGGACCGCAGCAGCCGATGCATAAACAGGAACACCACGACCTCCGCCAGCACACCGAAGCCCCAGAGACCGCCGATAGCCACGGCACTATGCCCGTAACCTTCCAGATAGATAGAGTAAAACGTATAGAATGGTCCGTGGCTGAGCTGCATGAGAAAGCAGGCCGCAAGCAGTGCAACCACCTCGGGCCGGCACAATACGCGGGACAAAGGTTCGGGGCCGTACGCGGCCCGGACCCTGCCATCGTGCGGCACCAGATGGCTGGCGCCCCAGATGCCAATCATGAGCGAAAGCACCGCCAGCGGAATCGCCTGCATGGACGCATGCTCCAGTGCCCATCCGAGCAGCATGGCCGTAACGATGAAGCCAATGGAGCCCCAGAGCCTGATGCGTGCATAGCGATCGGCAGCGCGCCCTAGGTGGTTTAAGGTGATCGCTTCAAACTGGGGAAGCGCCGCATTCCAGAAGAAGCTAAACAGCGCCATGGTTACCGCCAGCGCCCAGAAGTCCGTCGCCGCCCATACGCCAACGAACCCGAGCGCCGCAAGCCCGCTCGCCCAGCGCACCACGGCCAAGCGATCGCGCTGACGATCGGCGATAATGCTCCAGACGTTTGGCGCCACGATCTTGGTCACCATCAGCACCGCCATGAGCGCCCCGATCGCCCCCGATCCGAAACCGAGGGATTTCAAATACAGTGCCCAGTAAGGAAGCAGCGCCCCCAGGGTGGCGAAGTAGAAGAAGTAAAAACTCGAGAGCCGCCAGTAAGGCAGTTCATAACCGGCCGCGCCCATATTAGGGATGGGCGGGAATGATTGGAACTTGGCTAACGACATCCATGTTCTGCGCGCGCTGCCGCAGCAGGTGATCCATCAGTACGATCGCCAGCATCGCTTCGGCGATGGGCGTCGCCCGAATGCCGACACAAGGGTCGTGACGCCCATGCGTCGCCACCTCAACGGCGTCGCCCGCTCGGTCTACAGTGTGTCCTGGAATACGGATGCTCGAGGTTGGCTTTAATGCGATGGAGGCAAGAAGCTCCTGTCCCGAAGAAATGCCACCCAGGATCCCACCGGAATGGTTGCTCAGAAACCCTTGCGGCGTCATCTGATCCCGATGTTCGGTGCCCTTCTGTTCCACGGCGGCAAACCCGGCACCGATCTCTACGCCCTTCACCGCATTGATTCCCATGAGCGCGTGGGCAATATCAGCATCAAGCCGATCAAAGACCGGTTCACCCAGTCCTGGGGGGACGCCGGTGGCCGCTACGTTAATGCGTGCCCCGATTGAATTACCCTCCTTGCGCAGCCGGTCCATGTAGGTCTCAAGCTCAGGAACTAGAGCCGCATCGGGACAGAAAAACGGATTGCGTTCCACTTCATCCCAATCAAAGCCATTGGCCCGCAACGGTCCCAGCTGGGCCAGATAGCCGCGCACCAGAATCCCGTAGCGCTCCTTGAGATATTTCTTGGCAATAGCACCGGCGGCAACGCGAACGGCGGTCTCCCGCGCCGATGAGCGGCCGCCGCCGCGATAGTCGCGGATGCCGTACTTTTGTTGATAAGTGTAATCGGCGTGACCGGGCCGGAAGCGATCCATGATCTTGGAGTAGTCCTTCGATCGCTGATCGACGTTCTCGATGAGCAACCCGATGGGGGTTCCGGTAGTCTTGCCCTCAAACACACCGGAAAGCAGCCGCACGCGGTCCGGCTCGCGACGCTGCGTCGTGTGACGGGTCTTACCGGGACGGCGCCGCTCCAGATCGCGCTGCAAATCCTCTTCCGAAATGTGCATTCCTGGCGGGCAACCATCCACGATGCCGCCAATAGCGGGGCCATGACTCTCGCCGTAGGTTGTTAGCGTAAAAAGCTTGCCGATGGTATTTCCGGACATGGGCGCCATTGTACCGGGTTCAGGCTGCGGCGTCGCCCGCAATGGGAGGGAAGAAGTTCTTTGTTTCACCGAGATTATCCCTGCAAGTTGCCCCGGGAGCGCGCAAAAAAGTTGTTCGCGAAGAACGATAGTGACACACTGTGCAGCGTTTTAGACTGGCTTTGCAGTCCTCAGAGGCTGTGAAAAACCGTGCCAGGCGTCCCGAAAGCAAGGCCGACGGCGCGCAGCGGCGAGACTTAATCATAGACAAGACAGGCGACCAGCGTACGCCACGCGACGCCGCTATCGGGAGGCGCAGTAGGTTTATTCACAAGCTCTCAGCAGCCGCCCGCCGGCCTCCAGGGCATTAGATTTATCTGCCGGCAGGGCGAGAATATTCAAGCGATGAGCATAAGGAGGAGTCACATGCAACGACTCGCGCTTCGAACCTTGCTGCCCGTGGTACTGATGATAACCGCGCTGGCTGCCGTGGCGGGGGAATACGGTACTCCCGAAGAAGCAAAAGCAATGCTTGAGAAAGCCGTCGCCGCCTTGAAGGCGGACGAAGAGAAGGCTCTGGAGATGTTCACAAAAGGGGAAGGCGGCTTCAAGCAGGCGGATCTCTATCCTTACTGCGGGGGTCCTGACGGCAATTTTACCGCTCACCCGAAGCTGGTTGGCGAAAGCTTGAAAGGCCTGAAAGACAAGACCGGCAAACCTTTCGGGCAGGAGATCTACGAAAAGGCGCAGGAAGGTGAAGTGGCAGAAGTGCCGTACATGTGGCCCCGGCCGGGGGAAGAGGAGCCGGTCCAAAAGGTAGCGTACGTTACCCAGGTTGGTGACCAAGTCTGTGCGGTCGGTTACTACAAATAGGCATTCCCTCGCTCGGGTTCGGCATCACCACAAGCCCGGGCCAGAGAGCCTCAGAAGCTTGCTTTAAGACCTACGGCGTTTGTCACAGCGGCGTTGCGCGACGTCCTTGACAGCGCTTCTAAGCTACCTTGGTGCGGAAAGGTGAATCCGCTGAATCGCTCGGAGGCGAACGCCTCCGAGCGATTCACTGCGTAAATAACGTCCTAGACGTTGATATTCTGCTGCACATTATCGGCGCCGCCACCGCCACCTTCGGCCACCGCTCCCACATTCTGGCCCTGAGCCGTGATGTCCTCGTCACTCTGTATATCCGGATTAGCCACGCCAATATCGAAACCCGCGTTGGTTAGCCGGGTCGAATCGAAGTTGCCTTGAAAACCAGCCGCCGCCGCCGTGGCATCACCACCCGTTTTGAAATTGGTTGCCATAACGCCCTCTCCCATAGTTGGTTGCTGTTGCACCGAACCGCAGCCTATGCGGTAGATTATTGTTTATTAAAACCGAACATAAAGAAAGTAGAATCTGAAAAAAAACCGCTTGCCGCGATGGGAAATGGTTCCTGGCGAATTTGTCTCGCTCCCGTGTAGCGTGCGACCCCACAATGCTCAGGACATTTCGGAAACGGCTCCTCCGACAGTGGTTTTCACCGTGTACTGCCTGATAAGGTTTAATAATAATTCCTGGGCTGGTTTCGCATCAAAGGCTGCAGCGTCATCCAATTTTCTAAAAGGCACTATATTTTCACTGTACCACCAGCGTAAAATAGATTGTGCTTGCGGGCCGGCGATTTCCGGATGGAACTGCAGACCGTGCAGGGGCCGCTCACGATGATTAAAGCCTTGCACAGCACAACCATCGGATCGGAAGGTTACCGTACAACCGGGCGGCGCTTCCGGCACATGGTCCTGGTGGAAAACGAATGCCCGTAATTCGCTGCCCTCGGCGTTCTCCGAACCTGCTGATAGCAGAGGATAGATTCGCCGAATACCGACTTCCCGGCGTGCTCGACGTACCACCTTGCCGTTCAGCGCCCGGGCGATCATTTGATGTCCTAGGCAAATGCCAATAATTGGCGTCCACCGCTCGATGGCCAGCTGCGTAAACTCCAGGACACGGCCTAAAAAGGCACTATCCGAAGGCGGCGGGTCACAAACGCTACCAGGCCCGCCGGTAAGGATGATTACGCGCGCCGATTGCGGCCGTGGAAGGGGTTCTCCACGATAAGCTCTTGCAAGCTGAACCTCAAGTCCAGCGATCTTTGCCATCCTCCCGATCGCCTCGCCCCGGTTGTGACCGTTTTCGACAATCAATACAGTGCGCGAAGCTCTAGCCATGGTCTGTCAAGCGGCTTTCAAGCACCGGCCTCGAACGCCGCCACCGAAGATAATCCAAGGCGCCACGCGCCTCCCAATACAGGCCGCGCAAACGCCACGGACGGATCGCCAGCTTGAGCCAACCCACAAAAAAATTGTAATGGCCGTTCATAATGAACTTGGCGTAATAAGCACCGCAGGCGTAATCGTTGTCACGCTCCAACCGTCGAGTTTCCGGGCCTGGCTTACGCCCATGGTGATGATAGACTACAAGCTCCGGAATGTGGGCGCCGGTAAACCCGGCCATGGAGGCGCGGGCCACTAGATCGATGTCTTCGCAGCGAAACCGCGTGCCCGCGCCAAACGCGGGATCAAAACCGCCAATGTGCGAAAACACGCTGCGGTGCACCAGCATATTCGCGCCGTGAATCTTGCCGCTCGTCATAAACGACCCCGGGGGGATGATGCGTCGATGCGTATCGCTATTACAGCCGATCGTGGAATCGGTCAAATCGTAGCGCAGGATACGCCCACCACAATACTGGAACTCGTTGCTGGAAAACGCGCCAATAGCCATAGGCAAATAACTCGGTCCGAGATAGCAATCGTCATCCGTGAACGCGACGATGGGTGCATGGCAACTGTCTAAACCCCTATTTCGCGCGTACCCGAGCCCCGCTCGCTTCTCTTTAACGACGTTCAATGGGAAGGCCATTGCTCGGTGAAAACGCTGCAGCACCTCCGGCGTCTCGTCCCGGGATCCATTGTCGACCACGACCACCTCAGCATTCAGCTCGCGGAGTTCTTCCTGCGGGAGGCACTCCAGGCAGCGCTTTAGCCGCGCCGCTCGATCGCGGCTGCAGATAACGAGGGCAATGGGCGCAGCCGTATCGCTAGTAGGCAAAATCATAGACTCGAATTCGGTCCAGGGAATTCGCTTGACAAGCCTCATTGGCGCGCTCAAGCCAGGGCTTCATGCGAAAGTTAATGCGGATTTCAAAGTCACCCGCCACCCGTACGTAGAAAGTCAATGCCTCCTGCAGAAGCGTTTGCAGTTGTTCCCTCCTCGTCGAGCGCGCGTAAATCTCCGCTAACACCATGGCGCTGTTTAAACATTCCACCGGAAATTCTTCGGAATGTGAATGGGCGGCTACTTTCAAATATTTTTCTGCCATTCGGTAGTCACCTCGGCGGAAAAAGGTGTAACCGAGAAACCAATAATACCGATGCCAATGGGGTTCGGCTTCGAGAGCGCAGTAAAGGCGGTCCAGGTAAAAACCGGACTTGAATGCGTCCTTACGCGCCTCGGGATAGTGATTCAAGACAACGCCGTCCAACCACCTTGCCTGTAATCCGAGCTGCCTAATGCAAAATTGCATGTTTCCATGGACCAACCCGCACTTGCGAATGCCTTTTCGGAAAACGCTGAGCTTATAATCCTCGATAACCGACTGTGCTTCCTTGTAAGTGTTCCACTGCAAAAAATAACCGGCGATGTTTGGATCGTCTGGTTGCGCTAGCACCTTTTCTAAATTGTTCCTCGATATCCGTTCATCGGCATCCAAATTCATAATCCAGGGCGTTCGTAGCAACTGGAAACCATGGTTACGCACATCGCTGTGACAATGACATCGCTTTTCGTTTAACCGTGTTTCTACCGGTTGGATATCGAACTGATCGCGCACGATTTCTCGCGTACGATCCGTGGAGCCGGTATCGAGAATTACCACATCATCAAAAAGATCGATAATGTCTCTAAGACAACCGCCGATACGGCGCTCCTCGTCTTTGACCATGATGCACAGGCCGAGTCTCATCAGCCAGGTCCCGCTCTATTGATGGTTTTCTACGGGCTTTGCGAAGCAGCAAAGCGTAGGCGGCGCTACCATGCAAACGTTATCGTCCCTCTTGTCACCGCAATTTTTACTATCTAACCTTATCGTCGCCCTGATAGCTCGATAGTGTTTGCTTGTGCGGGCTAACGCCAGTATCACCTTACTGCCACATAGTGATTGCTCGGCTTGTCGATTTAGGGGCTACGGTTACTTGGCGCTGTCCTGCGGGCACAATATTAATGAAACGAACGCCGACAGGAAAATGGTATCTGTTCACACTGTACCGGTGAAAAGAACCACTGCGGTTGCGCGGCCACCGTTTCAACCTGTGGGGCAAGCTACCAACAACATGCTCTAAGGCCCCGTGGTCCGGAATGGGCTGAAGGGAGCCGGGTGCCGCCACGCAACGCCGCTAGGGATCTTTATTAATCAATTAATTATGAGCGCAGTGACCGGTGACTCCGTTTTCACACGACCGCCGGCAGGAATCGAAGCGGCGCTGAGCCGTCGTCTGTGCCCTGTGGCGGTAACCAACGCAAGCGATCCGGGGTTGGTTCTACACCATGACCTACCGCTTGGCTTGTTAACCCGCCACCTTTATCCGCAGCGCCTATTCGTCGGGTGGCTGTTGTACGGCGACGAGAATGATGGAGCATCCCGCGTGCGCGCGTTAATTCCTCATATCCACCTGCGCCGGCTTGGAGTGAACTCTGTGATATTGCGCAAGCCCCGCATCCCCTGGACCGCGTTCCAGCCTAGTGAGGAGCTGATGCAGCAGATCATCGATGCCGGGCTCGACGTGCTGATTTTTCAAGGGGTAACCGGCGTCAAGGCCGAAACGCTCGCCCGCGCATTGCGATCGCGCGCAACCAAAACCGTCTATGTCACCGGCGATCTCGTCAAGAGCGGTATGCCCGCCGCCGTTGATTGGGTAGTGGTCGGATCGCAGCGGCTGCAGGACGTGGCTCGACCCTTTCCGGAAAAGACTTCGGTCATTGAGGCCGTCCTGGAGGCCCCGGCGGGA
>JAGTVB010000031.1 GCA_018224385.1 Gammaproteobacteria bacterium
GTGACGGTTATTGAGACATTGAGGAAGGAATAATGAGCAACGTCATCGAGCAACTCGAAGCAGAGCAGATGACCCGGGAGATCCCCCACTTTGGACCGGGCGACACCATTGTTGTGAAGGTCAAGGTGAGAGAGGGTACGCGCGAGCGTTTGCAGGCTTTTCAAGGGGTCGTGATTGCCAAGCGTAACCGTGGCCTGAACTCCTCGTTCACCGTGCGCAAGCTTTCCTATGGCGAGGGCGTGGAGCGCGTGTTCCAGACCTACAGCCCAACCATCAGCGACATCGAGGTCAAGCGCCGGGGACAGATACGGCGCGCGAAACTCTACTATCTGCGCGGTCGCACCGGCCATGCCGCACGCATCAAGGAAAAGATTGGCAGCCGTTAACCGCGCACTTGCGGGCGCCCGGTGAGCGGCATGTGCGCCTCAGAGCATGTGGCGGTCATGGAGAGCCCGGTGGGAATGCTTGGCATAAGCATGGCACCCAACGGCCTCGCCGCCATTGACATCTTACCTGCGGGGGCTGCGGAGCGGCGCCCGACTACCGCTTCCGTGCGCCACGTGGTTGCTGCTCTTCGCCGCTATTTTCGCGATCCGCAGGCCCCCTTTGACGTGCCCCTTCGGCCTTCAGGTACCGTCTTCCAGCGGCGGGTATGGGCTTTACTGCAGCTCATTCCCGTGGGCCAGACGGTGAGCTACGCCGCCTTGGCGCGGCGTCTGCCCACCAGTGCCCGCGCGGCGGGTCAGGCATGTCGGGCCAATCCTATCCCCATCATCGTGCCGTGCCATCGCGTGGTCGCGGCCCGAGGTCTTGGGGGTTTCATGGGCGGCAGTCCAGCCTATCTCGAGGTGAAACGCTGGCTGCTCCAACACGAGGCCCAGGCCTGGTCGCCTGCACCGCTTGGCATTGCGCGCTGATCAAGCCTCCATTGAGCATTTTCTCGACGCGATGTGGCTCGAGGATGGCTTGAGCCACCACACACTGGCAGCCTATGGCTGCGATCTCGAGAAGTTCTCTGCGTCGCTTCGACCCCAGGGGAAGACCTTACTCGAAGCCACTCGAGAGGATGTGCACGTCTTTCTTGCCACCTTTGCCAGCGCTCCACCGCGGAGTATGGCGCGGCGATTGTCCAGTCTGCGCCGGTTTTTCCGGTATCAGGTACGCCAGGGGCGGCTTGACCATGATCCCACGGCGCTCATCGACGGCCCGCGGCTGGGTCGCGCACTGCCGGAGACGCTGAGCGAGGACGAAGTCGAGCGTTTATTGCAGGCGCCGGTTACGGATGACCCCCGGGGTTTGCGCGATCGGGCCATGATCGAGGTAGTGTACGCCACGGGTCTGCGGGTTTCGGAGCTTGTGGGCTTGACGCTCACCCAGTTGAACGCCCATCAGGGCGTTTTGCGCGTGACGGGTAAGGGCAACCGGGAGCGGCTGGTCCCGCTAGGCGAGGAAGCGCTCTATTGGCTTGAACGGTATTTGCAACAGGCGCGTCCATTGTTGCTGCGCCGTGGGCGTGTCAACGACGTTTTGTTTTCCACGCGACGCGGCACAGCGATGACGCGTCAGGCGTTCTGGTATCGAATCAAAGGTTATGCGTTAAAAAGTGGAATTCGAACGCCCATGTCGCCGCATTCTCTGCGACATGCCTTCGCCACCCATCTTCTGAATCACGGGGCCGATCTGCGGGTAGTGCAATTGCTGCTTGGTCACCAGAGTATCTCAACCACCCAGATCTATACCCATGTGGCGCGCGCCCGGCTGAAGGCGCTGCATGCCGCGCATCACCCCCGGGGCTAGACCAAAACGGCGGCCTTGCGGCAGGCACCGTAGTGCTCAAAGCAGCCTCTCAACGGCCCCTTCGGTGTTGGGCTTGATATTGCCCGCAGCGCGAGCGGGCGCAGTCATCAGGCGATCGGCGAGCGTGAGCACGTGCGCCAGCGCGCCGCGGTTCTGTTCGACGAAGCGCTTTCCCTGTTCGCCCATGCGGTGACGACGATGGTCGTCCTGCAGGAACTGGATGACCACGTCCGCGAGTTCCCTGGCGCTGTGGACGATTCGCGCCGCCCCGACTGCACTCAGGCGCGTGCTGATCTCGGCAAAATTGAATAAATGGGGGCCCATGACGATGGGTATGCCAAGCGCCGCCGGTTCGAGCGGATTGTGTCCGCCCACCGGCACCAGACTCCCGCCCACGAAAGCCACATCCGACGCCGCATAGAAGAGCAGCAGCTCACCCATGGAATCCCCAATAAAGACATCCACGGTGTTGCAGGCGCTCGGCTCTTGGCTGCGCCGCGCGGTACCGTAACCGTGCCTGCGGCAAAGCGCAGCCACCTTATCAAAGCGTTCCGGATGGCGCGGCACGAGCACCAGCAGCGTGTCGCTCAGGGCGCGCAAGACGCGCGCAAATGCTTCGAGGACCTGCTCGTCCTCGGCGTCATGGGTACTGGCTGCAATCCAAACGGGCCGCTGCGATCCCCAATAGACGCGCATCGCTCGAGCGGCCGGCAGCAGCCCCGCGGGAACGTCGAAGTCGAATTTGATGCTTCCGGTGACGGTGACTTTTTCCGGGGCCGTGCCGAGCGCGATGAACCGCTCAGCATCGGCTACGGTCTGCGCCGCAACGGCGCTGACGCTGGCGAGCATGGTTCGGACCAAAGCGGAGACTCGCCGGTACCTAGCCGCGGCGCGTTCCGACAGACGCGCGTTGGCCACCAGCACCGGAATAGAGCGGTGCCGGCACGAGGCGAACATGTTTGGCCAAAGCTCGGTTTCCATGATGATGGCAAGCTCGGGATGGGCGCGGTCTAAGAAACGGTGCACCGCACCGGGCACATCGTAGGGTACGTAAGCATGCGGCACGTCACCGTCGAACGCTTGCCTCACACGGTCTGCTCCGGTAGGTGTGGTGGTGGTTATGAGTACCTGTGCTTCGGGATACTGCAAACGCAGCATCTTCACTAACGGGACGCCCGCCTGCACTTCGCCGACCGAAACGGCGTGGACCCAGAGCGCACGCCGCCCTTCGGGGAGCGGCTCGATAAACCCGAAGCGCTGGCTCCAGTGCCTCCAGTACGCGGCATTTTTCAGTCCCCGCCAGCACAGGTACAGGAGTGCCAACGGAAGCATGAGATAATGGGCTAACGTGTACAGCCGCAATAACATTTAGCCGACCGCGTGTGCGTCCAGCCATTCGACATAGCTCGCGATACCTTCCTCCACAGACAGGAATGGATGGTCGTATCCCGCGTCGCGCAGCGCCGTGAGATCAGCCTCTGTAAGGCTCTGGTAACAGCCGAGCAAGTCTTCCGGAAAGGCAATGTACTCGATGGTGCCGTAACCGTAGCAATTGATGACGGCGTGCGCCACCTCGTTGAACGCTGCGCTCTGTCCCGTGCCGCAATTGTAGATGCCGCACACGTCGCCATGGTCCAGCAGCCACAGGTTGACCGCTACCGTGTCATCGACGTGAATGAAGTCTCGTCGCTGCTCCCCATCGCCGTAACCGTGGCTGCCGGAGAAGAGCTTCACCTTGCCGGTGGCCAGCAGTTGGTTGCGAAGGTGAAAAGCCATGCTGGCCATTCTTTTTTTGTGCGCTTCCCGCGGCCCGTAAACGTTAAAATAACGTAAGCCGACCACCTGGCTGTTGGCGACCGGCAGCATGCGGCGTACGTACTGGTCAAACAAAAACTTGGAATAGCCATAAACATTGAGCGGCGCCTCGAATTGGCGCTCCTCGCGAAAGATGGAGCCGGTGCCGTAGACCGCCGCGCTTGACGCATAGAGAAAGGGGATCTCGCGGTCCAGACAGAAGTGCAGTAGCGCTTTGGAGTATTCGAAGTTGGTCTCCATCATATAGCGCCCATCCCACTCCGTGGTCACCGTACACGCGCCTTGATGGAAGACGGCATCGGGCATTTCCGGGAAGTCTTCGCCGGAGTCAATGTGGTCGAGCAACTGCTTTCGGTCCCAGTAATCGGCGATCTCGCAGTCAACGAGATTCTCAAATTTGTGCCCCTGCTTGAGGTGATCGACGACCAGGATATCTGCCCGCCCGCGTGCATTGAGGCCCTTTATCAAGTTACTGCCAATGAAGCCAGCGCCACCCGTGACGATGATCAACTGTGCGTCCTCCTTATCCGGTGTTTGTTGCAGCGGCCCGTTGAATCGCCTCAATGGTCGCGGTGGTGGAACATCCCTGCTCCAATTCGAGGATGACGACGCGGCCTCCCTGGCGGCGCACAAAATCGCCACCCACGACCTGTTCCGGACGGTAATCACCACCCTTGACCAGGAGGTCGGGAGCCACCTGCTGGATTAACCGTTCCGGGGTATCTTCAGTGAACGGCACCACCCAATCGACGGCCTCCAGGGCGGCCAGCACCGCCATGCGCCGCTGCAAGGCGTTCACGGGCCGTCCCTGACCCTTCAAACGCCGCACGGAAGGATCGTCATTTACGGCGACGATCAAGCGATCCCCGAGCGCGCGGGCTTTGGCCAGGTAGTGAACGTGCCCGGCGTGAAGAATATCGAAGCAGCCATTGGTCATGACAATGAGCTCGCCTCGGCGGCGGGCGGCGCTGACGAGGCTTCGCAGTTCGGAGTCCAGTACGATGCCGCTGCCGGCATCGGCGTTCTCGTGAACGAGCCCCTTGATCTCATCCACCGTGGCGGCGGCGGTACCGAACTTAGCGACCACCACGGCGGCAGCCAGGTTAGCGAGAATGATGGCTTGCTCGAGCTCTTGGCCGGTGGCCACGGCGGCGGCGAGCACGCCGATTACGGTATCCCCGGCTCCGGTCACGTCATAGACATCGCGCGCATGCGCCGGGACATGAAAGGCAGGCCGCCCCTCCCGCAGCAGCGTCATGCCGTGCTCGCCTCGCGTGATGAGCAAGGCATCGAGCTCCAGGTCGCGCCGCAGTGTCTCGCCCTTTGCAGTTAATTGCTCAAGGTCCCGGCAGGCACCGACTACGGCCTCGAACTCAGCGACATTGGGGGTGATGACGGTAGCGCCGCGATAGGGGCGGAAGTCGGTTCCTTTAGGATCCACGAGCACCGGCACTCCCGAGTGTCTCGCCCGCTCAATGAACGGCTGCACCCGGCCGAGGGTGCCTTTGCCATAGTCTGAGAGCACCACCGCGCCTACGTCCTGTAGCGCCAGTTCATAGCTGCCAAGTGCGCCGGTATGGGTTACGGCGTGAATACGTTGCTCGAAATCGAGGCGGATGAGTTGCTGGTGCCGGCTCACCACCCGTAGCTTGGTAACGGTGGGGAAGCCCGGGAGCCGTGTCAGGCGCACTTCAACGCCCTGAGTGCCGAGCAGCCCGGCAAGCGTTTCAGCGGCCTCGTCGTCGCCGGTGACACCGATCAAGACGGGCGTGGCGCCAAGTGCCGCGATGTTCATTGCCACGTTGGCGGCACCCCCAGGGCGTTCCTCAACGTCCTCGACATGCACCACCGGCACCGGGGCTTCGGGCGATATTCGCGATGTGGCACCGTACCAGTAGCGATCGAGCATCACATCGCCTGCGACCAGTACGCGGGTATTATCGAATGCGGGTATAGCGGCCATCGTGTCGTTGAGCAGCTTTCAGTGGAACGGTTGCGGCCCACTGCGAATGGGCCAGGAGTTTATCACAAAGCGCCCGCGCCATCGGCCGTTGCTGCGTGGCTGCAGCCGATCGCGGCAGAGTGAGGATGCACCATTTCAAATTATGCTATCTTGTTTGCGCCCCGCACACGGACATCTCACGAGACAAAAAGAAAGCGCGTAAAGGAGCTGTCGATGGCTATCTTGATGATTACCTTCAAGCTAAGCACCCCCGGGCAGGATTATTCGCCCATTTTTGATTTCATCAAGAATCTGAATGTTTGGGCGAAGATTACCGACTCCTGCTATGCAGTGAGCACCCATCTTCAGCCCTCAGAGCTGCTGTTGGAGTTGCGTCCACACCTGACCAGAGATGACAGTCTTTATATTTTGACCCTCGACGGACCGTGGATTGGTTTTGGCCCGAATGACGTCAATGAATGGCTGCGGGAGCGACTGGGGTAGTGCGGCGGTCAATGGCTGTGCCCGGTCCACGGTGCCGGGCGGTTTTCAAGGCGCCCGGGTGACAACCGATAGCGAAGCCGGTACAGGGAAATCGGTGAATCGATATCAATCAGCACCGCGTCGGTTTTCATCTCCACAGCGTGAACGCGGGGGCCGTTCTGGGCGATCCACGGCTGCGCACCGACATCGCCCCGCAGCTCCGCAAGCTCGGCAAGCAGGGCGCGAGGAAAGACAACCGGGTTACCACGCCTACCGCCACAGGTGGGAATGCAGACGGCCGGGTGCGGCAATTGCCGGAAGGCGGCGATGAGGCGATCGATAGCCGCGCTGGTGACCAGGGGCATATCGCCGAGAGCGATCAACACCCCATCAAACGTTGTGCCAAGGGCGGCGAGCCCGCAGCGCAGCGAGCGGCTCAACCCGTGTCGGTAGTCGGCGTTGTGCACCAGGCGGACTCGCTTGGTGCGCAATGCACGTTGCAACTCGGACCGCTGGTAACCCGTCACCACCAGTGGGTGGGTCGCTTGGGAACCGATTACCGCGTCTACCGTATGGCTGATGATCGTCTGGCCGGCAATTTCAATGAGCAGCTTGTTGCGTGATCCCATGCGCCGTGAGCGGCCCGCCGCGAGTACCAATGCCGCGACTCGGGAAGTTACCGGCGAGTGATCCGTGCGCATGTGTTTGGGCTCATGAGCGGTGCGTCGCAGATGAAGACAGTGCCGCCACCTCAGGCACCGTCACAGGGTCTGAACCGGTAACGGTCCCCCCTTGCACGCCGGGATCGACCGAGCACAGGAGGGCCTGCATGAGCATGGCCATATCGCGGCTGCTCGAGGCGTCGACGTGGAAAATCGGCGGGTTCATGCGCCAAGGCGCAGGGCATGTCGACAGATGACGGTGGTATTTTCCCACTTCTGAGGGCGTTTCGCCATCGGCGTTCAAGATGCCGATGGCCACTTTGCACTGCAGAGATAACAGCGCGAAGGCGTGCAGTACATGATCGAGGTCCTTGAGCGGATCCGGCGCGTTGTCGTCGAGCAGCAGCAGCACACCGAGCAGTCCCTGCTGCCGGAACTCATCGGGAAGCTCCGGCGATTTGCCTCCCGCCAATGCATACAGGTGCACCGCCTCGGAGTCCGATAGCTTGATGAGGCCATAGTCCAGTGGCTTCTTGCCCTCGCCCTTGCGCCCCTGAGCCGCGGCATGACTGCGGCGCCGCCCCGTGGGAATATCGCTGAGATTGGCCAGCGCCGCGGCGTTGTCGCGTTCGTTTGGTCCGGCGATCAACACCGTGTAATCGCGCGTACTCGGGCGCTGCCAATGAATGCGACAGACGCCTTTGGCCTGGGCCCCGCCGTGCAGATAGTCCAACACCTCACGTGCCGAGTGCGGGCGGTTCTGCGGCTCGAGATTCATCATCCAATCGATGGCCTCGAGAAGCGTGTGGCTATAGCAACCGTGTCCGAGTTGCGTTGCCAGAACGAGTGGATCGTCCTCTGATTTGTCCCGCGCGCTCCGTCGTTTGATGGACTCTACGGGTGTTTGTCCGCAAATACAGCGGTACATTGTCGCCCCCAGTGCATACAGGTCTAAGGCCGGCCCCTGGGGGGAATCGGCGCAGTATTGCTCGATGGGCGCATATCCTATGGTCAGCTTGCTGGTCCCGCTCTCGCTCGGCTTTGCCATTTCTAACCGGGCGGCACCAAAGTCCAGTAGCAGCGGCGTATTATTGGCTCGAATGTAAATGTTCCCGGGCTTGATGTCCCGATGCAGGTAGCGTTTGCTGTGCACTTCTTGCAAGCCTTCCAGAACGGGGTCAAAGATGCCCCTCAGCTGGGTCTCTGGCAGCGGTTTCCCAAACCGTTTGAGGTATGTTTTTAGGCTCTCCCCCTCCTCGTAATCCATGACGATATAGGCGGTGCGGTTGGCCGCAAAGTAACGCCACACGCGCACAATGTTCGGGTGTTTAAAAGCGGCCAGTACCTGGCCCTCGCCTATGAACCGATCAAGCTCCCATTGGTAGGTGTCAGCGTATTTGCTGGCGACGATCTCCACAGCACCTTGTGCTCCACGGCGTGCATACTCTTCCGGAAAGAACTCCTTGATTGCAACCACCATCCCGAGATGGGTGTCGGTTGCTTTGTAAGTGATGCCGAAGGAACCGGCGCCGAGCACAGCGTCGATGCAGTATTCGTGGACGACGGAGCCGGCGGCGAGAGAATTGGGGTAAGTGACGACCACGCCCGGGTCCTTCAGGTTCAGTTATTACCGACGAATCGCAGCCGTTTCATCATATCGGATACGAAACCGCGTTTACCTCTTGCATGGCTAGCGGCTTCCTGAAACAGATAATCCGCTTCGCGCCGCGCTTGTCCCGTCAAGCCAATGGTATGGCTCGCGCAATAGAAGTTGCACACGTGCTGTTGAGGAATTCCAAGGGCTCTGGCGGTATACCCGAGCGTCATCGGCTGCTCGTTCCACAGTGAGGCAATGCGCATGGCGTCAGGCACAGGGTGTAAGCGGGTGAGGTTAGGCCAATGGCGCAGATACACCCGCTTTTCCAGGTCGGTGCCCGCAGGCAAGCAGCCATGGTAGGTCCACAAGGCCAGGTTCCAAAGCAATGCTTCGACTGTCTCCCCCGCCGACGCTCCTGCTTCCGAGGCGAGATTTGGGCCCAATGAGTCGGCTCCACAAGGCCTGATGCGCGCTTGTGTCGATAGGAACGTGTGCGTGGCCAGCTGTTTCAGCTGCTCGTCGGTGAAACTGTGCTGAATGCGCCCGCGGGGCACATGCACCCTCAGGTACCCATTTTGCAGCGTCAGCTCGACCGCATGCTGGCTCGAAGCCGACTCTTGCAGGGCGACCTGTAACAATCCCAACAGACGATCATGCACGGCAAGAAAGCGTATCTGCGGCGCTGCTTCGGGACGGGGGATCAAATGGCTCGTTTTCTCGCAAGAAGACTCCAATGCCGCGACCGGCTCACCGGGATTTCTGGCCTCAGGCGCGGAATTGGCGGCCACTGTGCGCTCGATTTCGATCAATCCCTCAGCTAGGCCTGGCGGCAGGATCGGTGGCTGCGCCATCGCCTGAACGGGGTGTTCGGGACGGGTGCAAGACGGCTTCGCCGAGTCGTTACGGGCGCTGCCGCCAAGATCACTGAGATTTCGCAAGCATGAGGTGCTAGATTTATCGCTCGGCTTTGGCGCCTCGGCCGGATCGACAAGGGCTGTGCCCGATTCACCGCGCCAAGGGGCGTATCCCGGTGGCAACAAGGCGCTTCGCTCGGTTATTTTTATCGTACCCGGCTCCACTTCATCGGCGGGCTCCCCTTTAACTCTGGAATCCACGTTTACATCAAGTGTCTCGAGCCGATGGCGGATTTCCTCCAGGACTCCAAGGAGCGCATCAACCTGGATCGGTTTGCGCAGAAATTTTTCCCCTCTGTCGAGGGGCGGTTTCGTAGCTGAGAGCAGAATAACAGGCCGGTTGGGAAAGGTATGGCAATATCGATGCCAGAAAATGTCACCCTCGGGATTGTCCCGATCGATGATGGCGACCTCGGCGACGGTTGAATTCACCACCAGATACGCGCCTTGGCCCCGATCTCGAAATACCGTCTCGACGCGCTCGCGCGCGCGTGCGTCGATGCCGACCAAGTCGACGCGGATCGGGGGTCTCGTCAAGTCCGACTGCATTGGCCGCATGCCTTCAATGGTAGAGCTGGGTGGGGTTATCGACGGCGCGCTCGTCAGACGCGCGATTTTTGTGCCCGTTTCTAGCGGCAACTGGGACAGAAAGTTGACAGTCTTGCTCCCGGTGCGCGGCGCGTTGCGGCGCTGCCTGGAACGATGGCGGCGATCCCTGTTGCCGGCGGTGCACCGTTGCGGACTGCGCTGCAACTCTGGCTGACGGCCGACAGGTCTCATGGTAGATTTCTAAATCGTAAGACATTGATAAGGAGTTGTTTATGGCGGAGCCAAAGCTGTCTTTCATCGCCCGCCTTGGGCTGGCGTTCCGAGTTTTTTTCAGATTGTTATCCGACGCGGACTTTGCCAATGTGATACACAAGGTAGTCAGCGGCGAGACTCCGGTACTCCCGGAAACCCCTAGGGAGGCGGAAGCGATGCCCATGCCGCGGCTCAAGGAATCGACTCCTGAGTCTGCACTGCAGCTGCTCGGGTTATTGCAGCAGGGAGGGCGCTTGGTGGATTTCCTTGAAGAGGATGTAGCTCACTATTCGGATGAAGAGATCGGCGCTGCCGCGCGGGTGGTTCACGAGGGATGTCGAAAAGTGGTTCACGAACACCTCGACATCGAGCCCGTGCGCCCGGAGGACGAGGGCAGTCGCATAACGCTCGAGTCAGGATTCGATGCTTCCAGCATTCGGGTGACCGGCAACGTTATGGGACAGCCTCCATTTATTGGAACCTTGGTCCATCGGGGCTGGAAAACCCGCAACGTGCGGCTGCCCAAGCTCGCTCAGGGCCATGATGTGGGGGTGTTGGCCCCAGCGGAGGTGGAGCTGTGAACGCCAAGCGCTTCGCTGTAGGTATCGATCTCGGCACGACCCATTGTGCCATCGCCTGCGCCGATCTCGAACAGAGCAATGGCGAGGAGGTTGCGCTAAAGCAGGTGCCGGTGCAACAGCTCACAGCCCCTGGGACGGTGGAAGAGCAGGTGCTGTTGCCGTCGTTTTTGTATCTTCCGCACCCCGATGAAATGACCAAGGTGGATATGCGCCTTGCCTGGGAAACGCAGGAGGGTTACATCACCGGCAGCCTGGCCCGTCGTTTGGGTACAGCCACGCCGATTCGTTTGATCGCAAGCGCAAAGAGCTGGCTTTGCCACCCCGGGATCGATCGTCGAGCGGCGATCTTGCCCGTCGAAGCGCCGGAAGATCTGGCTCAAATCTCACCGCTCGAGGCGACCACTCGCTATTTGAAGCATTTGCGCGAAGCGTGGGACTATCAGTTCCCAGAAGCGGCCTTGGCGACCCAAGAGGTTATCGTAACGGTTCCGGCATCCTTCGATCCCGCCGCCAGAGAACTCACCGCTGAGGCAGCCAAGGCGGTCGGATTGATCAGCATCGTGCTGCTCGAGGAACCCCAAGCCGCGCTCTACAGCTGGATTCAGGGCACTGAGGGTGAGTGGCGCCGTCAGGTTCAGGTCGGGGATGTGATTTTGGTTGTGGATGTCGGAGGGGGCACCACGGATTTATCGCTGATCGCCGTCACCGAGCGTGAGGGTGCCTTGGAGCTCTACCGAGTCGCCGTCGGCGATCATATCCTGTTGGGCGGCGATAATATGGATCTGGCGTTGGCGCACCTGGTGCGCGGCAAGCTGGCGAAGCAGGGCAAGCAGCTCGATCTATGGCAGACCCACGCGCTCACCCACGGATGTCGCGCGGCCAAGGAAATCCTCCTATCGGACCCAACGGTGGAGAGCCTGCCGGTGGTGGTCCCCGGTCGAGGTTCGCGACTGATTGGCGGCACACTGCGCGGCGAGCTGACCCGTGATGAGGTCCGGGAGACGCTCGTGGAAGGGTTTTTCCCGGTGGTAGACGCCGGCGCACGCCCCGTGGCTCGTGCGCGCGGAGCGCTCACCAAGCTTGGGCTTCCCTATGCACAGGATGCCGCGATTACCCGACATCTTGCCGCTTTCCTCGGTCGGCAAATGGCCGCTACGGCCGACCTGGAGGGTTTTAGCCCGACGCTTCCCGAAGGGGCAACCTTTCTGCATCCGACGGCCATTCTTTTTAACGGTGGCGTATTTCGGGCCTCCCTCTTGGCCGAGCGCATTGTCGGGGTGCTCAATGACTGGTTACAGGCAGAGGGCGCGTCTCCGGTGCGCTTGCTGGAAGGGGCTGATTTGGATCTGGCGGTGGCGCGCGGGGCGGCTTACTACGGTTACGCGCGTACCGGGGGGGGCGTACGGATTCGAGGAGGGACGGCGCGCTCCTATTATGTCGGGGTGGAAAGCGCCATGCCGGCCGTACCGGGCATGGAGCCGCCGATCCACGCCCTGTGCTTGGCGCCCTTTGGCATGGAAGAGGGCACCGAGGCGGAGCTGCCCCCCCAAGAGTTTGGTCTGGTGGTGGGCGAGCCGGTTCGGTTTCGCTTCTTCGGCTCGTCCGTGCGCCGCGAGGACACGGTCGGCAGTGTGCTGGAGCAGTGGACTGAGGACGAGTTGGAGGAACTCGAGGGGGTCGAGGCGATCTTGCCGGCGGAAGACTGTGCGCCGGGGGAAGTGGTGCCGGTACGCTTGCGGGCGGCCGTGACCGAGGTTGGCACCTTGCGCCTCGATGCCATTCCGCGTGTCGGTGCCGAACACTGGAAGGTGGAGTTTGACGTGCGCGGCTCGGGAAAAAGAACCAATGACTGATCCATGACCCATCGTTATGTGGTTGGCATCGATCTCGGTACCACGCATACCGTCGTTGCCTACGCCGATGCCGCTTCGCCGGTGGTCGAGCTATTTAGGATTGAGCAGCTGGTAGCGCCGGGCGAGGTGGCCACCCGTTCCCTGCTGCCATCGCTGCGCTACCATCCCGCGCCGGGAGAGTTCGATCCGCGGGACATTGCCCTGCCGTGGCCCGAACCGGAGATCGGCCAGGGTGGCGCCGGGGCTGTGATTGGGGAGCTGGCGAGGGTGCTCGGGGCCAAGGTGCCCGGCCGGTTGGTGGCCAGCGCTAAGAGCTGGCTCTCCCACCCGTCGGTGGATCGCACCGCGCCGATACTGCCCTGGGGAGGGACCGAAGATGTGGCCAAGATTTCACCCCTGGGGGCCAGCGCGAGCTATCTGGCGCATGTGCGCTCCGGCTGGAATCTGCGCTTTCCCCAGGTTCCTCTGGAGGCTCAAACGGTGGTGCTCACCGTGCCGGCTTCCTTCGATGAGGCGGCGCGCGCGCTGACGGTGGAAGCCGCCCGCCGCGCCGGCCTTTCGCACGTGCAGCTCCTGGAGGAGCCACAGGCAGCCTGTTACGACTGGCTTGCCGCCCAGCGCGAGCAACTTGCCGCGGCGCTACGGGACTGCCGTTTGCTGCTGGTGTGTGATGTGGGCGGCGGCACCACGGATTTTACCCTCATCAAGCTGGATTGGCGGGGGCCACAACCGGAGCTCGTGCGCGTGGGCGTGGGTAAGCACCTGATGCTCGGGGGGGACAATATGGATCTCGCCTTGGCGCATGTGGCCGAAGGTCGGATGCAGTCTTCCGGGGTACGGCTGGACTCCGCGGGATTGTCTCAGCTCATGCAGCAGTGCCGGGTGGCCAAGGAACGATTACTCGCCGAGGACGCCGCCGATCAGGCCACCGTGTCGGTGCTTGGGACCGGCGCCAAGCTGGTCGCAAGCGCGCGCTCGACGGCGCTCGGTCGCGACGAGGTGCGGCGCATGGTGGTGGACGGATTTTTCCCTCGTACCGCACCTGACGAGCATCCGCAACGGCGCCGGGGAGGTATTCTGGAGTTTGGGCTGCCCTACGTCGCGGATCCCGCCGTCACCCGCCATTTGGCCGCGTTTCTGAAACGCCACGACACCGTCTGCCGCGATGCCTTGGGGGATCGAGCGCCGCCGCCGGAGGCACTCGCGGTCCCCGATGCGCTGCTCATCAACGGTGGCGTATTTCGTAGTGCCATGCTGGTGGAGCGGTTGTTGGAGACCTTGGCTGATTGGCGGGGTGCGCCGCCGAAGCAGCTTCGCAATGATGTTCCCGATGTCGCGGTGGCCCGGGGCGCGGTTGCCTATGGGTTGGCGCGCCGGGGCCAAGGAATACGCATCGGCGGCGGCGCGGCGCGCAGCTATTTCTTGGTGGTCCCCAGCGCCGCCGGCGACCGTGCTCAAGGGGTGTGCTTATTGCCCAAAGGCGCAGAGGAGGAAAGCGAGGTTCGCCTTCGTGGAACGACCTTTGCTCTTCGGATTGGTGAGCCGGTGCAGTTCCATCTGATGTTTTCCAATGACGACACGCCTTACCGTCCCGCCGAGGTGGTGGATATCGAGGGCGAGGGCTTTGCGGCGCTGCCCCCGCTTGCCACCGTACTGCCGGCGACGGCCGTTCAAAGCAGCGCTGCCGGCCGCGAAATCCCGGTGGAGCTTGCCGCATCGCTGACTTCTGTCGGCACCCTCGAGCTCAACTGTGTGGCGCGCGATGATCCCGCGCGCCGCTGGCAGCTGGCCTTTGACGTGCGTCGTAGCGGTCCCGCGATGGCCGCGCCCACGGACGGTGCCACCTTAAATCCCCGCTTTCCGGAGGCGGCTCAGCGCATCGAGCGGGTTTTCGGTAAGCGGGTGCGCGGTATCGGGCCACGGGAGATCAAGACCCTGCGCAGCGATCTGGAAAAACTGCTGGGTCCGCGTGATGCCTGGGACACGCGCCTCCTGCGTGAGTTGTTTGGCTGTCTGTGGGAGGGTGGGCGACATCGGCGCCGTTCAGCGGATCACGAACGGTCCTGGTTTAATCTGGTCGGCTACTGCCTGCGCCCAGGATTTGGTTATCCGTTGGATGATTGGCGCGTTCAACAGGTATGGTCCCTGCACGAGCAGGACCTTCAATATGCCGGCGATGCACGCCTCTGGGCGGAATGGTGGACGCTCTGGCGCCGGCTGGCCGGGGGACTGGACCGGGCCGCCCAAGAGCGACTCTTGGAGGATGTGGAAGATTACTTTGGTGCCCCCGCAACGGGACGGCGCAGCGGCCGCGGGGGAGGCAAAAAGCCGGGGTATGAGGACGCCGTGCGGATGGTGGCGACCCTGGAGCGGTTGCCCGCCGCGACCAAAGTGGCGGTAGGGAATTGGCTAGTCGAACGCCTGCGGGAGGCTAAGGAACCGCCCCAGAGCTGGTGGGCGGTCGGCCGCCTGGGCGCACGGCTGCCATTTTATGGCAGCGCCCATGACGTGGTACCGGCGAGCGTGGCAGAACGCTGGTTGACCGAGCTTTTTGCCGTGGACTGGCGCACCATCAAAGCGGCGGCATTCGCGGCGACTCTGATCGCGCGCCGAAGCGGCGATCGCCAACGCGATCTCCAGCTCGCGGCACGAACCGAAGTCGTCCAGCGTTTGCGGGCGGCGAAAGCAGCCATGGCCTGGGTGCGGATGGTAAGCGAGATTGCGGAGCTGAATGAAGCGGACGAGAAGCTCGCCTTCGGCGAATCCCTGCCATCGGGATTACGGCTCATTCATTAGGACCAAGCGCCTCGACCGGCCGTGCCGCCGGCTGTGGCAGCGTTTGCGCGGATACGATGCAATCCGTGGGCGTGCCTTGACGGCAGCGCGCGCCGATCGCATTTAGGGTGCACTTATGAAATCTGCGATTATAATTTTCTGTTAAGGTGACGTCCTTTGTTTCCGCCATGCACTAAGCAGCCGTTTTAATATGGGCCGCGAGCCCGGCGTCGTCAGGCGCACGGTGGCGAGCAATGGGAGGGCGCAAGAGGGACGCACGAGAATGTGGCTCGCCCCGGGTGAGGGCTCATTGCGCCGCCAGGGCCGGCTGGTCGCCGTTCGAAAGAGGTTTTGGCTATTTATCGTGGCGGGTCGCCACGGCAAGCCCGCTCGTTTTGTAAACGGCTTCTAAGGGGTGCAGGGGGACGGCGACCGAACGGCCCGCTTCCCTCGGGAACCCGGGGATCGGCCAAGGGGGCGAGGTTCGAACAGAAGAATTTCAATACGTGGGACAGGCGCTGGATGGAAGCGGAGGTGATCGATGACATATCCAGGTAGTCAGGAATCGCAGGATAAACCTTCTTCTCAAGTGATCCGCCCGGGGGAGGGGACGAACACCCAGGACGCAAGAAGTAGGGGGGGCGAGCAACATAGCTCCGTTGGCGCATCCGCGGCCAAGGGGGTGGAAGAGGATGATTGGTTACGGATTTTTGAGGATGAGATCGCAGCTTCCAGCCGCGAGGCTATTGAGGGAATCGACGCGCCGCAGGTTGGTGGGGCAAGAGAGCACGCTACTGCCCGCGATGCCGCCGCCACCGGAAATTCGCCCGCGATGGAGGGCGCTCCCCGGGGGCGAGGCACGGTGCGGGACCACTTTGCACGTCATCGCCCGATGCGCGGGGTCGGCCTCTTTGTGGCACGCTTAAAGAGCGGCTTTACTAACTGGCGCCGCGGCTTTGCGGCCCTGCCGCGCCGTTCTCAGCGGTGGGTATTCATCGCCGGCATTGCCGGGGTGAGCGCCATTCTGTGGGGCGTGTTTGCACCGTCGAGCCACGGATCCCGGGGTGCCAGTGCTTCCGACCTGTTGGCGCAAGCGCAGCTTTCCAACTCCTTACTCGAGCGCCAAGTGCAAAATTTAAGCGGTGAGCTGCAAGCCGCGCGCACCGACCGCGAGCAGCTGCGCAACGAAGTCGATGCGCTGACTGAGGAACGTGACTGGCTAGCCGCCAGGCTCGATGCGGTGGCAAGCGCCGGTGCGCCGGTAATCGACGGCACAGCGCCACCCGCCCCGCCGCCCGCCGCGAACGTTATCGCCGCATCGAGCCGGGAGAAAACCGATGCGCCGCCCACCGCCGGTGATTACGAAGTGGCCAGGGGCGATACGCTATGGTCGATTGCCCGCCGGTACAACGCCGACGTTAAGCACCTTGCGGCCGCCAATGGAATCGGGCCGGGCGACCCGCTCAAGCTCGGCCAACGGCTCGTCATCCCCGATGGGGAACGCTCGTTGGCACCGGAAACGCAAGGCAGCGCTGATACGGGGACCACGGACGAGGCCACGAAACCGAGCGGAGGCAAGGCGCGGCAGGTGGAATATACGGTCAAGCGCGGTGATTCGTTGTACGGAATTTCCCGGCAATTTGACGTCAGTGTGGAGCAGCTACAGACGTGGAACAGCCTCGGGAAGGGTGAGGTATTGCGGCCGAGCCAGCGGCTGATCGTTTACCTTGAGGGTGGCGCCAATGCCAGAGCGCTGCCCTGATCGGCAACGCGGCGGTGGCGCAGACGAATACGTATATATGCGTATTGCTTCTTCACGCAGGATCTGTTAGGAGATAACGATTATTTGAGGCCTGTCAGCTGATCCGGAAGGTAACATCACAGCAGGCCCCACCACTGGGCGAGTGATCCACAGATGGGTCTCCGCCCAGCAAAGCGGTGGCAACGAGAGGCCGTGAGTTCGAACGCAACGGAAATACGCTTACGAGGCATCCCTGTGGCTCCCGGTATTGCCCGGGGCCGCGTATGTTTCCTGCAACCGGCGTTTTCGTCTCAGGCCGGTTCCGCGCAATGTTTAGTAAGCGAGTCGGAGCGCCTGACTGAGGCTCTGTCGTGGCTGATCGAGCGCTTGCAGCGCTTGGCGGCGGATGTGACGGTTCAGTTGGGCGCTGAGGCGGGAGAAATCTTCTGGGCGCAGCAGATGATCCTCGAGGATCCCGCATTGCGGGAAGCGCTCCTTGATCATGTTGAATGCAAAGCGCTCCCTGCCGAGCAAGCGGTGGCGCGCGAGTTTGAACGCTGCCGGCGCAAGCTCGCTCGATCGCCTTGGGCCTCGCTGCGTGAGCGGGCGGCCGACTTTGGTGAGCTCGAGCGGGCGCTGTTGGACCGCCTGCGTCACCGCACGCCTCGGCTTCGCTGCAGCGACCGTGCTAACTGCACCATGGGGGGCTGCCCACTTCACCACGATCATATTCTTGTTGCTGAGGAATTGACACCGGCGTTGGCGGTCGAGGCTGATCCTCAAACCGTCGGCTTTCTGGTCGAACGCAGTGCGCGCAACTCCCACGCCGCCATCCTCGCGCGGGCATTGAATCTTCCGACGGTGAGCGGTATCAAGGGTCTTTTTGACGCCGTGCCACTCGAAGCGGAGTGTGTGATTGATGGCGGTACCGGAGAGCTTATCGTGCACCCTTGCCCGGCGACGGTCCATGCGTATGAATTGCTCCGGGCATCCTCCACGCTCTGTGTTCAGATGACAGAACCGGTGCCCGCTCTTCAGGTAATGGCTACCATCGATCGGCCCATCAATGTGCGCGAAGCGGTGGCTGCGGGGGCGGACGGTATCGGGCTGACCCGCACTGAGATGGTGGCCTTGGCAAAGGGAGGGTTGCCCGGCGAAGTGGAGCAAGAAGCGCAATACCGCGAGATCGTTGAGGCGATGTCGGGCAAGCCGGCCTACGTTCGCCTATGGGATCTCGGATGCGATAAGGCGCCTGTGGCTATCAGCCTGGGCTTGGACACCAGCTTACACGGATGCCGCGGTGCCCGCTATCTGCTCAGACAGCCCGAGCTGCTGCGTACGCAGGCCCGGGCTTTGGCGCGCGCCTCGCAAGCGCATCCCATCCACGTCGTTTACCCGATGGTTTCCGATCCGCAACAGTACACAGCGCTGCGCAGCCTGTTTCAGCACGCTATCGCCGATCTTCCTGAAGCGCGCCTCTATCACGGGATTATGTTTGAAATCCCGTCTGCGTGCCTGCAAGCCCGCGAGCTGTTTGACATCATCGACTTCGGCTGCATCGGTACCAACGATCTGATTCAGTACCTGTTCGCCATCGATCGGGCGGATGAGACTGCAGATTTCGAGCGATTGTTTGATAGCCCCGTTCTCTGGCGGTTGATCGCCGGCTTGGTACGGGCGGCGGAGGCGGTAGGAAAGCCGCTGTCCATCTGCGGCGAGTTGGCGGGAGAGCCGCGCTACACGCAGCGCATACTGGACGCTGGAATCAAGGCTCTGAGCGCTACGCCGCGGCGTATTGCGGGCGTGCGCCGAGCGGCAGGTGGCATAGCGCCAAGTAACCTCGTCTAGGCGCGCCCCACTCCCAACTGTGCGTGCTGCAAACCGCTTCTAGGACCGCTTCTTAGGCTCCATAGAGCCCAAACAGAGCCCCGAAAAGGAGCACTGCCAAGAGTACAGCGACCACGAGCAAGATCTGCGCAAGATCTCGTTGGCGATCCTTTAATTCAAAACTGAGCCAGACGAAGAAGGCGATGGCCGCCAGCAAAAAAATGATGACTCTCATGGGATGAGCCGTATCACCCTTGGGTGCGAGAATCGGGAACAGCGCGCGCGCCGATAATCAACTGGGGGCCTCTGCCTCCAGCAGCTTTATGAGTTGCTCGGCCGGCACGTAGCCTGGCTGCATTCCGCCATCGTCCAACACCATGGCCGGCGTTCCACTGATACCCAACTGTTGCGCGGCTTCATAATGGGCCTGCACCGGGTTGTCGCAACGCTTGCTGGGGACGTCACTGCCTGCTTTGGCGTCGGTGATCGCTTGCCGTCGATCTTTGGCACACCAGACGGAAACCATCCGCTGGTAGGTCGGTGATGCCATTCCTGCTCGAGGGAAGGCGAGGTAGCGGACCTTTACGCCGTGGCGGGTCAGCTCGTTGACCTCTTGATGCAATTTACGGCAGTACCCACAGTCGACGTCGGTGAACACCGTTATGGTGTGAGCGGTTTTTTCTGGGGCGAACACAATCATGCTGTCTTCGCCGAGCCCCTCAATGATCTTGAGGCGGGCTTGCTTGCGACGTTCCTCTGTAAGGTTGGCTTGGGTCTCCAGATTGAGCAGGTCACCTTGGATGACATATTGACCGTCTTTATGCACGTAAAGGATCAGGCGCGGATTGTAAATGACTTCATAGAGACCGGGAATGGGGCTTTGGCTCACGCGTTCTGGCTTCATGCCGGGTAACAGCTGGTTGACAGACTCGAGCAAGCGGGGCGGCGCTTCATCAGCAAACGTCATTGCGGGTAAGCCAAGAACGGCGGGCCACAAGAACCACAGATATTTTGTCATGGGTGGGCGATCTCCTTAGATGTCGGCGGGCAGGGTAGCCGCGGAAAAACCTGATGTGCGTTTGCAACGGGTCGTCAGTGCATGGCACCGAATGGCCGAGGATGCTGCATTAAATAACATCAGACCGATAAGGGAAAGCTTCGGTTCCTCGACGGGGCGTTGGATCCTGGGCTGACAAGTCAATCGCGGCGCAGCCGGTCAGACAGTGCGATGGGCGTTGGAAAACGTAACACGATAATGTACGGCGATACGATGAAGCTCAAGAGCGCGCAAGTCTGTATGAGGTAGGAGGCTTTGGGGCTTATTATCGCCAGCTCGACGGCCAGTATCGCGATCAGGAACGCAAATTCGCTGACCTGGCCGAGCCGCACCCCCATCTCAAGAGCGCTGGAACGTGGTTCACCTGCGTGCTGGAACAAGACACGAAACACCCAGGGCTTTAGCAGCAGCGTTATTCCGGTGAGCAAGCTTGCTGGAAGCACCACCTCGGGTAATGCTTGCACGTTGAAACTGGCCCCGAGGGAGAAGAAAAACATGACGAGGAAAAAGTCCCGGACAGGTTTAAGCGTCTCGGAAATAAACAGGGAGATGCGGCTCGCAGCGAGCGCCACGCCGGCGATAAACGCGCCGATTTCGGAGGAGAGCTCGACCTGAGCCGCCAGCTCGGCCATCCCCAGGCACCAGCCGATGACCACCAGAAAAATATACTCCTGGATGCGCTCGAACCGGCGGATGAGCTTGATCAGCACGTAGCGCTCAAACAGGAATGCAAAGATAAAAAGGGCGGGCAGCGACAGGAGGGTGAGGGTGAGGTGCAGCAGGCCCGTGTTCTCACTGCCTTGAACCTGCAGCAGCAAGATAATCAGCACGGCGATGATATCCTGAAGCAGCAGGATGCTGATCATGATCTCACCCATGCGCTGGTGATGCAGCACTGTGGTGGGCAGTAGCTTGAGTCCGATAATGGTGCTGGAGAACATCAGTGTGGCCCCGAGCAGCAAGGCTTCCGTCCAACTCAGCCCGAATAGAGCGCCGATGACAATTCCGGGCAAGGCGAATGCCAATGAGCTCGCGGCCGTCACAGCCGTGGTTTCCCGAATGAGCTGCACGAGCTTTTGCGGATGCAGATTGAGCCCGAGCAGAAACAATAGGAACATGATGCCGATATGGCCAACTTCCTGAATGAGCACCGGGTCGACCACCAGCTTGAACACCCAGGGCCCAAACAAAATACCCACCAAGATGTAGGCGACCAGCAATGCTTGTTGCGCAAACAGGGCGAGCGTGGCCAGCACGGCGGCGCCGGAAAAAATGAGGAATACCGTGAACAGCACGGGGTCAGAATGCATGTCTCGAGCTGGTTTTAGCTTTGCCCTGCTCTGCCTGAGGTTGGCGGGCGTGTTGAAACGGTCTCATGGCTCGGCCGCAAAATACGGTGCTGCGGGTCATCCGCTTGAGTTGGCGATATCGTTCGGCGCCCTCATCCCTCGGGGTTGATTGCTCCTCACCTTCAGATGGGTTGCTCGTCAAGGCTAATCTGGCGTAAGCTCATGCTGCAACCGCTCGCGATTTTCAGCTGTGCCTCAGCGGTTGAATAAACCGTAGCGAACAGCCCGAGGGCAAGGCGGACGGCGCCGCAGCGACGATACCTGTCCGATCGATGGGCGGCGCGAGCGAGCACCACCCGACGGGGCCGCTAGCGGGAAGCGCAATCGGTTTATTCTCAAGCGCTCAGCGCGGTTAGAGGCATGGGTCGTCTCACAAAGGCCCATGAGGAATGAATCAAGGGAGGCGCGTGTCTGGGCGGCAGCACATATCTCACCTTTCCCAATCAGGATTCATTTGGCCTTCGAAAGAAGGGGCGCTTATCGGCTCGCCGGGGTGCTTCATGCTAGCAGAGCATTGCCAGAGACGCTAAACAATAAATCCAAGGAGAATACCATCATGACAACCAAGCTTGTTCTGCTCCGACATGGGGAAAGTATTTGGAATCGGGAAAATTTGTTTACCGGCTGGACCGATGTGGATCTTTCGGAGAAGGGCGTTGAGGAAGCCAAGCTTGGCGGCCGCCTGCTCGCGCAGGAAAACTACCAGTTCGACATCGCGTTTACCTCGGTCCTCAAGCGGGCAATCCGCACCCTCTGGTTGGTGCTCGACGAGATGGACCTGATGTGGATCCCCGTACACCGCTCCTGGCGCCTCAATGAGCGCCATTACGGTGCGCTGCAGGGGCTGAACAAGGCTGAGACCGCAGAGAAGTACGGCGATGAGCAAGTTCTGATTTGGCGAAGAAGCTACGATATACCGCCGCCTCCCTTGGAACAGAGCGACGAGCGGTACCCTGGACACGAACGGCGTTATCAGGACTTGCAGGAAAGTGAGCTCCCTAAAACCGAATGCTTAAAGGATACCGTGGAGCGGTTTCTGCCCTACTGGCACGAGGTGATTGCGCCCACCATACGCGCCGGGAAGCGGGTGATTATTGCCGCCCACGGCAATTCACTGCGGGCTTTGGTCAAGTACCTCGACAATGTCTCCGAGGAGGAGATCCTTAAGCTGAACATACCGACCGGGATCCCTTTGGTGTATGAGCTGGATCAGGATCTGAAGCCGTTGCGGCACTACTACCTGGGCGATCTAGCGGAAATCGAAAAGGCCATGCAGGCGGTGGCCAATCAGGGCAAGGCGGCCAAATAGCTTGCGGCACGATTGAGGAAAGGAGCGCCCGGGGCATCGCAGCGGCTGTTATCGAAACGGCTGCACTTGGCATGGCGGCGTCGCCCAGCGGTTCGCCATCATCGGGTGCTCCTTTGACCACGGCGCTTGTTGCCCGCCCCTGTGGGGTCGGCCTGGCGCGGTTCAAAAGGGTTGCAAACGATGTTGCCGCCACGGTGCGCCTTGTGGCTGCGGCGCTTGCAATGTTTTTCGAACCGCGTCTGAGCCGCTCATCGGCTGGCGTAAAGTGCGCTGATGGTCACGACCGGAATTCCCATGGGAGAAAGTGAACGCCCGGCGAATGAATGCTCGCCCGCTCAAGCCTCCGAGCAGTTTTTGCGCGGTCTTCTCTCCCTCGACAGCTTGATGAATGTGCTGGTGGAAATGCAGAACATGCCCATGCCCGATGATACCGGCTCGGCGGAGGATCTATTGGAAAGCTTGCAATATGTGGGGGGGCTCCTGGATGACATTGTTGAAAGCGGGGCAACGGTGCAGGTCGTTTTTCGTTTGCCTGTGGAGTTAATGGATCGCCTGGATGGGTACGTGAAACGCCTCAATAACGCGGATCCCTCGAGGCGAGTGACCCGCAGCGACGTGGTGCGGCAGCTACTCATCAACGCGCTGGAGCCGAAGGCCGAGCCGGAGTAAGCCCGTGGCTGGGCTTCGGTCAGATGGCGTGCGTTTTGCTAAGATGTCTCTCTCGGAGTACAGCGCACCGCAACTGCCGCCGCGCGCCTGCCTTGCGCTCGGTCAACGCCAGTATCGGTATTGCGCGCGTCGCGGCGAGCTAGACGCTCATCCAGCGAAACGCATCAATGACCCTGCGAAGTGACAGCGTTAGGGACGGGTGTGCCTCCTCGAAGTCCTCCGCTGTCTGGCGAAGCCGGTCGTTGAGCGACTGATGTCGCTCGGCAGTGCCTTCCTCGGGCTTTTCGAGCGTATGTTGGATATCTTCCATGAGGTCCTTTAGGAGGGCGCGATCCTCGGTACCGACGGACTCGGTACGGTCAAGTTCCTCATGAAGTTGCTGTAGGGTCTCTCGCAACCGCCGTTCTGACATTGGGTTCATACCTCTTTGGGAGCAACCTCGGCGCACGCGTGCCGGTTTATTGCACTGCAAAGGAGATTATACTCAGCCAAAGCGGAACGTGATCCGCTATTGGGGGGCAGGGGGTTAACGCAGTGCCGCGGCAAATCGATGGGCGGATCTGCTTGCAGGCGTCTCGCGGTGCATCGTCGCGGTTGTCGAACGCTGATTTTCAGTGCGGGACGACAACAGCCCCTGGGTCGGGCGACGCCATCCCGTTTACCGGCGTCCCGCATGGAGTCGAGTAGAGCAGTCAGGGGAGAAGCTATGCGTTCGGGTTTCCGGCATTGTTTGACGTGGTCGATCAGCGTGTTGATCTTGCACTGTGCGCCCGTTGCGCACAGCCAGCCGTCTACCGACTGCAAGCGAAGCTGCGAGAGCGATTACTGGAAGGGGGTGAGCGAGTGCCACCGCGCCCACACCCTCTACACGGACATACGGCGATGCCAGGATTCCAAGGAGACGCAGAAGCGCAAATGCACGGACCGGTGCGCAACACCGCACGGTCGAGAGCCTGGCGATTGCAATAAGCGGTGCGATCGCGATTATTGGGACGACGTCAGTACCTGCTACCGATCCAGCTACCGCTACAACGACATCCGCGATTGTGAAGCATCGGCACGAGAAACCAAGGACAAGTGTGGCCGGTACTGTTCGCAGCGGGCCAAAGAGGCGCGGCCTTAAGCGGCGCTTCGCGCGGGCCTTGCACGCGGCGGCGTGCGCCCCTTGCGCTTCGCCGATCCCGCCTACGCGTCATCTAGGCCAGCCGTTTTGGGCGTAGAGCAAGGCCTCCCGCAAGCGCTAACTCCGTGCCGCAATGCGCCGCGATAAAGCCTCGAACTCGCGCTGCATGCGCAGATTGGTGAAAGGCTGCAGCGCCGGGACTTGCAGGCCCATCAGGGCCTCAAAGGAATGGCGGCTGGTTTGTAAGATGGCCAGCAGTTCGGCGCTGTAGCGCACCGTGGCATAGGTATTCTTCGCCAGGCGCAAGTCGCTTTCGATGCGCCCGCGGGCGGCGGCCACCTTGGCACGCTGGGATTCGAGCAACTCGATATAGATCGCTGCGGTATCGATGGTGAGCTGATTAGCGCGCATATTGGCAGCGTAGCCCCGTTTTCGGTGTTCGTCTGCGTCTTCCTTGAAGGCGGCTTTGGCGTTTTGATACAGGGCCTGGGTGCTGGCCCGGATCGCTTTAAGTTGCGGGATATACTGCTGATCGATGTCGGCGATGTATCGATTCTGCATGTATCGCACAAGCTCCAGCAGCACCACATGCATGCCGTAGTAGCGCTTCGCGGGTCCGACATCTTCTCCGGAGTCGGCCATGAGCGCTAATAGCTGGGTATCGATCTTCTTGGCCGTGTTGAAGACGACCGCCATCTGCACGATGTCTCTGGAATCCACTCGAGCGAGCAGCATTTCCGCCTCGCCGGGCGTGAGCGCAATGCCGAGCGCGCTCAGCTTGTCGATGAATTGCCCGGAGATGGCCGCAATTTCCGTCTGCTGATCAATGATTCGTTGACGCTGCTCGGCGATCTGCTGCTCATAGTCGCGCTTGGTGGTTTGCAGACGATCGTGCCGGGGCGCGGCGAGCTGCTGCTCCTTGAGTTTGAGGATCTGTTGTTTGGTCGCCGCAATGCCTTGACGAAGGGCGAAAATTCGCTCTCGCGACTGAATTATGGCGTCTTCCTCGAAGATCGCAGTCATCTCGCTCAGCAGATCGTTGAAATCCTCCTGAAATCCGGCCTTGTCTTTGCGGAAGAACGCCGATTCCGGCGCCTGCTCGCGCCGTTGCAGGATGGCCACGCCGTCCTCGAGTTTGGTGAGCGTCTCGGCGAGGGTTTCGCGAAATTCGGCATCCTGATGATCAAGGCGTGCATTCGCGTGCTCTTCCGGCGAGCGGGTAAACAGTCCCCTGGTGGACTCCCAGGTGCTCTTGCCCGCAGCCCGGGTGGTTTCGTAAAGGTCGCCGCTGACGACTTTGGTCCGGTCCCAGGCCTGCTGCAACGAAGCCGTCCAGTCGGCGGCAGCCTGTGGCGCCGCCAGGGCAAACAGGGCTGCAAGCAGGTACTTCACGGTGGATTGGCCGCCTTTGACAACAAAATACATATCGCTCATGGTCATCGTTTCGTCCGAGTGGCTGCTTACAGATTGTAGGTGCGGATTTAACCTCTGAATGGTGCCGCTGACGAAACGATGACCATGGCCTACATATCTCTAAAAGATAGCCCGAAGCGCGTTGTGGCGCGATAGCCAAGACCAATAGACAGCCGATGCCTCTGGAAATTCACGGGGCTGAATCGTGCACACGGGCAGAATTCTGTTGGGCAGCGCGGTTGACGCCGGCCCTGTACCGACTATCATCGTCGCATTCCGGCCCGGCGGCTAAACCGTCTTGGGCCTTTTCTCCCTGCAACGGAAGGCAGTGTACCCATGCCCAAAACCCTGTTTCCTGTATGGACTGGAAAACCTTACCCGCTAGGCGCCACCTGGGACGGTGAAGGTGTCAACTTCGCGCTGTTCTCCGAGCATGCTGAGCGGGTGGAGCTTTGTCTGTTTGATGCCAGCGGTCGCCGCGAGGTGCAGCGCACCGTCATACCCGAGCACATTGATCAGATCTGGCACTGCTACCTCCCCGGGGCGCGTCCCGGGTTGCTCTACGGGTACCGTGTCTACGGCCCTTACCTGCCGGAGGAAGGGCAGCGCTTTAATCCCAACAAATTGCTTCTGGATCCCTATGCGAAGGACATCGTCGGCACGTTGCGCTGGAGCGATGCTCACTTCGGATATCGCGTGGACCATAAACAGAAAGACCTGTCCTTTGATCGGCGTAACGACGCCGCGGGCGTCCCGAAAAGCCGGGTTATCGATCCGACGTTTGCCTGGGGCGATGATCGGCAGCCGCGCACGCCGTGGCACGACACAATCATTTATGAGCTGCACGTCAAGGGCTTCACGCGACTTTTTCCTGAGTTGCCGCCGCCATTGCGCGGCACCTATGCGGGGCTGGCCAGTGCTCCGGTAATCGATTATTTCAAGCGGCTCGGTATCACCGCAGTGGAGCTGATGCCGGCGCACGCTTTCATCGATGATCGACGTCTCGTGGACCTGCAATTGCGCAATTATTGGGGCTACAACAGCATCGGCTACTTCGCGCCGGATCGACGCTATTCGGCTACCGGGCTCATTGGCGAGTTCAAATCAATGGTCAAAGCGCTGCACTCGGCAGGGCTTGAGGTTATTTTGGATGTTGTTTATAACCATACCGCAGAAGGCAATCACCTCGGACCGACGCTGTGTTTCCGGGGTATCGA
>JAGTVB010000032.1 GCA_018224385.1 Gammaproteobacteria bacterium
AATATGGCCTCGAAATCTGGCGTCAACACGCGAGCTGAACATAGCCTGTTTTGGAGGTACGAGACGGACCGACGATCACCACGTCTGCACCTCCGAGTTCGTGCACGCCTTGGCCGTCGTCGTGGTGCACGGTAAAAGTCGCCGCCTCCGACCGACTGAACTCGCGGTCGCTCGGCGCTTTATACAAACCGGCCTCATAGCTAGGGGCCGCTTTCAAGTAGTCGACCAATGCGCTGAGCAGCGGACCGATCAGGTCAACTGTCGGCACCCCCGCTTCGTTGGCGAGCAAGGCGATCTCAGTGCGCAGCGGACGACTTACGAGGGTGTATGCAATCAGTGCCCGGCGCCTTTTGGCTTCGGTGATGGCACGTTCCAGCTCGGTACGGCTCGCTATCTTCGGGAACACGTCCACCGTCACCCGCGCCGTATTAAACTGCGTCAGTGCGGCGCGCACCACGCGCTCGGCGGTCGCAGCCGTGGCGTCGGACAGCACGCATAGGTATCCAACAGCCGTTTTTCGCTTAGTCATCTCGTAGCTCACCCCGCTGTACAGGTCACCGCGCTCGGCCAACCTTCCTGCAAAGGCGGAGACACAGGACGGATCAGCACCTTTAAGTTTACGCCAGTTGGTGGCGAAACGGATCGCTTTGGGTGAGATGCCGACACCAGGCGTACTCTTTCATCAGCGTTTTGACGAGAGCGCACTTCACAATTTGCAGCAACCTGGCGTGTTGTTTTGCTAGCGTTTGACCAGCCGAGACGCGTGATCATTCATCGATAACCTTAGCCCTCAGCGTGCAAAGTTACGTGAATGTGCCCGATCGTTGATGTCCGGGGAGGCGATACGCTCGTCATCACATCGCTTGACCGGCTAGCGCGCTCTCCGCTTCATCTCTGCCAGATCAACGCCGAACTCGAACGCAAAGGGGTAAACCTGCAGGTGCTCGCCCAGAACATCGACACAGGCAACACGACCGGTCTCCTGCTGTTCAACATGCTGGAGGCTATTGCCCAGTTGAAAATTGAGGCTCGGGAGGAGCTTCGGGTGGACGGCATCCGGAAGGCCATGGAGCGGGATGTGCGCTTCGGACGGAACAAAACCCTAACTGATGAGCGGGCCGTCAAGCTCCGCGAGCAACAGACGCTCGTCAAAACGCTGATGAAAGAGTACGCCTGTCCAAACCGGGCGCGTATCGTTAATCTTGGGGAAACGAATGTCGCCTTATCGGCAGCAGGAAGAAGGCAACCTCCTTATTCATATACCGCACTCTCGGGAAATGTGCAAGAGACCCCAGTTGGGTTAGGCCGAAGCGCTCGTGAGCTTTGCCGTTTGTTCGCGGGTATAAAACCGGCCCGCGCACACGAAACCGGAGATGATCGAACCGCGCGTTGCGATCACCCGCCCGGTAGCCGTTCTTTCGGTGACCAGTGCCGGTGGAAGGCCGTCCAATACATGCACCGGTGCGGGGCGCCCGTCGGCAAAGCGCGAGAGGTAAATCTCGCCGCTCCTGGTTTCGAGAAAGGCCGGCCGAAAGCCGTGCTGCTGATTGCCCTGGCTCACACCACCGGTGCCGCCAAAGACTTGGTTTTCCAGGGCCAGGTGCCGCGAAGTCAAGCCTGCTTGTTCGGGGCTCCATTGAATACGGATCGTGTTCGTAGTTGCCATAGCCGACCTCCTCCTAGCGCCGTTCTCGAACCAGGCGCTTTAAATCACCGTGGGGCAAGTCGTATTAGATCAAGATGCTTGACGGTCGGGAAGGGCTCCCGAGCGTTCCAGCGTGGGTGGTGTCTTGCTCCACGCTTGGAGACCATGCAGACCCCGTGCCCGACTTCGCTCCGCGCGCATTTGGGGCATCAAACAAATGCTTATGCTGCAGTCCAGGAGTCCAAGGGGCGGCTTTCCGGTCGCGGGTCGCGAGATGTCGTGACCGGGGCACAACATATTGAAACTTTATGTGGAGCTGACGTCTCTTTGCCGCCATGCACGAACGAAGGTGCCGAACGGCCCGAGGCGAACAGCTCTTTTCGCCCACACACTGAGCCCGCCCTCACCGGGATGTTGCATACGCGCTGCGGTGCGACGTGCACCTTCCTTTGTCGTCACTCGGCGACGTCAGTCTCGTTCCCGCCGAAACCAGCGTCTTTGCCGGGAGGGGCTGTGACCCGTCAGTCGCGTGCACAGCGCCGACATCGAGACTGGTCGAGCGGTTGCGGTGGATGGTTATTGAAACCTGCTGGATGGAGCGGTCTACTACGCCCGATACAGCAGCCGTTCAGAAGAGGCGCAGCGTGTTTTCCGGTCGGGGACGCTGAGAGAGTCCAGGGAAGGGCTGTCCGCATTTTTGTAGAGCGCCAAGAAGGCGTCGAGCATATAATCCCTAGCAAGAAAAAACAGGTCTACCGCAGGCCGATTCAGGAGGAGAGCGATGAGCGCCGAGGTGCAAAGCAGCGGCGTCGACCACATTCTGCGTCAGATCATGGAGGGTACGGCGTCTGAAACCGGGGAAGCATTTTTTCAAGCCCTTGTTCGCTCCCTGGCGGGGGCCCTCGGAGGACGCTATGCGTTTGTTTCCGAGTTCGTGCCGGGCGCCACGGCCCGTGTGCGGACGCTCGCCTTTTGGGGGGGTGACGACTTTCTGGAAAATGTTGAGTACGACCTGCAGGACACACCCTGCGAGCAGGTGCTACAAGGCGAGGTGTGCCTCTATCCGAAAAACATCCAGACGCTATTTCCAAAGGAACGAGCGCTGGTCGATATGGGGGCTCAGAGCTATCTTGCCGTTCCACTGGCCAATCGCACCGGTGATGTCCTTGGTCATCTGGCCGCCATCGATGTGGCACCCATGGAGGGTAGCCCCCAGGATTTTGCCCTTTTTCACATCTTCGGCGCCCGCGCCTCGCTTCGTCGCACCCGCTCCTCCGCCCGGCGGCGTTCCAGCTCGGCCGCGGCGTTGGCGATATCGTCGACGAGGCCCGCCCGCCCGTAGACGATACGCTTCAACAATGCCGCAGCTTGCTCCGGCGCGCCCCAACTGGTGCCGTTGGCGAGCGTCTTGATGAAAAAAGGCAATCGGGTCACCGGTTTCCCCGACAATCCTCATCAATCGGATTGGGCAACACCGATGCCGGCGGTGATTCAGGCCAGCCGTCGGGTACAATTTATTTATCAAGCACTTGCTGGAAAGCACCACGAAGTCAAGTGGAGCCTCATGACGCTCGAGACCACGACATGCCGCGGCACCACGGCATGCCGTGGGGTGGACCGAGGATGGGGCAATGGTCGGGAGCGTTCCTGATCCCTTTGCGACAAGCTCAACGGCACGCACAGACACGGGCATAGACAGGGAGCGCAAGTATCTCGTCATCGGCTCCGGGGCCGGTGGCGCGGCCGCCGCTTGGCGGTGGGCTGAGAGCAGTGCCCACGTGCTGCTGCTCGAAAAAGGCGAGCCTCTGCCGCTCGATGGCAGCGCGCTCGAGCCGCGTCAACCCCTCGCTTACCATTTACGCTTGGGCATTGCGGCTCGCCCATCGGTTGATCGAGCGTCGCGCGCAAGGTGACGGTGAGGTCGTGCCCCATGAACGGGCACACCATGCCAGCGTGCTTTGAGGGCGTTGCCTTCGACCGTGCTTGGGGGGAGAGCGCGGTGCCCGCTGAGCGGGCGTCAAAGGGCTCGGCAGCGCGCCGAGCAAACGATTAGCGGGGGAGTGACCATGACAGCGAAACAGCTCAATGCCGAACAGGAGCGCCTTGCCAAGCAGCGCAGTGGCGCGGAGAACTGGCGCCTGTGGGGACCCTATCTCGCCGAGCGCGCCTGGGGCACGGTGCGCGAGGACTACAGCGACTACGGCAATGCGTGGGACTACCTTGACCACGAGCAGGCCCGTTCGCGAGCCTACCGCTGGAACGAAGACGGCATGGGCGGGCTGTGCGACGAGCAGCAGCGCCTGTGCCTCGCGTTTGCCTTCTGGAACGGGCGCGATCCGATCCTCAAAGAGCGGGCCTTTGGTTTGACCGGCAACCAGGGCAACCACGGCGAAGATGTCAAGGAATATTACTTCTATCTCGACGCCACGCCGAGCCACAGCTACCTCCGCTATCTCTACAAGTACCCCCAAGTGGCGTATCCCTACGCCTCCCTGGTGGCGGAGAACGCGCGCCGCAGCCGCAACGAGCCGCCATTTAATCTGCTCGATACCGGGGTGTTTCACCAGAACCGCTACTGGGACATCGAGGTGCACTACGCCAAACGCACGCCCGAGGAGATCCATGCCCATGTCATCGCCCACAACAATGGCCCTGAGGCCGCCACACTCTACCTTCTGCCCACGCTGTGGTTTCGCAACACCTGGTCCTGGGGCGATGTCGGGGTGGTGAAACCGATGCTGCGTGCGGTGTCCCCACCCAAGGGCGTCGGGTGGGCGGTTGAAGTCAAGCATGCCACGCTCGGCAGCTATTATTTCTACGGGCGCCGGCCGGCGGAACCGCTGTTCACGCAGAACGAGACCAACCTCCAGCGGCTCTGGGGTCTGCAGAACGCCACTCCCCACCTTAAAGACGCCTTTCATCGCTATGTGATCGAGGGCGACAAGGCGGCGGTCAATCCGGCGCTCGAAGGCACTAAGTTCGCTGCCCTGCACGTGCTGACTGCCGGCCCGGGAGAAAAGGCACGGGTCGACCTGGTGCTGGCCAACGCGCCGCTCGGGGAACCCTTTGCCGCGAGTGAGGTGACCTTCGCCAAACGGCGCTCCGAGGCCGACGTTTTCTATGACGAGCTGCTGCCGGCAGCCAGTCCCGAAGATCATCTCATCTTGCGCCAGGCGCTCGCCGGCCTGATCTGGAGTCAACAGTTTTTCCACTATGACGTGCACCGGTGGCTGGCCGGAGATCGGCTCGCACCGCCTGAGAGCCGCCAGTACGGGCGTAACCGCTATTGGAAGCACTTCAAGGCGAGCCAGGTGATTTCCATGCCCGACAAGTGGGAGTACCCGTGGTTTGCCGCCTGGGACTTGGCCTTTCACTGTGCCACCCTCGCCCTGGTGGATGTCGATTTCGCCAAGGCGCAGATCGAGCTGATGCTCAACGAGACCTACTTGCATCCCAACGGCCAGATCCCCGCCTACGAGTGGGCCTTCGGCGACGTGAATCCCCCGGTGCACGCCATGGGGGCGCTGAAGTGTTTCCGCGCCGAACGCATACAGCGCCGGCAGGCTGACCACGATTTCCTGCAGCGCGTGTTTCATAAGTTGCTGTTGAACTATGCCTGGTGGATCAACCGCAAAGATGTCGATGGGCACAATGTCTTCGAAGGCGGGTTCCTCGGGCTCGATAACATCTCGGTGTTTGACCGCTCGCGCCCGCTGCCTGCGGGCTACAGCCTCAAGCAGGCCGACGCCACCGGCTGGATGGCCATGTTCGCGCTCAACATGACGCTGATCGCCCTGGAGCTTGCGGTCGAAGATCCGGATTATGAGGACATCGCCATCCAGATTTACCAGCAGTTCCTGGCGATTGCCAACACCATCGGTGGCCACGTCGAGGGCGGTGTCTCGCTATGGGATCCCGAGGATGGCTTCTTTAAGGATCTGTTGGTCACGCCGGACGGCAGTTGGCATCGCATCCATGTTTACTCGTGGGTGGGCCTCATTCCGCTGTTTGCCTGCGAGGTGGTCGACCAGCGGATCCTCAAGAATGTCCCGCGATTTCGTGGTCTGCTCGACGCCCACCGCGGAGGGCTGTTTCAGGGTAATGCGATCTGCGCCTGCCCGGCGTGGGAAAACGAGCGTGGTGAGCACCTGTTGTCGCTGGTCGATCACACCATGCTACCACGCATCCTGGAACGACTTCTCAATGAAGAGGAGTTCCTTTCGCCCTATGGCGTGCGCAGCGTCAGCCGTCTGCACGCGACCCACCGCGAGCTCGGACATCTGCCGGGTGTGGGCGAGGCCATCATCGACTATGTACCCGGCGAGTCCAACTCGGCGCTCTTCGGCGGCAACTCCAACTGGCGCGGGCCGATTTGGATGCCCACCAACTTCCTGCTGGTGCAATCGCTGGAGAAATACCACCGCTTCCTCGGGGACGCTTTCACCGTTGCCGTGCCTTGCCTCGGCGGCCAGCGACTGAATCTCAAGCAAAGCGCCACCCTGATCGCCGAACGCTTGGTGGACATCTACCGGCGCGACGCGAGCGGGCGGGTACGCGCCCATCCGCCGGGCAGCCCGTTCCAGTCCGACCCTTCCTGGAAGCACTTGTACCTGTTCTACGAATACTTCCATGGCGACACCGGGCAGGGCCTCGGAGCAGCCCACCAAACCGGTTGGACCGCACTCATCGCCAACCTCGTGATGCGCCGCTACCGCCGCGATATCCCGCCGTTCTGGCGCGAGCATCGCAGTGACCAGCGGCCCGCTGCAGCCTCCGGCCACGCGGCCTGAGCGGACCCGATCCGGAGAACGCCCAACATGTCTGCCAGCGGGCCTCTCCTTCATCGCAATGAGCGTCGCGTAGCATATTTCATCCGGCGATTGGTCAGCGCTTATGCGGCAACCTTCGACTACGCCGGGCGGGTAGTCGGCCCGCTGCTCGATCTGTACCTTCGCCTGTGGCTCGCCCAGACGTTCTTCATCTCCGGCGTGCTCAAGGCCACTCAGTGGGACAATGCGCTGGCACTGGCGCGCTACGAGTATCCCGTGTCCTGGATGGACCCGCCAAGCCGCCACCGAAGCCAACAGAGACTCGCTTCTGGTGGCGTGTGGCCGGGTGCCGCTTCGTAGAACGAACCGAGTTGAGGAGAGCAAGATGAATCCAACGCAGAACGAACATTACCCGCCGGTCGTCATGCCCTCACTGGACCAGCAAGTGGTGCTCACGGGGCAGAAAGCGCTGGTTACGGGCGCCAGCTCCGGCATCGGCAAGCAGGTGGCCATTGCGCTCGGCCATGCCGGTGCGGACGTGGTGGTCAACTATGTCACCGATCCCGACAAGGCCGAGGAAGCGGTGCAAGAGATCCAGCGTCGCTGTGGCATCAGGGCCATGGCCATCCAGGCCGACGTCGCCAAAGAGGACGAAGTGCAGGCGATGTTCCGCACCATGATCAAGGAATTTGGAACCCTGCATATTCTGGTGAACAACGCGGGACTGCAAAAGGACGCCCCATTCGAAAAGATGACCCTCGCTCAGTGGCATCGGGTGATCGAGGTCAACCTGACCGGTCAGTTTCTCTGCGCTCGCGAAGCGGTGCGTGAGTTCAAGCGCCGCGGGGTGGTGCCGGAGATCTCCTGTGCGGCGGGCAAGATCATCTGCATGAGCTCGGTTCACGACACCATCCCTTGGGCAGGACACGTCAACTACGCCGCCTCCAAGGGAGGCGTGATGCTGATGATGAAGTCGATCGCCCAGGAGGTGGCGCCGTGGCGCATCCGTGTCAACGCGATCTCTCCAGGAGCCATTCGCACACCCATCAACATGGCCGCCTGGGGGACACCAGAGGCTTATGGCGAACTGATGAAGCTCGTGCCCTACAAACGCATCGGCGAGCCCGAGGATATCGGCCGTGCCGCTGTGTGGCTGGCATCGGATTATTCGGACTACATCAACGGGAGCTGCCTCTATGTCGATGGTGGCATGACGCTCTACCCCGGTTTCGATACCGGCGGTTGAACGAGCGCGCAAGGGAAACGCGGCTGCATAGAGCATAGAAGCGAGGCTTCGCATCGGGCTGAGCACCAAGGGGGCCGGTTTCTAGCGTATGCCAAGCCGTCGCCACGGATAAGCGCGGCGGAGAAAGACCGAGACGGCAAGCAGAGAGTGCCATCCTAACAGACCGCTTCCTCGCGGGCTCAAAACAGGAGGCGGTACGATGACACCGAGGCAGGCACTACGTCAACACTGGCCCGAGTACCTCCTGGAGGCTTTGGGGGCTTGGCACGTTCATGGTCTCTGCGGGCCTTTTCGTCAGCCTGCTCGAGTACCCAGCGTCGCCGCTCCACGGATTTTTGCCCGACCCGGCCCTACGCCGGGCGCTGATAGGGCTCACCATGGGGCTCACCGCGATTGTGGCATCATCTATTCGCCGTGGGGCCAACAATCAGGGGCCCATCTCAATCCGGCGGTGACGCTGACGTTTTTTCGACTTGGCAAAATAGCCCGTTGGGACGCGGTCTTTTACATCCTGGCACAGTTCGTCGGCGGCACGCTTGGCGTGCTGCTGGTGGCGGGGCTCTTGGGCAGTATCTTCACTTGCGCGCCCGTCACCTACGTTGCCACGGTTCCCGGCGAGCTGGGGCCTTGGGTTGCGCTCGCTGCGGAATTCACCATCGCCTTGGGACTCATGCTGACCGTGCGTCATATGCCGACATCGGCATATGACGCACTGGCACGTGCGGGTGTCGACGGGTCGGCTTTCTGAGGTGAGCAAGGGGGTTGCGGCCGCCCGAGGAAGGCTGGTCTCCTCCCACATGGTGGGGCTCACTGCGCCGGATCTCGGCTTTAGTGCAGGTCTCATGGTGCGCGATCCGGATGGTCATGCACTGCTGTTCGTGGCGCAGTAAAAAACGATTTCTGGATCTCCCGAGTCACAGCCCGGTGTTGGCAGACATCCGGCCCTGTGGCCGAGCGCAACGGATACTGGAATACTAAGGCTGGTCCGCTGTGGGGCAATCAAAGGAGGGCGAAAATGCCTGTCACCCGCAGTCATGACCTCGATACGTTTCAATTACCGGGCATCACGCACCGAACCCTCGCCGGCCCTGCGCAAGGCACCGGCCAAGGTTGAAATCGGGCTAGACGCAACATTGAGAACCCCCGGAAGGCCATACCCGCCGAGGATTCTTAACGCGCGGTAGCGTAGTTTAGACGTTAATGCTCTGCTTCACGTTGTCGTTGCCCCCGTCGCCGCCGAAGGCGCCGGCCTGCACGTCTTGCCCCTGGAGGGTGAGGTCCTCATCGCTCTGGATGTCCGGAAGGGCCACACCCACATCCTTACCCACATTCACCAGCTTGGTGAAATCATCGTTGGACTGCAATCCCGCCGCTGTCGCCTCAGCATTGCCGCCGGATTTGAAATCAACATTCGGATAACCGTAGCTCATGAGACTGCTCCTCTGGTTTAAAGTCTTGGCTCAAAGTATTTCGCGCTTGCGACGGGGCCTATATTACGCAGGCCCCCGGCGTACGGTTAGGAACTATTCCCGGCTGGAGTGTGGCGTGTGCACGCCAGAGCGATCGGCTCGGTTGCGGATCGCACGGTCGTACTCGGGAAACGTGATGAAGAAATTCAGCCATGCTCATCGTTTCGTCCGGGTGGCAGCCAGTCGCCGTCCCTTGTCGCCGGGAGATGGGCGGCCATACCGACCTTAGGGACAAAAAGTGCCGCAACCATAACCCGGGCGGAGCATCGATCAAAGTGACCCGTTGTTACCGAGCCACGTCAGAACCGCTATAAGTCGCATTCATAATGCAGGGGCAGCTCCTTGGCTCCAGTTGCCGCAACGGGAGCGAGACGAGCCCTAATCCGGTCAAACAATATCCCGTTTATCCTGTACTATGGTTGATTCTTGGAGACTGCGCACCACTGCAATCTGGCCGGGTCGTGCCGTCCCGCCATCCATACAAGGAGAACGCCATGGGATTTTTCAGCAAGATCCTCGACAAACTCGGTATTGGCAGCGCGAACGCCGCCCCCACTTCCGCCCCGCCACCCACCGGCGCGCCCGCGAGCCCGGGTACGGCTCCGACGGCACCGCCGCCCAGCCCGGTCGGCCTCGTCGATGTCGTTGCGCAACTGGAGCAGCGCGCGGCGGCGAACCCGCAGAAGCTGAACTGGCGGACCTCCATTGTCGACCTGCTGAAGCTCCTCGAGATCGACAGCAGCTTCGCAGCGCGCAAGGAACTGGCCACGGAGCTGGGCTGCCCGGCGGAGCTGATGGGCGATTCGGCGAAAATGAACACTTGGCTGCACAAGACCGTGCTCGCGCGCATCGCCGCCAACGGCGGCAATGTGCCCCAGGATCTGCTGGACTGAGCTGGCGGCGCAAGCAACAACCCTAAAGAGTCAGGCACCACGCAAGATCACCGACAGCCTCGCCCAGAGGGGCGGCTTCCAGTCCATAGCGCGGGAACTGGACGTGAGTGAGAGCCAGACGGAAAGTGGCGCCGCCGCGCCGGGACGTACAGGCGGGTGGCTTCGATCACTAGAGGAGTACGGATATGAGCTGGATCATCTCGTTAATCATGGGCGGAATCATCGGTTGGTTGGCGAGTATCGTCATGAAGACCAACGCCCAGATGGGGTTGATCGCTAACGTGCTGGTGGGTGTGGTGTGCTCGCTGCTGGGCTTCTGGATCGCCGGACTGCTGGGTATCGCACCCACGGGCAGCATCCTGCGCTTCCTGGTCGCG
>JAGTVB010000033.1 GCA_018224385.1 Gammaproteobacteria bacterium
CCCCCGATGCCAAGAAAGCACTGGCCGCGTTCGAGAAAAGCCTCTGGCTGTGCGCTGCCCCGGACTTCACGATAGTCGAAGTGGCGCATTACTCTCAACGAGGCCGACCGCGTCAAGGGCAAACGCCGAAGGTCATCATCTACCGTATCGAAGGGGCGCTGGCGTCGCGCCCCGAGCAGCGCACCACCAGGCCTTCCCGAATCAGAAGGGAAAGCCGAGACCAAAACCCGACCCTGCGTTGGGTCTCCCAGCTCTTTGTGGGCATTTACCTGCTCCTCATCCAAGAGGTCCAAGCTTTTGTCCGCAACCTCAACGACCTGCACGGGCAGGTGTTAGGGGTACTGGGACCTCCTTATGAGGCACTTTATTCTTGAAGCGATGTGATGCTGTGCGGAAAGCCGACTTTAAATTATACCCCCGAGTAATGCGGGCTGGACTCAAGGTATGGGACATGATCAAATAGCGTAGTTGTCATGCGAGCACGGCGCTATGCCCCAAGGTCTGCTGCTAGCGGGCCTCGCCCCCCCTGAAGGCGTCGCGGTTTCGCAGCCCCGCTGACAGATGTGTGCCTGTGGAAATGCCTTGCCGCTGCCGTGTACCTTGCGCTCGGGGTGCTCGCGACCATGCTCGAGCAGCTTCTCAGTGAGCCGTTTCCTGGGACTGATCATTCATGGCCGCGATCAGCGCGTTGGCGTACTGCATGCGCGCCAAGGCATTTTTCCGCAACCCTCTTTCCTGACACCAGGCGGTAAATTCCTTGGGGATGATATAAACTTTGTAGGCGCTGATGCCCTGGTGTTCCAGTGCTTGGAGGCTCAGCTCGGCAAACACCAGCCAATCGGCGTAGTTCGTAGGTAACGATTCGGCGTCCTCAAAGATGGCCTTGAGCTCCGTCCAATCTTCACGTGTATACCAGGCAACGCCGACAATGAGCGCTGGTTTTTTTGCCACGCAAGACTCCTCCTTTACAGGATGTGAGGCTCCGCAATTTGCTGGTTAGGGCAATCTGACCCCGCTGCCACCCACGCTCGCCGTCTCGGCGCTTATCGTGGACGACTCCTTGCTCGGCTGACCAAGCTATGCCTGACAGCCATGTTCCGAAGTGTGATGACCGCGCCGTGGTCCGGGCTGAGCTCTTTCGTGGAATATTGTCAAGAGGAAACGGCGTTCTGGCGCAGATCCAGGTCACAAGTTGATGGTCTGATCCCGTTGGAATCGCAATAACCGGATGACAGTTGAGTTTTGGGGACCCGCCGGCCCCTGCCGAGGCGGCCCAGGGTGGTTTGCGCAGGTTGCTGGCGTCGCACGCTCAGTATTCCGAGGGGGACAGCCATAGCAATGGCGCGCAGGAGCAAAGCGGCAAGGCGCAGGAGGTAATCCTCGACAGGGCGCCCGAGCGTTTGTCAACAGGGCTTTCGGTAGCAGACGAAACGTTCAGGCACCGGCGCGATTTCAGGAGTTTGCTGGCGGTGCGGTTTGCGGGCGCGGCCAAGCCGATGGCTTGGCTGCTGGCGGTGGAAACGATCATGCGTCGGCACAGGTTCGAAACCCGGCAAACACATCGTTGCGGTTTGGGCCGTAGTAATTTCGCCAGGTATTGCGAAGCATCCGGCCGCGGGTTGCCCAACATCCCCCACGGAGCACTTTCGTTTCCCCGAATAGCGGTTGCGAGTATTCCCGATACATGTCCGGCGTGAACCCGGGATAGGGTTGGAAGGTCGTATCGGTCCACTCCCAGACATTGCCGATCATCTGTCGGCAGCCAAAGGCACTATCGCCTTGCGGCAGCGCTGCCACATCGATGCAGCCAAGGGCGCGCCCATCCAGATTGGCATGCCCTGCAGTTGGTGTGTCTTCACCCCAAGGGAAGCGGCGTTTGTTGTGGGTGATGCCTCGCCCATCGCCGGCGGGTGCTCCTGCGGCCGCCAGTTCCCACTCGGCCTCGGAGGGTAGTCGCCGTCCCGCCCAGCGGCAGTAAGCCTTTGCCTCGTACCAACTCACGTGGATGACAGGAGTGAAAGGTGACAACGGGGCCTGTTGGTCGAAGCGGCGGACCCGCCATCCGTGAGCCGCGTGCCGCACCCAGTACACGGGATGTTCCAGCCCGGCTGCTTGCCGCCAGGCCCACCCCTCGTCATCCCACCATGCGCTGCGCTGGTATCCGCCATCTTCGACGAAGGCGAGAAATTCTTGATTAGTCACCGGGGCGCGTGCCATGCGAAACGGCCGGAGCTCGACGGCATGGGACCATTTCTCGTTGTCGAATACAAAACCGTCGGTGCGTCTCGCTCCCAGCATGAACTGGCCACCCGGAACCGCCGCGTCGCCGGCAAGGGGACCGGCTTCCCAGGCGGGATCGGCGTTCATGGCGGGCGCCAATTGCGGGGGCTTGTAGCCAAGGGTTTGCCGGGTATAGGTGAATGCCTCGGTGTGCATGTCTTCGTGAAACACCGCGTATCGATAGAAATACTTGGCGCTGGCACTTACCGAACCGCTCGCCAGCCGACCGATTTGCGCGTCAAGGACAGCGTCCAGGTAAGCGAGGGTTTGCGCCCGGGAAGGTAAAGGGAGGTCCCAACGCCGATCATGGGCAATGGCAATGGAGTCGTAGAGCTGGTCCGCATTGGCAATAATGGGCGCGCAGCCGTGAATATGGCGCAGCGTCCAGAACTCATGAAAATAGGCCGCGTGCCCAATTTCCCAGAGCATTGGGTTCACGATGGCAAGCTTTGGGCCGTGTAGCTCCTCGTCCGAAAGGTCTTGCACCAGTTCCAGCGTGCGTGCGCGCGCATCGTGCAGTTCTTCGATGAGCTCTTGTGACGTCATTTCCCGTTGCATGACATGGCCGCTACGGACTTGGTACATTGCGCCAATTTAAACCAAACTGGCGTTGTTATGAACCCATGGCTCATCGAGGCCCTATGCACATCGGTTTGATTACCCCGGCACCGCCGCGCTCCCGAGCGGGAAATCGCGCCACCGCCACACGCTGGGCGCGCATCTTTCGGGCGCTTGGCCACCGCGTCGCGGTTGTCGTCAACTACGACCACGAGGCATTTGATCTCATGGTGGCGCTGCATGCCTGGCGTAGCGCCGACGCTATCGCGGCGTTCCGGGAACGGTATCCGCAGCGGCCACTGGTGGTGGCACTCACTGGGACCGATCTCTACCGTTTCCTCCATTCCCACCCGCAAGCGACGCTACGCTCGGTGACCCTGGCCGACCGCCTGGTGACGTTGCACGAGCTGGCTTATCGCGAGCTGCCGAAGGGGCAGCATGAAAAGGTGCGGGTCATTTTGCAGTCGGCACAGCCGTGTGCGCGGCCTGCCCGGCCTGGCGTGCGTCGCTTTGAGGTCTGTGTCGCAGGGCACCTGCGCGACGAGAAGGACCCGTTGCGTGCCGCCTATGCCGTTCGCGAACTGCCCGCCCGTAGTCGGCTCTTGGTGCGCCATTACGGAAGGGCAATGGATGAGCCGTGGAGGAAACAAGCGCAGGACGAAATGGGCCGAAACGCCCGTTACCGCTGGTACGGCGAAGTGCCCCATTGGCAGGTGCGCAAAGCCTACCTCAGAAGCCGCCTCATGGTCATCAGCTCGCGCATGGAGGGCGGAGCCAATGTGGTTTCGGAGGCGGTGGTGACAGGACTACCGGTAGTGGCATCGGCCATACCGGGTAATGAGGGCTTACTTGGCAGTGACTACCCGGGTTATTACCGCCTCGGGGATACCGAGGATCTGCGCACCTGCTTGTTGCGCGCTGAGACGCAACGCCCGTTCTACCAAGCGCTCAAGCAGGCCTGCGAACGGCGTCAGGAGTTGTTTACGCCGGCCCGCGAGTTACGGGCGTGGGCGCAACTCATTGCCGAGCTCAGCGGTTGTGCATAAATCGCTTTGTTAAAGCGTGCGCCTTGCCACCAAACCCGGCAAGGTTATCACGATGTCGGTCGTACGCTACTCGTGGTGAGCAGCCGAATGGGTGCTGTGGCGTTGCTTTCTGGCTCCACGCGCCCGACGAGGGTGGCCTGGGCATATCCCAGCTGAC
>JAGTVB010000034.1 GCA_018224385.1 Gammaproteobacteria bacterium
CCGGGCTGTCGACATCGGAGAACGTTGCGGGTTGGTTACGGATCAGTCATTGCACCAATAGCGAGGTAAACCAGATGCCTAAAGTACTCATCCTTTACTATTCGACCTACGGCCATGTCGAGACCTTGGCGCAGGAGATCGCCGCTGGGGTGCGGGAAGCGGGAGCGGAAGCGGCTATTAAGCGTGTCCCTGAGCTCGTTCCGGAAGAGATCGCAAAGCAGCACGGTTTCAAATTGGACCAGGCGGCACCGGTCATCGCCTCGCCCGAGGAGCTCGGCGACTACGACGCGATCATCTTCGGCACCCCGACCCGCTTCGGCAACATGGCCTCACAGATGCGCAATTTCCTCGACCAAACGGGGGGGATCTGGATGAAGGGCACATTGGTCGGCAAGGTCGCGAGCGTCTTCACCTCCACCGGAACTGGGGGCGGCAACGAGACGACCATCACCTCCTTCTGGCATACCCTCGCGCATCAGGGGATGGTCATCGTCGGCTTGCCCTATACCTGCCCGGAACTGGCAGACATCTCGGAGCTGAAGGGCGGTTCCCCCTACGGCGCGGCCACCATTGCCGGTGCCGATGGCTCGCGGCAGCCCAGCGAGAAGGAGCGTGCAATGGCGCGCTTCCAGGGCCGGCACGTGGCCAACATCGCCGCCAAGCTGGCATGACGAGCCGGTCTCGTTGAGAAGTGAGGCCCCGGCTAACCCTTGACGCAGATCAGGGGTTCCAGCCGCGCGACTTTACGGGCAAGCCCGGCTCGATCGGCCGCGTCCACCACCGCCGTGACGTTCTTGTAGGCGTCAGGCGCCTCCTCCGCAATACCCCGCATGCTGCGGCTGCGAATCAGTATGCCGCGTTTGGCCAATTCCTCCACCACCGCCCGCCCCTGCCATAGCTTGCTGGCGGCGTGGCGGCTCATGGCACGGCCGGCGCCGTGGCACGCGGAGCTGAATGAACGGTGTTCGCTCTGCTTCGTGCCGACCAGCACATAAGAAGAGGTGCCCATGGAGCCGCCTATCAACACCGGCTGCCCGATACGGCGAAAAGCCTCGGGTAAATCGGGATGGCCGGGACCGAAGGCACGGGTCGCGCCCTTGCGGTGTACGTACAGCCGCCGGCGCTCGCCACCCACCGCATGCTCCTCCAGCTTGCAGGTATTGTGGGAGACGTCATAGCAGAGACTCAGGTGAGCCGCCGAAACCACGCGAGCAAACGCCTCTCGAGCCAGGTGCGTAATGATCTGCCGGTTGGCCAGAGCACAGTTGATACCGGCCCGCATGGCGCCGAGGTAGGCTTGACCCACCGGCGAGTTGATCGGCGCGCAGGCCAGCTCCCGGTCCGGCAAGGCGATACCGTGCCGCGCAGCGGCAACAACCATTTCTCTCAGATATTCCGTGCCAATCTGGTGGCCAAGCCCCCGGGATCCGCAGTGAATGCTGAGCACGGCGTCTCCCTCCCGAAGTCCGAACGCATTGGCGGCCTCGGGCAGAAACACCTGCGCCACGCGTTGCACCTCTAAGTAATGGTTGCCCGAGCCCAGCGTACCCATCTCGTCTTGCTGGCGCTTCTTGGCCTTGGCCGAGACCTGGTCCGGATCGGCGCCCGCCATCCGCCCCGTTTCTTCGATCCGTTCGAGATCTTCGGACGTGCCAAAACCCTGCTTCACCGCCCATTGGGCGCCGCCGACAAGCATCTCGTCCATGGCCCGATTCCTGAGGTGAATGCCGCCCGTACGCCCCACGCCGGCCGGGATTTCGCGGTAGAGCACATCGGCCAGCTCCTGTTTCACCGCCTCTACAGCCGCCGCCGTCAGGCCGGTATGCAGGGCCCGCACGCCACAGGAAATATCGAATCCGACACCACCGGCCGACACCACGCCCCCCTCGTCCGCATCGAAGGCCGCTACACCGCCGATGGGAAATCCGTAACCCCAGTGGGCATCCGGCATGGCGTAGGAAGCGCCGACGATGCCCGGGAGAGTAGCCACGTTGACCGCCTGCTCGTACACCTTCGCGTCCATCTGGCGAATCAAGTCGTCGCTGGCATAGATGATCGCTGGAACCCGCATGTTACCGGTGGCCGGGATGTGCCACTCAAACTCGGACTTTCTCTGCAGCTGCGTCACGTCCATAGCACCTCCCAGGGGCCCACCCGCGCTCAAACGTCGACCACGCATTGCGCCACCCACATCCCGTCTGCTTGCTGATCCACCGTGAGCGTGGTGTACGTTGCGCCTTTCACTTCAACGGCCGGGTCGTGCTTGGCAACGTCAATCGGCTCCCCCCAGGCCTGGCCGCGCAGTCGCTGACCTTCGATCACCACCTGAAACCGACCAAACAACATGCGCCGCGTTGCCATCTCATAAACCAGCCCGTTCAACCAGTCCACCAACAGCAGCTCGTGGTCCGGCGCTTCGCAAGCAATGTCGATGCGCGTCGTCGGCGCCACCTGAGCCGGTTCGGTCACCACCGCCACCAGGGCAACCGCCGCCTGCTCGAACGCCGCTGCCACGGTAGCGCCAATGCCGCGCACCCCAACATCCGCGCCGTGCTGATAGTGCTGCCAGCACGCCTGGCGGCGCACCGTTGTGTCTCGCCCCCGGGAAGAGCACGCTGCATCGCTCATGGGCTTAGCCGCCCCCAATCACGGCACGGTTCGGGTATCGCGCTCGCTCGTCTGCTCGCGCTTGACCAACCTAACGAGATCGGACAATTCCTCCACCAGGAAATCCAAAAGATCATCCATGCTGAGAATGCCCACCAGTGCATCCTGTGCATCGACCACAGGAATGCGCCGCACGCCTTTGGAGCGCATCCGATGAATCGTATCCCAGACGCCGTCGCCCTCTTGAGCGGTCACCAGCTCGAAGCTCATGACATCGCCCACGGCAACGCGCTCGAAATCCACCTTGGCCGCCATAACTTCCACCACGAGGTCGCGATCGGTGACAATCCCCACGGGCTTCGGGGGCTCCGATCCGCTCTCCACCACGACAATGCTCCCGACGTGATGCGCACGCATCAACTCGGCCGCCTCCAGAATACCCGCGCTCTTCTCGATAATTACGGTCTCTCGATTGCAAATCTCTCCAACAGCCATGGGCAGTTCTCCCTCATTTGACCGATCCTCGTTGCTTAATTTCACCCACTTTAATCACGCCGATGGAATTGAGCGAGGACAACAAAACTGCAATTTCAGCAAACGGCGCCCGGCCATCAGCCTTATCTTATAAGGATGTAACTGACGTTATGGCCTGACCCGCCCCTCCGGGACCGCACCAACATTCTGCAAGCGATCGTGTCTGCGGCAAGGCACAGTACTGTTGACGCAACGAGCGTCGACCCTCAACATGGATCGATGACGTCTCCCTTTTGGGCAGCCCTAATCACCAGCTCTCTGGCCGCTGGGGTCACCTCTGTCGGCATCTATAGCATTCGCCACTTCGGGGCCTGGGGGCGCCGGAATACTACCTACTTCATGTGCTTTGCGGCCGGGGTGCTCATCTCCGCTTCGTTTCTTCACATCATCCCCAAGTCCCTCTCCATGAACCCCCACGCCCCCGTCTATCTGCTGTTAGGCTTTTTAGGACTGCATCTCTTCAACCGTTTTATTACGGCGTTCGTCTGCGAGAAGGATCCGGGCAAGGCAGAGTACGGTATCGGCATCATACCGACCCTGGGCATCGGCTTTCACTCCTTCATCGATGGCTTCGTGTATTCCATCGCGTTTACCGTCAGTGTCGTCACCGGCGTTCTTGCCACCGCAGGTATGGTACTGCACGAATTCCCCGAGGGCATCATCACTTACCTGCTGTTGGTTCGAGGCGGCTTTAGTGAGCACCGCTCATTGCTGCTGTCCTTCTTCGCGGCCGCACTGAGCACGCCCCTTGGAATGCTCATTTCCTATCCGTTCATCAGCCAAACCGCCAGGCCCTTGCTCGGTGCGCTGCTGGCTGCCTCTGCCGGCGCGCTTGTTTACGTGGGAGCGACGCATCTGCTGCCCCAGGCGGAGCGGGAACCTAAACGATACAGCCTTGTGGCCCTGGCAGGGGGCGTTCTAGTAGCCGTTGCCATCGTGATGTCCAAGGCCTGAGTATGAATATCACCTTCGGGCCGGTGCCCTCGCGACGACTCGGACGAAGCCTCGGTATTAATAACATCCCGCCGAAAGCCTGTTCCTACTCCTGTGTGTATTGCCAGGTCGGGCCAACGCAAGAAACCGAAATCGTTCCGCGCGCCTTCTATGAGCCGGCTCAGATCTTCGGCGAGCGGTACCCGATCTTGTTCAACACGGTTAAAAAGATGTTGAAGGCAATGGAAAGCCAAGCCGTACGCTCAACCGCGCGGGATTCCGCGTCAATTATCTGCTTGGCTGGGGCATTGTCACACGAGTGATAGGCGAAAACACCGAGATGGCCCGGACCTCAAGGTCGCTGTTGACCAGGCAAGCGGGGCCTTCACTTGCGGCAGCTGGAGAGGCCGTTCGTGTGGCTCTCCCAGCCTTTCACACCCCTCGCCGCGGCGAAGAACCGCAGGAGCCCAACCTTGCCGTGGAGCTATCGGGCCGCCAGGAAGGCGGCCAATATCTTGTACTGGTCCTCGTCTTCTCGCATTTCTTCCTGTTCCCTACCCTGGGCCATCTGCGACCAACAACGTGCCATGCGGGTATGCAATGCAATGGCCCACGGGGCGCGCTTCCTACAGTAAGAAGGCCTCAGCCGGTCCGGTAGAAGGCAATAAGTCGCGGCGGTGGCCAAGAAATGCAGCGCCTGGCGGTCTGGATCAAGCTCCTCGCCTAAATGCGTAAACGTTTCTGCTGCGATGGACCTGGCTGTATTGTAGGCATCCTCACGCTCTTTTTCTCCGGCGTCCCTATCCAGAGCTACGCTGATAACCTTTCTTATCCTTGCGTCCGTTGTTAGATCAAGTAGGTTTTGTAGAAACAATGCGCTGACGGTACGCTCTTCCACTGGTGACAATGAGGCAATCGCCTCTCTAAATTCGCGCTCATTGGAGATCTTCGGCATGGCAGTGGTCTCTGAACTGGTCGTCTTCGAGAAAACCCGATCCCTTTTACCAATTGAGCGGCGACTTAAATTGATCTGCAAACCCGGTCGGTTGAGCTCACTGACTATCATCCGAGTACTCCGGACAAACCTTGCGCTCAATTGCTGATTGCTGGCCCTATTTAAAACACCGGATCTCCTTAAAAAGCAATCCGGAATTCTGCGTAGTACGCCCCGGGATGCCGCGTAGAACCTTGGCGCCGCCGGTGCTCTGACACACTGCCGGTGGCACGCGTTCTAGGTTCGCGTTGATCGTGATCATGGCATGCTCTGGGGTCTAGCGAGTATTTTGGTCGCGAAGCTCGCCGATTTGCCCGCGCAAGCGCCGGCATGCCGAACGAATCAGGTGCTCGGGTATTATTGGATCTCGGGGAACGACGAAAAACAGAAATCTCTCGACACAACTTAAACGGAAGGGGCATAACGAATGTCTTTGCGCACGATCCTTTGGCAAGCGCTCTTTA
>JAGTVB010000035.1 GCA_018224385.1 Gammaproteobacteria bacterium
AATTTCGCTGCTCCGCCTTAAATTTAAGCGCGTGCTGTGGCCGGTACCACAACGCCAGCGAGTTAAATATGACCGCATCAATATAACGAGCCCGTACTGACCTTTCGATTCCTTTTTCCTCTGCATCGGGCATTCGATCATAGAACTGAGCGCACAAGCCTGAAATTCTCTCAGTCGCGAAGGCTAGGCCGTGAACGTGATGGGCAAACTCATTCCTGACTTTTCGGATGAGTTGCAACTCTCGATGCTCAAGATCAGTAATTAGGCCGAGACAATATGAAGCGTTGATACGTGCACTGAACGTTCCAAGTGGCGCTGTGCCGCCCTGCAGTAGTTCTCGGCTTTGCTTCTTATCCAGCATGTGGCTAGAAAGAAGCTCTAGAAGTTGTTGATCGAGTAAAGCCGCTCCAACCAATGCCGCGCCGCGATCAGTTTCCTCTTGGAACTCTCGGAGAAATCGGTTGAAGTACTCTAAGTCCTCTGGCTTCAATCCTGAACCCCTAACGCCGCGCTCACCGGCTTGTCCGGTGCAGCGCTTGGTTATGCATTGGGAATGTCCTGTGCGGTTAATGATTTATCCATGCTTGCAGGAAATGAAACCCATACACACTGATTTTCTTTCATCGCATTAAACCTAGGGCTCGGTAAAGGATTTTCAGTAAAGCAGCCTCCTGCAACACCGATTAAGCCTTTGAATATTTCAACGTGCCAGTATAGCGTTGTACCGCATTCAGGACAGAAATGTCGCTCTTGTTTCCCATGTTCATTTTGTAACTCATAAACTTTGGTGGTGCCTTTAATTACCTTAAAGCTATGTTCAGGGAAATATGCCGAAATCCCGAAAGCACTCCCAGTTCTCTTTTTACAATTGTTACAGTTACAAACACAATTTAGCGCAGGCTCAGAAGTCACCTGTACCTCGCACGTCCCACAACAGCACGATCCTTTTCTAGTCACTCGTAATTGTCCATTGGTGCATAACGTCTGAGCTAAGCGGCGCGCCTCTGGCGCGTCCGGTGGAGGCCCGACAGGGCCGGAACGAACTTGAGCGACTTGTTAGGGTTGCGCTTGGTCATACTCCGCCCACCGCCACTCTCGGATTGCTTCGAATCCCCTGCGATCTGCGAACCGCTCTATGAAATCTGCCGGACCTTCAATGCTGCCCTCGGTCCAATTATCCCATTCAAAGGTGAGCCTAACGCCATCCTTTTTCATCTTGACTTTCCCATAATCAATCCAGGCATCAAACCCCCGGTATACATATTTCTTCTTCCAGCCTTGCGAAAGAAACTCCTTCAGAAGAGCGTTGAACTGTTTGGTCGGGATGTCTTTAATTGTGGCTCGGTTCCGTGCCCGAAATTTAAGCTTCGCTATGAGCCTCAGAAATAAGCCAACTCTCCGCATGAAACCCTAACGTTTTGTTAATCTGCAATTGTGGCTGGCGCGGTTTGTGCGACAGCACAAAGTGTGACAGACGCAATTGTCAAATTCAACTTTTTGTTATGTTTTTTTGGAACTCGGCCCTTAAAAGCCCAAAGCATTTGAGGTCATGATACCGTCCCTTCCAGTACCCGCTTTCTCTCCTTAGGCCCTCCTCTTTGAATCCAAGATTTACAAGGAGGTTTTCTGATGCATTGTTGCCTGGTACTGTATCAGCCTGGATTCGGTTTATCTGTCCACAGGCTAAAGCACCCGAAAAAGCGGCCTCGATTATTCTGCCCACGGCTTCAGACGCGTACCCATTACCCCAAAAAGCAGGATTGAGGTCATACCCAATAACGGCATTGCGCATTTTGGCACTCCATGAATTGTATCCACATGTGCCGATAAGTTCGTTTGAGTCGGCTATACGAATTGCCCACCGAATCCCTGTTTCAGACTCAAACCGTGACGAGAAAAATTCGATTAGTTCTTCTGCTTGGGCCAGAGCGTTGAATGCCTCAAGGTCGTAGTACTCAACAACTCTTGAATCGGCAAACAGCCTATATATATGCGGAGAATCGCCTGTACAAATTCGCGTAAGTAACAATCTTTCAGTGGCAATTTCTGGGAAGTTCACGTTTATCCCTCCGAGAGATATCAATTTTGTCAATTATTGACGCCGACGGACCAATACTGTTCGGCGTGGTCTCTTCTTTGCCTCCCGCAACATGACGTTTGGGTTAACCGGCACCGCCACTTAGCTCACCCGGCTTTGCCGCCGTGGAGCTTACCGGCGTCCGGTTGAATCCATGGTTAGAGGGCACTGAAGCTATCATTGACCTCTATGGTCCTCAATCTTCGCTGTTCGTCAACATAAACATAGATTGTGATGGCGTGAAAAGAGGACGATGGATGGCGGATGATTGCCTGATAACGATCCTGGAACCCATCCCACGAGTATGTAGCGCCTACACCTGCCAGTACCGATTCGATCCTCTGAGCTTCGTCGCCAACCTCTAGTGCTTCTACGAGTTCAGCATTGAGTGTGTCGAGAGATGTTTCTACGAAAGCTGGGCAAACTCCAATATTTGAGAATAGTGAAACACGTTTGGCGGTGGCCTTCATGCACAGCGGGATTTTGAGGAAAACGCCGTAAAAAGCAAAAACGCTGGTGGCGATCAGGGAAACT
>JAGTVB010000036.1 GCA_018224385.1 Gammaproteobacteria bacterium
GCCAAGGCTCGGCGCAATCTTAGCTCGGTGAGACGCACTTCAGCCTGCCGCCGACGCCGATCTGCTCGGCCTGATTCCTGTTCACTCGCTCCCAAGTTCCCCTTTTCTAAGCCATCATCTTCATTTCTAAGCCATCATCTTCATTGCGCCAGTTTCCGAAGCTCCGTTGGCATCATCCCTCAGCCGGCGTCAGGATTCAGTTGGGGTAAACCCCTATTTCTCGAGGCAGACGAAGCAGCGAGCATAAGAAACTCTATTTGACTAAGGACAACGAAAGGAGTGATGAAAATGCAGCGAACCTTAAAGATCCCCAGCGCACTGAGCCTTGCCGGGATAGCCTTGGCGTTCTTGGCGGCAAATGTCAGCGCTCAACCTCCCGGCATGATGGGCCAAGGCCAAGGTCGAGGCATGGGCATGGGTGGAGACAAGATGATGATGGAGCACATGAAGGAGATGGACCAAGACGGTGACGGTAAGCTTTCCCAAGAAGAGTGGACCGCTTACCACGAGAAGCGATTCCAGCAGCTGGATGCCGATGGCGATGGTTTCGCTGATGCTGAAGAGTTCTCTCAGGGTATGAGGGCCATGAAACAGCGCATGAAGGAAGACATGATGTCGGCGCCGAGGCCCCAAGAAGGTGCCCCGGGGCAGCCGGCACAGCAGTAGACCTTTCGTCTACTTCCGGAGCGGCGATAGGTTGTCCACGGGTGAGAGAACGCAAGGTCACGCGACACATGGGCAGATAAACTCGACCCGGTGGATTGTTGCGCCTCGCCGGTGCTGACCTTGGAAAAAGCAATGGGCAACGAACAGCGGGTGGCGCGCCAGATGTTCGTAGAGACACCGCGGCGCCCGGAAGGCAAGATGACGCAGTTTGCCTGGCCGGAGAAGCTCAATTGCGTCATCGCGGTGCCAACGAGCGCTTCGCCGCTGAAAAGGCGGGACTAGGCAGCGATCGCCGGGGCGAGACAGCTACAAGCAATCGCTCCAGTGCGGCTATGCGCCGTTCGTTCCAGCGGTGTGGATCTTGAGCTTCCGATTGTTCCAGCGCACGATGTGCAACACGCAACGCCGCATGGGGAGCGTACCCAGCCGCGCTTAATAGTTCTATGGAGATGGCATCCGCGGCGAGCTCATGGGCGGGGTTCACCGCCAGGCTCAGAGAGCCCATCGGGAGATGGGATCGTCCATCGGAGCGTCTTGGAAGCGCTGGAATATCTCGAAAATGCCCTTCAATCTGATGGCCCATCTCATGGGCAAGTAACGCCGCGAATTCGGCGTCGTTGTCACAGGATGCGAGCGCGCCGTCGCTGACATAGATACGCCCGCCCCCGATAGCGAAAGCTGTCACTGCACGGTCGCGCACCACCTTGAAGCGCCATGGGTAATCGGGCGGACCCGAAAGGTTCGCTGCGGCCTGCGCGAGTCGCCGGCCGACGGCTCGCACATAATTGACTACGCGGCCTGGCTCAAGGAATGCCCATTCGCTCTCGATGCGCGCCGCTGCGAGTTGCGAACGCTCGCTTTCTGAAGGCGCGTACGCGAGAGACGACTGCCCATGGCAACCGTCGAAGACCAGTACGCCCGTAATAACGAGAACGCACGCCCGTGCACGTAACATGATTCCAGCGCTCCCGGGGTACCATTCGGCGGCCATGGTCATCGTTTCGTCCGCGTCCCCATTCAGAGGTTTAAACCACACCCAGAACCTGTAGGCAGGCAGTCGCCTGGCCACAAGGGTGTGTCCAGCATGGATGCCGGACTTAAGTTTACAAGGATGTATTCACGACGTCCCTTGAGGCAAGGCGACTGCCTGCCACGCGGACGAAACGATGACCATGCCCATTCGGCTATTGAACGTAGAACGCGACTTCCCGAAGGTCGTATTTTGAGCCGGCGGTGATCTCGTTCTTCACAACGTAGGTCCCGGCGGGGATTTGCTGTGGCAGATGGATTGATGCATGGGATACCCATCGCCCCTGGTCGCGCTCATGAGTGCCATTGTCCAAGGTGATTTGTGGCTTTCCCTCCTTGAGGATCACCCAACGCTCCGCCACCGGCAGCGTCGCCGCCTCGGGCGGCGCCAATACGGTGTACTCCATGGAAAGGCGCACTTCCTCTCCCGCACCACAGTAGGTTGGCTCGACGGCCGCGTTCTGCAACTTGACCACCGTCCCCTGCGGCGGGGTATAGCCCAATACCGCTGCTTCCTGAGAGGCATCCGCTCGCTTTTCAGAGCTTGCCTGGGTGATACGCACAGCGACCCAACCGACCGCGGCTCCTGCGGCTGTGCGGATGACGGCGTCCTTATTGTCACAGTGCCCCACGATAAAACAGCTCGCGGCACCAATCGCGCCACCCACACCGGCGCCCATGGCTTGCTGTCGTTGCTGCTCGGTTAGGGTCTCGCAGCCCCCTAGCAACGCCACACCTAGAACCAGGCCGGCAAAAGCGATGGGTATTCGACGCATGTAAATTTCTCCTTGCAAACACCATTGCTCACGCTTCATCTTTCCAAGCACTAATCCTGTCATACCATCCCTGAGCGAGGCGCGATCAGCGGTTCGCAGGAAGGGTCATTGGACTGGGGGTACCACGTCGTCGACCTTCTCAGCGTGTTTCTTGATTAGGGTTACTCCGTCCCACACCGATTCCGATGGCTCCTGTGGTTGCTTTGGTTCAGCGCTTGCTGCAAGCTGGGCGTTCACCTGGTCCTGCAACGCCTGCAGCCCCAAATGATTCGGTGCTACTCGCAGCCCTGCCCGTACCAGGTTCAAGCTTTTTTGCAGCTCCCCCTCTTGTCTGCGCGCCGCTGCCAACCGTTGGTAATCATTCGCAATCGCGTCCAGCCCTGACTTGGCTCCTGCATGGGCTGGAACCAGCATGAGTACCCGCTGATAGCTCTCGTAAGCATTATCTCCCGGCGGCAGGGTGAGACGTCCCTGTTGCCGTTGCTGTTTCGCACGAGCCAGCAGCTCGCTTACCTCGCGCCCGAGGCGTGCCACTTTCGCCGCTCTTGCTTGCTGTTCGCTTGCGGCTTCTTGACGCTCACGTCGAAGGGCGAGCTCCTGTAGGCGCTGCTTCTCTTGATTCTCCTGATCGACCGCATCCGCTTGAGGGTCGATTTTCTGCGGGACTGCCGCTTTCTTCTCACCGCGCGATGCCGTTATTTGCTCGATGGCGGGCTCTTCAACCGATGATTGGTGGTCGTCCATCGCGTTCCACCACCCCATTTGATGCGCCAGCACTGCCGCCATGAGGAGACTCGCTACCGCAGCGCCGGCCCAGGCCCAATGACGCCGAGACCGCTTCGTCTCAGTGAGCTGCGGAAACAGCTGGCGCCACTCGGCAATGCTCTGCGGGCGATCCGCCGGAAGCAGCTCAAGAGCCTTATCGATTGCGTGCAGAAAGCGAGGCTGAAAGTAGCTTCCCACGGCATCCGTGGCGTGTTTCAGGGGGTCGGGTTTTCGTTCGAGATGGGCATGTCCGCGAATCAATGCATCGGTAGGGGCTCGGCCCGTGACAGCGATATACAGGGTCGCACCGAGTGCATAAATGTCTGTCCACGGGCCCTGCTTGCCTCCTTCCGGTTCATACTGTTCCAATGGGGCATAGCCGACACTGACGAGACTTGTGACCGTGCGTGTTTGGTTCCCAACGACCTGCCGGGCCGAGCCGAAATCCAACAGCACCGGGCTCCCCGTTTGGCGAACGAAGATATTGGCCGGCTTTATATCCCGGTGAATAAGACCCGCGTTGTGTACTTTCTCCAGTCCGTCCAGAAGCGGTAACAGCAGCTTGAGCAAGCTTTTCTGTTCATGGAATTGTCCCTCATTGAGAAGTCTGGCAAGGCTCTCACCTTCCTCGTACCTCATCACCATGTACGCGGTATTATTTGTTTCAAAAAAGCTGTAGACCTCAACGATGTGAGGATGGCTGAACTGGGCCAGTGTCTGCGCTTCTTGGAGGAACCGCTCGAGCCCCCAACGATACATCCGTTCCCGGTCGGTATTAAATGCATGAAGGGAATGATCCTGTTCCCGAACAGCGAGGTCGATCGGCAAATACTCCTTGATGGCGACCGATCTTTTCAGCTTGGTGTCGGTTGCCAGGTAGGTGACACCAAATCCCCCCTGGCCGAGGACCTTCTCAATGCGGTACCACAGCAACTGGTGGCCGCACGGCAGCGCATTGCGGTGGTTAGGGACGCTCACCAAAAACCTCCCGCGCTGTTATTACCATCAGTTGGTTAGGGTACCTAGTTTGGCTATAAGACGCATCAAGCAGCGCACTTCAAAGTCTGGTTCGGCATGCTTTCGTCGCTGCCGTGCACTTTGCGACTCCGACGCTCGCGACATCTTTAAACCCGCGTCGTGCCTGGAATTTGATCATGAAGCGTTCTGCTTGCCGCAATAAGGCGGCGGTTTGTATGATGGTTTACCGTTATTGGAGATTTCTCGTTGACAGGCAAGACGAGGCAGATTGAGCCATGGACGCCATTAAGAAGCAACGCTTTGGCCTTCCGAATTGCCGCCTGCTGTCCGGCTCGACGCTGGATATTGAAGTGGGCTATGAGACTTACGGACAACTGAATGCGGCAGGCAACAATGCCGTGCTGGTTTGCCATTACTGGACCGGCACGTCGCACGCCGCCGGTCGTTATGCCGCTGCGGACCCGCTGCCAGGCTGGTGGGATGCGCTCATCGGTCCCGGCAAGGTCATCGATACTAACCACTTCTTCGTCGTTTGCTCCGATACACTGGCCAATGTACAGGCCCACGATCCAAACGTCATCAGCACCGGCCCCGCTTCAATCGATGCGGCCACCGGCGAGCCCTACGGCAGTCGGTTTCCCGTCCTCACCATTCGCGATATGGTGCACGTGCAGCGGGCGCTCATGGACCATCTCGGCATCACTCACGTACGCGCGGTCGGAGGGCCGTCCGCCGGCGGAATGCAAGCGCTGGAATGGGCGTGCACCTACCCAGACTTCATGGATAAGGTCTTCGGCGTGTGCACCTACGGGCGCTCCAATGCCTTCTTTACCCTGGGCGTCTACCGCTGGTGCCGGGCTTTCCTGCAAAGCGATCCGCACTGGCACGGCGGCGATTACTATAGCGGGCCGGGGCCGCAGCAAGGGCTGCGGCGCGCACTTGGGCTGATCACGCTGCTGGCTCAGGCCCCGGCGCGCATCAATGCCACCGCCCGGGCCAGCGACAGCGGGTGGGACCTCCCCGATGGTGCGCCACCCTATACGGACCCGGATGGCGTCTTCCCCTATGAGCCGAGCTTTAACGCGTTCATCGATGAGCGTGCCCGTTTCGCCGATGCCAATGCCTTCCTTGCCATCGCCCGAGCCGCCACGTTGCACAACGTGGGTTGGCGTCGAAGGGGCTTCGCGGAGGCGCTTTCGGCCGTACGCGCTGAAGTGCTGATGATCCCCTGTGAGCACGATCTGTTCTTTCCGCCCGGGGACAGCCGAGACGTGGTAGACGCAATCCTTCAGGGGGGTGGCCGGGCCGAGCTGTACACCATAAGCAGTGATTGGGGACATTTCGCATGCGTTTTCGATACGGATCGCTTTGCCGTGCGCCTGCGCGATTTCCTTAAGCCGAAGTGAACTTCGCGGCCGCCTAGGGAACGGTCACGCTGCGCGGAGGCTGTTTTGGCAACGCCTGCGCTTATCATTACGGCGTTGCACGGCGATTCGCACTCCGCGTGCTCCCGTGTACACTCCGGTCGCTGGCGCCGCGCCAACCGGATTCGCACGGAGCATTGGTTGACAGTATTGCACTGCCCGAAGGTGTTGGGATGACCTTTGTTGTTTGCCTCGCCTGTGGCGACTGCTGGCTCCGGCCATCGCGAACGAAACGATGCAGAGACTTGGCAGCGCAAGAAACGGGTGGCGGTACGAAGTGGGTGCCGTTAGAGTCTTGACCAAGACCCAGCAGCGCATGGCCGAGACGCGGGACCTGCTGAGCTTATCGCTGGATGCTGGGCTCTCTGGTCCTGGGCGCTTGCATGATCTCTTCGTTACCATGGAGGCCATGTCGCCGGGCGAGTTCAAGCGGGCCGGCGATGGGGTGCGGATCCGTTACGGTGTCAGCGATACGCCTTTCGGGCTGGCATTGATCGCGACTACGCCACGCGGCATCTGTCATCTGTCCTTCGTTGATGCCGCCAGTGCGGAGGTCGAGATCCACAATTTACGCCGGACTTGGCCGAGGGCCCGTTTCGATCGCGACCCGCACGGCAGTGTGTGGCTCCTGGCGCGGGCCTTTACGTTGGAGAAAAAGCCGGAAAACCGGCCGCTGTTGCTCTGTGTCAGCGGCAGCAATTTCCAAATCCAAGTGTGGCGCGCCTTGCTAAGGATCCCCTTTGCCGGCATGCTTAATTACCGACAGCTTGCCGGCCTCTTGGGCAGGCCCAAGGCGGCGCGTGCGGTCGGGAATGCCGTCGCGCGCAACCCCGTGGCCTATCTGATCCCCTGTCACCGGGTATTGCGCCAGTCGGGCGACCTCGGTAAATATCACTGGGGCGAGGAGCGCAAGGCGGCCATACTGGCGTGGGAGGCTACCAACGAGAGAAACCGATGACAGCGATGCGGATTCAAAGCGCCTGCGAGGAGGCCCCCGTCAGTTCCGACCTGGAGCTCATCGCTCGCCTCCTGCCGCTGCAAGGCGCGCGCGTGCTCGAGCTGGGCTGCGGGCGCGCCTTAACTACGCGCCGCCTGGCCGAAAACTTCCCCATCTCCGAGCTGATCGCCACCGAGGTGGACCGCATTCAACACGAGAAAAACCTGCAGATCCGCGATTTGCCGCAGGTGACTTTCCAATACGGGGGCGCTGAGGCCATCGACCAGCCTGACGCCTCAATCGATGCGGTGATCATGCTCAAGTCTCTGCATCATGTTCCTGTTGATCGCATGATGCAGGCGTTACGCGAAATCCACCGAGTGCTGAAGCCCGCCGGGCTTGCCTACCTCTGCGAACCCGTATACGCCGGCGCCTTCAACGACATCCTGCGCCTCTTCAACGACGAGCAGCGCGTCCGCCAGGTGGCCTTCTCTACGGTCCAGGACGCCGTGGCCGCGGGTCTTTTCGAGCTGGTGGATGAAATCTTTTTTGACGACCTCCGCCGCTTTCAGAGCTTTGGGGAATTCGAGGAGCTCGTCCTTGGCGCAACCCATTCGCAGTACCAGCTGGACGAAGCCCTGTACGCTCGCGTCAAGGCGGCCTTCCTGCTCCATATCGGTCCCGAGGGCATCGCCGAGTTTCGCAGTCCGCACCGGGTGGACCTGCTGCGCCGGCCCGCATAGACCGCTGCGGCTGCATTCCCAGCCCTCGGCGAGAATCATCCCGTGCCCGGGCGTGGCCTAGGTTAGGGCGGGCTCAGGGCGATGTCCCCGTCAATGACCGTGTACTCAACTGTGCCCGGTCGAGGGGGGCTTGCGTCGCAGCCGTTGCCAATTTCGCCGCAAAACCTCCCGCAGTGGGGCATCCCCAAAGACCCAAAAGGCTGGCAGGGCAACCACGCCAAAGCTTATCAAACCCACCAACACGCGGCCCAGCGGCGTTGTTGGAAGCGTCGCCGCCAAGTGAGCCACGAAGCCCGCAAGGACGGCAATAAGCCCTGCGCGCGCCGCCGTGACGGCAAGTCGGCGCAACGATGGGGCGCCGTGCAGCGTGCGCGCGACTATCAGTGTGATCAGGGCGTTTACCGTTATCCCTATTGCTCCCGCCATGGCCAGGCCTTCAGCGCCGTGGTGCGCGCCAAGCATTCGGTAGAGGGGAATTGCGCTGAGCGCCACAACAGTCCCGACTATCAGCGGGCGCCAGGTATCGCCCCGCGCGAAGAAGGCGCGCACCGCAATTTGCTGCGTAATCCACGCCGGCACTGCCCATGCAAAGACCGCAAGTAGACCCGCGACCCGGACCGTATCGGCGGGCCCAAAGCGCCCCCGCTCATAGAGCAGCGCCACGATGGGCTCCGCTAGCGCGATGGCCACCGCGGCACTGAGAGCCGCAAGTGCGATCGAGGCGCTCAGCGTCGCCGTGAGCACCCGATTCAACTCCTCTGGGCGCCCTTCGTTCCATAGCCGCGAGAGCGTTGGCAGCGCGGCGGTTGCCACGGCCTGTCCGACAACGGCCACCGGCAGCAGCATGAGCTGGCGCGCGTAGCCTAGGTGAGCGACGGTGCCTTCAGCGAGCAGTGCCCCAAACCAGCGGTCGTACCACTCATCGACCGTTAACAGGGTCAGTCCCAGCATGAGCGGCGCGGCGACGCTGAGGTAGGCCAGAAACTGCCGGTCGAAGAGCGCGAGTCGGAGCCGCACGCGCAGTCGCACGCTGAGGTGCGCGTCCACGAGAGGTATCAAAAATGGGCCGATAACGGCACCCGCCAGTGCGCCCCAGGCGAAGCCTTCGGCGCCGAGCGTCGACCCAAACGTCGCGCCTCCGGCGATGATGCCCGCATTGTAGACTAGCGGTGCAAGCGCTTGGGTACCGAACCGATCATGCGCCATGAGGGCGGCGCGAATTATGCCGCCCGCGACGAAGAAGATTTGCGCCGGCAGGACAATGCGTGTGAGGCGCACGGTAAGGGCTTGGGTCTCGGGTGCGAAACGGGGGAATTGGAGTGCCACGAGGGCGTCGGCCGCCCACCAAAGCGCCACCGTGGCGACGATCGCGATGAGCGTCATGGTCCCCAGCACCTTGGCAAGCAGCTGCTCAGCCGCCTCGGCCCCGTCGCGGGACCTCACCCGCGTGTAAAATGGCACAAAGGCAATGGAAAGCGCGCCCCCAGCCAGAAAATAATTCAACAAGTCGGGGATTTGAAATGCCGCCCGGTAGGCGTCGACCTCTGCCGTGGCGCCGAGCTGCCAGGCAAGGACGGCCTCTCTCACGAAGCCGAGGACTCGGGAGAGCAGGATACTCGCGGCAAGCAGTACCGCTACCGCCGAGATGCGTTGGGCGCCTAGACTGGCGGAAGTCTCGAGCTTAGGTCTCGTCACGGCACAGGCCGTAGGGGGGGATTTTGACATGAAGACGGCGCGCTCGCAGGATATCGTAATCCGGATGCACGGGCGAGGGCGTTGCCATTAACTGGCTTTATCCATACATCTATAAAGGTAATTAGATAACACTAATATTAACATTTAATAATAGAGGCAATCATTTATGCCATGTCCAGCGCGGGTGAAGGGGCCGTTATCTCCGGTGCGTGCGACCAGCCGGTGGTTCCAAAGAGTTGACGCCTGCAGCACCAATCTTCGGTGAAAGTCCGGCGCTCTGTCGGCGCAAGCACGCAAACAGGGAGGACCTGTATCCCCTGCGCTCTTTAGCAGTCGTCTTGGTACCCTGCGGGTTAGTGTCGGTCCTCGACCCATACGCGATGGCCTAGCCAAAAATCCAGTTGAACAAATTGCACACCAAATTGATTCTTCTCAGCGATGCAACCCTCGATCCATTACCGCGGCGATGTCAGCCCTGCGCGTCGGCTTAGGGCTGCCGCCCAACGGATCGGCCGAGTCAAGGGGGGTTCGTGTGCATGCTGCCCGCACTGCCGCCCCAGGTCGAGCTGCGCGTGCCGAATTCATCGTCACAGATCTCTATCGAAGCTGGCGCTGGCGCCTTAGGCGATTGCTGCCTTCATAGACAGCGAAGCAGCCTGATGCATAAGTTTCCCTAGCCACGGAGGATGTCAACTCAGCAATGCAGGCAAGTAACCAACAATGAAAAATAGGTCCTTCACTAGAGTGACCCTGGGGGCATCATGATTCGGTATCTACTGGTTGTTCTGGCTCATTTGTCGGGTGTCTCAGTAGCGGCAGCTGATTTTGACACCCCGATTCCAATGCGAGGCAAGGGAGCGGCCACGTACTATGTGGAGGGTCACCTGGCAGGCATTGGGCCCACTGAGTTCATGGTCGATACGGGCTCTGGTTACCTCGCGATCAGCCAAGATGCACTCGACACGCTACTTACTCAACAACGCGCGCGCTACGTCAAGGACCTGTTGGGAGTGCTGGCTAACGGCAATGAGATGATTGTTCCGGTGTATTCGATTGATGAGCTGACCATCGGCAGGCGGTGTAAACTGAAGAATGTCGAGGCTGCGATCTTTCCAGGAAAAAATCGCTTTATCCTTGGTCTGAGTGCACTTCAGAAAGCGGCTCCATTCATCTTTTCATTGGACCCGCCGACGTTGGCGTTGAGTAACTGCTCCCAGAAAACAGACCCGGCGTGGCTTACCCGTAAGGGCGGGCTTTAGACATCTGTGCAGAGCCCTTAGAGGGCGTTTTAAGACCCGGCGAGCGTAGGGAGACGCAGCCCCCCCCACAGGGTGGCGAGAAAAAATCTCCGGAACGATTTTGAACCGCCGCAGGCTGGCTCCAAAGGAGCGAACTCCAGGGATGGGGCGAGTAAACCGCAGTGTACAGGGGAATACATGGGGATCCCGAGCC
>JAGTVB010000037.1 GCA_018224385.1 Gammaproteobacteria bacterium
ACCTACGATTACCTTTGGCGCTGGGACACCGACTGGTTCTGGTGTTCAAAGAATCTCCTCGCGCAGCATCCACTTGTGCGTCGCATTTTCGGCAAGTCACATCTCAATTCGATCACCTATACCAAGATTATGCGCTGGAATAGCCGGTGGCAGCTTACTAGGCGTTTTAACCAGTTATTTGGCATACATAGTGAATCCGTTATCCAGGATGTGGACATACCATTGGATAACGCAGGCAAATTTCTAGATTTTTTTTCTCGTAAAATAGGCATTCTGCCGATTTGGATTTGCCCAGCCCGTGCCCATCGCAACCATCATCGGTTCGATATGTACCCAATGGAGGCGAGCAAGATCTACGTCAACTTCGGGTTTTGGGACGTGATAAGGGATCGAAAACGGTTGCCGAAGGGATTTTACAACCGCGAGGTGGAACGCAAGGTTCGGGAATTAGGCGGCATTAAGTCACTTTACTCGGAGAGCTTCTATGAGCCGGAGGAGTTTTGGCAAATCTATAATGGTGTCGCTTACGAGCGCTTGAAGGCCAAATACGATCCTCAGGGAGCGCTCGGCGATTTATACCAAAAATGTGTGCTGGGAGCATGAGTGGCCTGGCAAAACACCCAGCACTCTCAATGCCGTACGGCAGGCCGATTACGAAGCAAATGCAGTGCTGCGAACGGCACCCCCTGGATGGTCGCTCAGGACGAGACGGCTATCCCGCACCGGGGCATGAAGCGACTCATCGCAACATCGAGGTCTCAGAGGGTGCAATAAACCCGCTGCTCGAGCGGCTTCGCCGCCGCCAAAGTCGAATGGTTGCGAATCTTAGCGCATTCCGACGCGTGCCCCCCCTGCACACCGGTGACGCGGGACTCGTGCCGCCTCACCGTAACGGCCCGGACTTAGTGAGCTCTTACCGGGCGCACTAACTTACTGATAGAAAAAGCTAATTTTCACTTAATTGGCGGAGAGAGAGGGATTCGAACCCTCGAGGGAGCTGTTAACCCCCTACTCCCTTAGCAGGGGAGCGCCTTCAGCCAGCTCGGCCATCTCTCCAAACAGGATGTCGCGGTGCGAAAAAGGTGATTATGCGCGGCAGCGATTCGGCCTACGGGAACCGACGCACCCAGCGGCACCTCCATTCTCCTCAATCTGACAATAAAGCTCTTCCCCGTAGTCAAGACCCCGCGAGCGATTCACCATGCTGACGGCGTAGCCTTATGCGCTGTTATCGGGATACCGCTTTTCGCTACCTGCACTGCCGTAGAATACCGAAGGAGAGTCAGCCTGGCAAAATGTATTTTTTATCTACGGACCTCACGGTCCTCCGGCGCTTCCTGGTGCGCACGTTCCTGCTGGATACGTTCGTAAATCTCCTCACGATGTACAGCAATTTCTTTTGGCGCATTTACCCCAATGCGGACCTGATTCCCCTTGACACCAAGTACCGTCACTGTGACCTCATCGCCGATCATAAGCGACTCACCCACTCTCCTAGTTAAAATAAGCATGTCGTTTCTCCTTGACCAAGAGTACCGCCGGTTCCCAATCCCCGTGGAACCCGCTTCACGGACTTCCGCAGGTCGTGTGCTTCATAGGGGGTTTAACGCCCGACCCACTGGGGTAAGTGTTCATGCTCACAAGCACCCGACCATGACTGGTATTGCCCTTCTTCGCTTCGTCCTCGGCAACGAAGGGGGGGTTGGCGTCCGTGAGTTACCCTTTTTCAGTTCAGCTTTCAACTTAGAAATTGGACCTTTTGTTCTTCTATCCGTTCTGTCCGAGCCCAAACTCCGTGTGAAGGGAGCGCACACCAAGTTCCGCATACTTCTCGTCAACTACCACCGAGATCTTTATTTCTGAGGTGGAAATCATCCGTATATTGATACCCTCCGTGGCGAGCGCCTCAAACATGCGGCTCGCGATCCCGGCGTGGGATCGCATCGCAACACCGACCAGAGAAACCTTAGCGATGCGCCGATCGCCAGTCACCTCACGAGCCCCCAGGTCCCCAGCAACCTGCTTTAGGATTTCGAGCGCCGCTTCATAATCACTTCGATTTACGGTAAAGGTAAAGTCGGTCGTCCCATCCTCCCCCACGTTTTGGACAATCATGTCCACCTCGATGTTTGCCTTCGCCACCGGGCCGAGAATTCGGTGGGCAATCCCCGGCCGGTCGGGAACGCCAAGTACCGTGAGCTTGGCTTCGTCTCGATTGCATGTGACTCCGGAGATAAGTGGTTGTTCCATGGCGGCCTCCTCAGCGATAAGTGTACCCTTGCCCGGTTGGAACGAGGAAAGCACTCGCAACGGCACGTTGTACTTGCGCGCGAACTCCACTGCTCGAATCTGTAGCACCTTGGCGCCAAGGCTTGCCAGCTCGAGCATCTCCTCGTAGGTGACTCGGTCCAGCCGGCGAGCCTCGGGCACGACCCGTGGATCCGCGGTATAGACGCCGTCGACATCGGTAAAGATTTGACATTCTCTCGCCGACAAGGCCGCCGCCAGCGCAACCGCGGTCGTATCGGAGCCGCCCCGTCCCAGAGTAGTGATGTTGCCGTGCTCGTCTACCCCTTGAAAGCCGGCGACGACCACTACCCGGCCTTTAGCCAAATCTTCCTCGACGCGGCGGTGATCGATGCCAAGGATTCGCGCCTTGTTGTAAGCGTTGTCGGTGCGTATGTGTACCTGCCCGCCCGTATAGGAGCGCGCCGGACAGCCTTTCGATTCCAGGCAAATGCTGAGCAGAGCAATGGTGACTTGCTCCCCGGTAGACAGCAGCACATCGAGCTCCCGCGGATTGGGGTGCCGATCGAGGGTCTTCGCCATCACAAGCAGGCGGTTGGTTTCCCCGCTCATCGCCGAGACGACGACCACGACATCGTCGCCCAGTTCGCGCACCGCCCGAACTTCATCGGCGACGGCGGCGATGCGCTCCAGCGTACCTACGGAGGTACCGCCATACTTTTGAACGATAAGTGCCATTGACGGTTCTTAGATTGCGCCTCGATTGTAGTAGCCCGTGCCTCCGCGGCGCACGCAAGCGGCCTCAAAGGCAACTACCCCCCCGAATCCCTGCCCGCGCTGAATTCAAGGCGCTTCTCAGGAACCGAGCTGATCCTTGACCCAAGCGGGAACAGCCCGCAGTGCTTGGTCTAGCTTGGATGGGTCGTTGCCCCCAGCTTGAGCAAGATCCGGACGACCACCACCACGCCCTCCCACCTGGTTAGCCACAAAGTTAACCAGGGGTCCAGCGGCAATGTGCTCAGTGCCATCCGGTGTCACGCCTGCGACCAAACTCACTTTATCACCGACCACGGTGGCCAACACAACCACTGCGGAGCCGAGCTTTTGTTTCAATTGATCGACCGTCTCCCGCAACCCCTTGGGATCGATTCCATCGATCCGTGCGGCCAACACCCTCAGGCCGTTCACGTCCAACGCCTGCGCCGCGAGCTCACTCCCCTGCGCGGCTGCCAGCTTGCCTTGCAGCCGTTCGAGCTCTTTTTCAAGCGTTCGATTGCGGGCCAAGAGCTGTGTGACCTTGTCTTCCAGGCCCCGGGGCTCAGATTTAATCAGGTGGGCGAGGCGGCCGATGGTGTCATCGATGGCCAGCACCCATTCGAGCGCGTTATCGCCCGTCACGGCCTCGATGCGACGGACACCAGCGGCCACGCCGGTTTCCGAAATAATTTTGAAAAAGCCAATCTCACCGGCGCGGGCAACGTGGGTTCCACCGCAGAGCTCGGTGGAGTACTTTCCGATGGAAAGCACGCGCACCTCTTCTCCGTACTTCTCGCCGAAAAACGCCAAAGCACCTCCCTCAAGTGCCTGTTGATAGGGTTGCACGCGGGTAGCTACTTCGGCATCGGATAGAATGGCCGCATTGACCCATCGCTCAATTTGACGCAGCGCAGTCGGGGAGACCGGCTCAAAATGCGAGAAATCAAAGCGCAGGCGATCGGGGCCAACAAGCGACCCCTTCTGCGCAACATGCGCGCCCAACACGGAACGTAACGCCGCATGAAGAAGGTGTGTGGCCGAGTGATTGCGTGCCGTTGCTTGGCGTGCGCTCGCGTCGACTTCGGCGTCTACCCGCTCACCGCGCCGAAGCCGCCCGGCGGCCAGTCGACCCACATGCGAAATGGCCTCTCCGTGGCGCTGCGTATCGGAAACCTCAAAGCGGGCGGTTGCGGTACGCAGTACACCACGATCGCCAACTTGACCGCCCGCTTCCGGATAAAACGGCGTTCGATCCAGTACGATCACGGCCTCCGTGCCACTCTCCAGGGTCTGCGTTTCGGTGCCATCGACATACAAGGCGACTACCTCTGCGCCTTCTTCCAGCAGGTGGGTGTAACCCGTAAAGTCGGAACATGTATGGGCCACTAAACCTTCCACCCATCCCGGCCCGAATTGGCTTGCACCACGGCCGCGTTCGCGTTGCGCTGCCATCTCCCGTTCAAATCCTTCCACATCCAGCGCCAGCCCGCGCTCCCTGGCGATATCAGCGGTCAAATCCACCGGAAAGCCATAGGTATCGTAGAGTCGAAACAGGGTCTCTCCCGGGATGGTGCTCGCCGCCAGGTCTTGGATGGACTTTTCCAGAATATGCATGCCCTGATCGAGGGTTTCGGCGAAGCGCTCTTCCTCTTGCTTGAGCACCCGTTCCACTAACTCGCGCCGCTGCTTAAGCTCGGGGTACGCCTGCCCCATCTCCTGCTCCAGCACGGCTACCAAACGGTGGAAAAAAGGGTCCCGCACCCGAAGCTTGTGCCCATGACGCAAAGCGCGGCGGATGATTCGGCGCAGCACATAGCCGCGCCCCTCGTTGGAAGGGAATACGCCATCGACGATCAGAAACGAACTGGAACGAATATGGTCGGCAATGACCCGCAACGAGTGGTCGGAACGATCTTCGGTATGGGTGATCTTCGCGGCCGCTTCGATAAGGTGGCGAAACAAATCGGTCTCATAATTGCTATGGACCCCTTGCATAACTGCCGCTAATCGCTCGAGCCCCATGCCCGTATCGACCGAAGGCCTCGGCAGAGGTTTGAGCTCGCCGGAAGGCTCCCGGTTGAACTGCATGAACACAAGATTCCAGATCTCGACATAGCGGTCGCCTTCCTGGGTTGGGCTTCCCGGAGGCCCGCCAATTATCTCCGGCCCATGGTCATAAAATATCTCGGAGCACGGACCACAGGGGCCCGTATCTCCCATCGCCCAGAAATTATCTTTGTCGCCACAGCGAGAAAACCGCTGGGGATCGACACCGATTTCCTTTAACCAGATGTCGGCGGCTTCATCGTCCTTTTCATAAACGGTGATCCAAAGGCGCTCCGGCGGAATGGCGAAATTCTTGGTCAGCAACTCCCAAGCAAACGCAATGGCTTCACGCTTAAAATAATCGCCAAAGCTAAAGTTACCGAGCATCTCAAAGAAGGTATGATGCCGGGCGGTATAACCCACGTTCTCCAAATCATTGTGTTTGCCGCCGGCTCGGACGCAACGCTGGCTTGACGCCGCCCGCTTGTAGGGACGCTTATCCACGCCCAGAAACACCTCTTTGAACGGGACCATACCGGCATTGGTAAACAGAAGCGAGGGGTCGTTGGCAGGAATAAGCGAACCGCTTGCGACCACCTCGTGGCCATGGCTGCCAAAGTATTCAAGGAAAGCGCTGCGCAGTTCATTACTGGTTTTCATAGCCGGCGCCGAAGTCTTGTCCATTTACAGCTCGTTCCGTAAGGCGCGCCGGATTTGCTCTAAAGTGCATCCCGGCGCCTCAATTAAACGCACCTCCCAAGCTTGCCCTCCATAACTTTTCGCTGGCGTTACGCCAAACCGCTTCTGGTTGCCGTGCCGCGATCGGCACGCACCAATCATCGTCAAGCTGAATGAGGTACTCATTATCTGATAGGGCATCTGATAGGGTGCTGCGCGGCGCGCCACCCGCCCTGCACGCGGCCCGCTCGCGAGAATTTCTTCACCACCTCTCAAGCCTGGACCTGTTCGGGTTTGGGCTGCGGCGACAGGTTTGGTAGCACCTGCTCACGAATCTTCGTCTCGATCTCTTGGCTCAGCTCCGTGTGTTCCTTCAAAAACTCCCGAACATTGTCCCTGCCTTGACCAATGCGATCCTTATTATAGCTGTACCAAGCGCCCGCTTTTTCGACAATACCGTAGCGCACACCCAAATCGATTAATTCACCGGCACGCGAAATGCCTTCGCCATAGAGGATGTCAAACTCGGCCTGTCTAAATGGCGGCGCCACCTTGTTCTTGACCACCTTTACGCGGGTTTCATTGCCGATAACTTCATCTGTTTTTTTGATTGACCCGATGCGCCGAATATCTAAACGAACCGATGAATAGAATTTTAATGCGTTACCGCCGGTCGTCGTTTCCGGGCTGCCAAACATCACGCCGATTTTCATGCGAATTTGATTTATAAAAATAACCAACGAGTTCGAACGCTTAATGTTGGCGGTAAGCTTACGCAGTGCCTGGGACATCAGGCGGGCCTGCAATCCCACATGACTATCCCCCATCTCCCCCTCTAGCTCAGCTTTTGGCGTGAGGGCGGCCACCGAGTCGATGACAATGCCATCGACCGCACTGGAACGTACTAACATGTCGGTAATTTCCAGCGCCTGCTCGCCGGTGTCGGGCTGGGCGACAAGCAACTCGTCGACATTGACGCCAATTTTTTTGGCATAGATGGGATCGAGAGCGTGCTCCGCGTCGATAAAGGCCGCCGTCCCGCCTTGTTTTTGCAGCTGGGCCACGACCTGTAACGCAAGGGTCGTTTTCCCGGACGATTCCGGACCGAAGACCTCCACGACCCGACCCCGCGGTAACCCTCCCACTCCGAGCGCGATATCCAAGCCGAGCGATCCAGTGGAAACCACGTCGATACCACGCATAATTTCGGTGTCACCCATACGCATGATCGCCCCCTTCCCGAACTGGCGATCGATTTGAGCCAATGCGGCGTGTAATGCTTGCTGTCGATTCTCATCCACAAAAGTCTTCCTCTTGGCGATGCCCGTGGGTCGATCACCACGGGCCAAAATTATCCCATAGTTGATAAGGGCCTCCTAGCATGCACCCCATCAGCCTTCCGCCGGCGCCTGCCGCCGCGGTCGGCTGCACTGCCTTGAGAACGCCATTGCCACGCCCACACCGACAACGCCGGCAGGAGAGCATGCACCAGGATGCATGAAGCACCACAAACAAATACCTTGGCCCAGCGCGCACCCAGGCACAACCGGTGCTTGTTGGCACCTAGTGTTCGGCCCTTAACCGAGTAACCTTAAGAAGACGGCCGCTGTGCGGCGCACAGCGGCCACGTGCCGATGACTCGATAGCGCGCTCCCGCCGGTCGCGTCTCCGATTCAACCAGATGGAACGCATGCACCGGCCATACGAGGGGTTCATGGCGGGCGTCCGGCACGGGACCCGTTATGTTCCGGGCTACCGTGAGATGAACGTGATAAGGCCTTGTCTCCAGAGAAAAGCCACATCGGCGCAAGCCGCGGTTAAGCGCGTTAACCAGCGTCCGCAGAGCTTGCGGTACCTCGGATGGTGCCGACCAGAGCACCCGTTGCCGTGGCCAATGACCGAGCCGGTCAAACGTCAAGGTAAAAGGCTCGGTGGCCATCTCGCGTGCAACGGCTTCGGCACAAAGCCGCTGCTCTCGATCGGTGGAACCGAGAAATACGAGGGTCACGTGGAGGTTCTCGGATGAAACGCGCTTACCGCGCTTCTGCAGCGACTTCTCGGTGAGGTCTACCAGTGCCGTACGGAAAATCTCATCGGGGCACAAGGCAAAAAAAAGCCGTTGGCTTCTCGAAGGGTCCATACATCCCTTCCGTCACTCATTGAGACAGCACAATCAGGCGGTGGTTTTACTCGCTGGTGATGCGCTCTCAACCCGATTCAACTCGTCCAGCACGCCTTGTAAGGCGGCCATCACGGCCTGCTGTCGGATCATCTCGCGATCCCCGGCAAAATGCGTCGCACGTGACCGGGGCACGCCATCGCGAACACACCATGCCAGACAGACCGTGCCGACTGGTTTGGTCGGGGTACCCCCTTCGGGGCCTGCGATTCCGCTAATGGCAACACTCACCTGGGCCGCACTATGAGCAAGGGCACCGAGCGCCATTTCTTGCACCACCTCATCGCTCACTGCTCCATAGTCCGTCAGAGTCGCTGACTTGACATCGAGCATCTCTTGCTTGGCAGCGTTGGAATAGGACACGAAGCCCCGGTCGAACCACAGAGAACTCCCGGCTACAGACGTCACGACCTTCGCAACCCATCCGCCGGTACACGACTCAGCCGTCACCAGCATGAAGCCGCGCTGCTTTAACGCTTCACCCACGCGCGCCGCCACGCGCTGTGCTACATCCATCGTCTACGAACCCTCGATGTCTGGGGGCTGGTGATAGGCTGGCCTGTTGCGCCCGCTACGGCACCACGACCAGCAGCCAAATCCTTCTGTTCTATTAAAGACCGGTCGGTGCGCTGCGCTCTGCCCGTCATGCCCCTGCAATCCACTGCTGCGGGGGAACCGTAGGACACTCTATGGCTCTCAATATAATGCTTCTCCACCTGCGCGTGCTCATGCCGGTTTTCCAAAGGGCCTCTTAGAAGCTGCTCAAAAAACGACTGCGCTTGTCTTGGCGGGCTACGCCGCGGCGCGCACTCCCCAGGTACTCCCCGGTACACGCCGGTTGCCCGCCACTCTGTGCGCCTTGTGCCTCCGGCGCTGGCGACATGTTGTTAAACAGCTTCTTAAGGGATCGTGAACCGTTCCGTGGTAACCGGAGGAAGACGCGCAAGCAGATTACGCAACACCCTACCGCGCACGGCCGCTGGCTGCGCTTTGGCGTGACAATGTAGCATAAGGTATGCTGATGCAAGTATTCTGTCAAATTATTGGTTTAGGCCAGAATCTAGGGGCGATAGCGCCGGGTGGGTAAATTCTTTAGGGGCGGTGCGGTCGCTACTCTGGCGTGTTAGGGCCCAGCAATTCCCGCCACCAACGCAACTTCACGGCGCGCAATAAAGCCCCATCAGGGCGAAATAGGCGAGGTGGGCGATAATAGAACAGCGTTAACGGCGATCCTGGAAAAATGCCTTCATCAGCTCGCTCGCCTGCAAGGCCAAGATCCCGCCCAGACAATCCGGCTTATGGTTCAGCCTATCTGACACCAGCACCTCAAACACGCTACCGGCGGCACCGGCCTTCGGATCGTAAGCGCCAAAAACGACCCGCTCAACTCGTGCCTGGACAATGGCGCCAGCGCACATCACACAGGGCTCGAGAGTGACATAGAGCGTTGTTCCCGGCAGGCGGTAGTTGCGCTGGCGCCGCCCCCCCGCCCGTAGGGCGACGATTTCAGCATGAGCGCTGGGATCATGAGTTGCGACCGGGCGATTCCAGCCTTTACCGAGCACGCGACCATCCTTGGTCAACACAGCCCCAACCGGCACCTCTCCGGCCCGCTGCCCTTCCACCGCGAGCTGAAGAGCAACGCGCATCCAGTGCTCGTCGACGTTCATCAATGGCTTCCTCGCCAGTACAGTTGGATAGCGAAACGCTGCCGGCCTACCAGAGAAGTAAGCGCTCGATGGCCGGGGGGTGAAAATGCGGCTACTACCGCCTGCTCCCACTCGATGGTAAATAAGTTAAAAAAACGTAACTATTCAAAAGCCAGCTGCGGCATGGGCGGGCTGCCCTGGAAGGTCAAGACCAAGGACTTGAAGATATCAGCGGACTGCTTTCGCAGGGTGGAGAGGTAAGAGCGGATGATCGCGAAGTGCGCGACCCCCTGAACGCAGCGGAAGCATCCGGAGACCTTCTGCTTGAGCTTGGGCATCCGGACGTCGCGCTCGGCGAGGTTGTTGTCGAAGGGCACGCGCAGGTCGGTGACGAAGCGCAGCACCGCCTCGCGTTTCTCGCTCAAGCGCTTGACGAGGTTGTAGGCGGGGCTCTGGCGGACACGTTTGCGGGTGCCGGGCGGGGGCTCGCGGGCGGGGTTGCACGCCTTGGCCACTTTGAGGATGGCGTCGTAGCGGGTCTGGATGTCGAGCACCATCGGCCCCGGCAACGCGGCGAAGCCTGCGGCACGGGCCTCGATGGTGAGTGCGTTGGCCTCGCACAGCAGCGCGATCATATCCTCGGCCCAAGGCGGCTGGCTGGGGATGGTCTCGGCGATGGCGATGAGCTCACGCAGGTGATGGGCGTTGCAGAAGGCGTGCAGGCAGTCGAAGCGGATGTAGGCCGGCCAGTGGTCGTGCACGAGCACGCCGTGGAAGCGCGCCAACAGGCCGAACTCCTCCAAGGCCTCAGCGCCCGCGCTTAGGGTGGGCGAAGTAGGCCGTCAGGCGCGCGTTGGAGAGCACGTGCAACCACTGAAGGTCCCGGCCCACACGCATGCCGGTCTCGTCGGCATGGGCGATCGGCGCGCCGACCAACGCCGTGCGGATGGCAGCCACCGGGGTTTCCAGGCGCTCGGCCGCCGTCTCGATCGCGTTGTAGAGGGTGCCCGGGGAGATGACGATCCCGGCCAGCTCGTCGAGCATCGTGGCGGTGCGCTCGCAGGGCAGCAGTTGGTACTGAGTCATGTAGACGGCGAACGCCGACACGCCCGGCCCGTATTGCAGCGGCGCGCTGATGTCCTCGGGAAAGTCGCTGCGATGCCAACGCCCACAGGCGCACGTACCGGCAACGGTCCGGTATTCTGTGACCTCGCTGCGGATGACCAGCTCGACGACTTGGCGCCGCTCGGCGTTATCTGCACCGGAATCTGCGATCGGCAGCGTCCGCAGGTGCAGGTGCCCTTGAGCGGGATGACAACTTGGTGGTCAGGGTTGTCCACGAGGGGACGCGTTGCACCCTTATGGCCCTCTTGCCCGCCCGGCTTGCGTCCACTCACCTTGCGCTGGGAGCGCGGCGGCGGCTTGCGAAAGGGGCGATCCGATGACGGTGGCTTGCTGGAGTTGTGGCTGTCCTTGGCCAGACGTGCCTCCAGCTCCGCAATCCGTTGGCGCAGCTGCTCGATAAGTTTCGCCTGCTCGGCCACCTGCGCGCGTAGCTGCTGCAGCTCGCTGGGGGGTGAGGCGGTTGTAGGGAGTTCCTTAGGCATGGCCTAAGGTTACGACCCTATCCGGCTGTCTTACAAGGGGTCCTGAATAGTTACGTTTCGTTTTCGATTTTCCAGCGGCTGCGTTCCGCCGCGACCGTCTCGGGTAGGTTGTGTTCATGCAGTGGATGGGAGGTGGCAAACGCGTTTCGGTACACGACCTTGCCCTCTGCCGTGGTGGTCGTAAGTTCGCACCAATTCACCTGCAAAGCGTCGCCGGCGTTGCGCAGGGGCACGGCGGTGGCGTAGCAATCGGTATCGAACTCGCGGCGGGTACCGGTCCAACGCCGGCGAACGAAGGTGTGGACAGCGCCCCCACGTTCCAAAAAGGCCAGCCACTCGTAGAGCGCGGGATGAGATTCGGGTTTGCAGACCAGGAGGAAGTCCAATCCGTGAGCCAACAATGCTCGGCAGAACGGTTCATGGCAGTACAGGTCATCGCCCAAAACCGTCATCCCGAGCGCCGCATAGTGGCTCGTCCATTGGGCCAGCCAACGCTTGGCGGCATTGAGCTCGCAGTCCTGCTTGGCCGCCCCATCTTGAGGTTGAACAAATTCCATTGCGAACGGGATCACCTTGTCTAAACCCGGCTTCACCAACACGGGCATCAGTACCGAGTGAAAATAGGTCACCTGGCCGTTGGTATGCGATTGCGTCGAAGAGCCACGCGCATTGGATCTTCTGCGACGAAAAGTAACGGGTCCCATCCAAGGCGAGCAGCAAGGTATTGCCCAATGCACGCAGCCGATCGACGCTACCTTCTTGTTGCAACCCTTGGAAAAGAGAGGTGAACATGCGATAGACCGCCGTCGGTTCGACCCCATCGAGCAAGTTGCGAATGTGGTTGTCCGTGGAGATCTGATAAACGCCAAACAAGCTCTGGGCATTGTTCTTCCCCTGCGCTTCCTGCAACGTACGCTGATGCTCTAAAAAGGAGGGGCTCTGCATGAAAAAGACCGAGAAGGCGCTTAAAGCCGGATCCACCATCGTGTAACGGGTATTCTTACCAGACCGCGGATCCGCAAATGAGCATTGCTGCTCACTCGCACGGGTATTTGACAACCGGGGCAACGGCGCGACCGGCTGAATTCAATCGCGTTTGAGCGAGCCATCGGGAACGCATCTCGGCGCTCGCTAAGGCGCCGGATGCCGCCTCATAATAAACCCAACCATGGGACTGGTTTGAAAACCAGAAATGCTATCGGATAACATTGCGGTGCTGTTTCCTGGATCCGGAATGTTGCTCGTAAAACAAGACCCTGGGAACGTTACGTTTCCCAAGAATAACCATGACCATGGCCGCTGTATCGCGGTAGCCCTCGATAAAGCCGCTGCGGTTTGCATGGATCGTGGTGTACGGCTGACCGAGCTGCGGCGGCGCGTATTGGAAATTATCTGGCAAAACCACAAGCCCCTGGGGGCCTACAGTATCCTGGAGCAGCTACGCCAAGACGGACGAGCTGCGGCCCCGCCGACCGTATATCGTGCACTCGAGTTTCTGCTGGAACAGGGATTGGTTCACCGCATTGCATCCATGAACGCCTTCGTCGGCTGCTCCCGGCCGGGCCATATCAGCGACGGGCAATTTCTAATCTGCAGAAGCTGCGGTTCGTCGACGGAGCTAAACGACGGTAAACTGGAAAAGGTGATCACTCGAAATTCAGGTTCTCTCGGCTTTACGGTGGAGCACCTGACGATCGAAGTTAGCGGTCTGTGTCCTCATTGCCGCCGAGCGCGGGGGGAACCGGCCCAGTATTCGAACTGTCCCGTGTCAGGTGAAGACAGTTCGGGCACCGAACCCACATGACGGAGGAGAGGCTTGATGCCGCTGGACCAAGGTTCCCCTATGTCCCGGGAGCGTCTCATCAGCCGATATCGCGAAGTACGCTCTCGTTCGGAGGAGATTTGCGCGCCCTTGGCGGTCGACGACTATCAGGTACAGAGTATTCTAGAGGTGAGTCCACCTAAATGGCATCTAGCGCACGTAAGCTGGTTCTTCGAGACATTTTTGCTCAGGCCCTTTGAACCCCGCTATAGCTCGTTTCACCCTGATTACGACTACCTATTTAATTCTTATTATGAAACCGTTGGCGCATATCACCCGCGCGCTCAACGCGGAGTGCTCTCCCGTCCAACCGTGGAGCAGATCTATGCCTACCGGAGGCATGTTGATGAGTTTATGGAACACTTGATCGAGTGTATCGATGAGACGCGCATGGAGCAGCTTGTTTTTCGTACGTTACTCGGGCTCAACCATGAGCAGCAGCATCAGGAATTGCTGCTCATGGATATCAAGCACAATTTCGCGCTCAATCCGTTGCGTCCTGCTTATCAAGAGAAAAAACCGCTGGAGACCAGAGAGGACCAACCGGCCAGGCTCGATTGGATTGAGCACAGAGGAGGTATTTACGAGGTTGGCCATGACGCTGAAGGCTTTGCCTATGACAACGAGACCCCGCGCCACCGGGTTTTGTTGGAGGATTATCTCCTGGCCCCGCAGCTTATAACAAACGGTGAGTTCCTGGAATTCATTGAAGCAGGGGGCTATCAGCAAGCTCGATACTGGCTTGCCGACGGATGGAGAACTATTCGTCAGCAGCGCTGGCACGCCCCACTCTATTGGGAACGGTTGGATGATGGCTGGTGGCAAATGACCTTGAGCGGCATGGCTACTCTCGACCAACAGGAGCCGGTCTGCCACCTGAGTTACTATGAAGCCGACGCCTTCGCCCGTTGGCGGGGCAAACGACTACCCACCGAAGCGGAGTTGGAGATCGGGGTACGAGACCAACCGCTGCGCGGCAATTTTGTCGAATCCGGAAGATTACATCCGAGCCCAGCCGGGGATGGCCAGTGGTTTGGGGATCTATGGGAATGGACTCAAACACCCTATACCCCGTATCCCGGCTTTCAGCCGCTTACCGATTCCCTGGGCGAATATAACGGAAAGTTTATGTGTAATCAGCTGGTGCTGCGTGGCGGTGCCTGTGTGACACCCCATTCGCACATGCGTCCCACCTATCGCAATTTCTTCTATCCTCATGATCGCTGGCAATTTAGCGGTATCCGTTTGGCTGACGATGGGTAACACACTGTGTCAAGTATTGCTCTGCTGGCGCAACAGCGTTGCGTGGTACCTTCTCACAAGGCACATCTGTTCGACTCACCCAGGACGGCGCTATGCCGGAAGAATGCGCATCGATCGGTCGTCCGAATTAACGCAGGTGGGCGCTACTCTCTGACAGGGTGTTTCTGAAGCTTGCGCTGAAGGGTGCGGCGATGCATGCGCAGGCGGCGCGCCGCCGCCGAAATGTTTCCATTGCATTCTATGAGCACCTTCTGAAGATGCTCCCATTCAAGCCGCCGCACAGACAATGGGCGCTTCTCGATCGCCAGGTCCGAGTTGGCGTCCTTACGGTGCAGCGCTGCGACAATTTGATCAGCGTCTGTGGGCTTGGTCAAGTAATGGACGGCACCGAGCTTGATGGCCTCGACGGCGGTCGCAATGCTGCCGTAGCCGGTGAGCACGACGGCTCGAATGCGCCGATCCATGAGCATGAGACGTTCCAACATGACTAGCCCGGAGGCGGCACCAATACACAGATCAATCACGGCGAAATGAGGCCCATGGCGTTCGGCGAGGAGCAGTGCGCTCTCTAGGTCTAGTGCGCCGTACACTTCGAAACCGCGGCGCGTAAGGGCCATCGCAAGTACCTCACAGAAATCGCGGTCATCATCGACCAGCAGCAGGGGGCCGTGGCGAACTGTGTTCACGGGATGGCGCTGGCTGTTAGGGCGGCAAGCGGCACCACCACTCGCGTGCGGGTGCCCCCGCCCGGTCTGTCGCACAGGGATACGTGCCCTCCCAGGCGCTTGATGGCGGCGTGGGCCAAGAACAGCCCGAGACCGAGGCCATCGGATTTGGTGGTGACGGGTGCTTTCAATACCGTTGCTGAAGCAACCGTGCTCAGTCCACTGCCTCGATCGGCGACCTGGATGATGAGCTGTGCCGTGCTCCAATGACCATCGAGTTCTACAGCTTGGGGAGAAGCGTCAGCGGCATTGTTCAAGATACTGAGTAAGGCCTGGCTCAGGGTGCGTTCAGAGAGAATAACCGGTGACGGATCGCTCCCGTGCAACTCGTAATGCACTTGTATCCCGGGCCGCAGACGACGCCACTGCTCGACCAGTTCACGAAGGTAGGCTTCCACCGATAGCGGATGAGCTGCTTCGGCACGAGCTTCTCCTGCGGAGGCCGCAATGACGGACAGGCCTTGCTTGCAGCGATCCACTTGCTCTCGCAAGAGGCGGAGCCTCGAATGTAATTCGGCAAATCTTTTACCACGGTACTCTTGTTCCAGCTCCCGGGTGAGAAGTGCCATTGTGCCAAGGGGCGTCCCGAGCTCATGCGCTGCGCCAGCGGCGAGCGTTCCTAGGGCAACCACTCGCTCGTCCCGCAGAGCTTGTTCACGAGCCACTGCGAGACTCTGCTCTTGCTCCCTCAAATTCTCGGCCATCTCGACCACGAAGTAGGCCACGATACTGGCACTGATGACAAAGCCGAGCCACATCCCGAACACATGCAGACCAAAGCCACCTTCGCGATGCAGATTACCGTAAGGGAAAGGAACGTAGGCCGCCATGAGCAACGTATAGCAAGCTATGGTAAGCGCAGTCATGGCCCAGATGTAAGTCTTCGGGAGTAACGCAGCCGTGATGGTCAGCGGCAGGAGAAAAAACCATGTAAATGGATTGGTAGCGCCCCCCGTGAGGTATAGCAATCCGGTGAGCGCGGCCACATCGAGAACAAGCTGGGCAAAGAATTCAGCGTGACTGACGTTGATTGACAGGCGAAGCCGCCACCACGTAAAGGCATTGAGCAGCGCAAGGCTACCGACGATAAGCGATAGTCCAACGACCGGTAGCGGCAAATGAAGAGCGTGGACAGTTATCACTACCGCCACCACTTGACTCGCGATGGCAACGTTGCGCAGCCAGAAAAGCCGCCTGAGGTTGGCGGTAGCCGGAGCAACGGGATCCGTGGCTAGAGGGGAAAATCGCCTGAAAGGGCTTAGTGTTTGATTTATTATCACGGTGACATTTTAACACGGCGCCGGTTTCCCGGTGCCGCCAGCCACACCGAGGGATTCAGGTACCGAACGGGACTATGATTCCGGTTTGTGCGAGGCCGGCTGGCCAAGGCAGCTATGGGCAACCGCCAGCAAGTCACCAACGCGTGGACACTTAATGCGGTTCATAGTGCTTATGACATTAGCCATGGATTCCGCGGATACCGACAATCGACAATGCTGTGAAAAAGCTCAAAGTATTATTTGTCTGCTTAGGTAATATCTGTCGTTCTCCCATGGCCGAGGGCTCATTCGCAGCACTGCTTGAATCGGCTGAGCTGGCGGCCCAGGTCGTTACCGGTTCCGCGGGGCTTCACGATCAGTTCCACGGTCAGCCAGCCGATGAACGTGCACAGCGCAGCGCACGAAAGCATCATATCGACCTCAGCGGACATCGGGCGCGAGAGATTCGTGGCCAAGATTTTAAAGCCTACGATTACGTCCTTCCGGTGGACCGACAAACGTATGCTCAGCTGCAAGCTCGGTGTCCCCCAAGCCTTCAGCATAAGATTCATTTGCTGCTCGACTTCGCGCAGGATGCACAAGAACGCGACGTCCCGGATCCCTATTATGGTGATCAGCACGATTTTGAAGCAGCATTTAAGCTGATAGAGCAAGGCACGCGTGGGCTGCTCCAGTACCTACAGGGACACTATTGCTCCGGCCCGGGCGTCCGCAGTGTCTAACCAAAGCGGTTGTCTCGTGGCTGCGGGTGATCCGGTGCCTTCAGTAAAAGTGAGAAGCCCTTCCAAGTAAGGTTGACCAAAGGGGAGTACGATAGCGCTGAAATCAATCTAATCCCTCGTTCCAAACGCCGCCCTCGGGAGGCGCAGTCGGTTTATTCGCACGCTCTGAGCTGAGAGCGATTGGTCGATCGACACCGTGGTGCGGCGGGCGTCGATCGGCGGCAACTGATGCGCCCAACTGAAACTTGGGGGGCATCACGGGCTTCGCCAAGTAGGCTTAGGACGTTAACGAACCAAGGCTTTCAATATCGATGAAGATTTCAGAATATCGAGGATGGCAACCGGCTATTAGGCGAGACGATCCATTAATCGTCCGCTATGCCCTTAATGCACTTGGCCGAGATTTTGTGGTAGGAGATCTTCATGGCATGTTTGCCCACCTTCGCGCACTGCTCGACGCCGTCGACTTCAGACCGCAGACCGACAGATTATTTTCTGTCGGGGATCTCATCGACCGTGGTCCGGCGTCCAAGGACGCACTGCAATGGCTCCAGCAGCCATGGTTTCACGCCTGCCGCGGAAATCACGAGCAGTTTGCCATCGACTCCACTGATCCGGAGCAACTCGAGGTATGGGTTCGTCAAAATGGAGGCGAATGGTGGCTCGATGTCGGCCCCACGGAGCAAGCTCTATTCCGTGAGACCTTTCAACGGTTGCCCTTGGCCATTGAATTGACTACCCGAACCGGCATTGTCGGTATTGTTCATGCCGATGTCCCTCCCGGGTTGACTTGGGATAAGTTCGCAAATTTGCTGGAGGCGGGCGATGCCGATGCCGCCTTCTATGCACTCTGGTCGCGAGGGCGAATTCAGGGAATCGGGGGGACAGGGCCGATACCAGGCCGGATCGAGCGGGTTTACTGCGGCCATACGCCCACCCGCGGTGCGGTTAGAATAGGTAATGTATGGTTTATTGATACTGGAGCCGTCTATTGCTATGAAGGTTTCCGGGAAGCGCGCCTTACCATGGTAGAGATCCAGCCCAGCCGCCACCACGAGTACAGCATTGAGACGGGTCACGGGATCATCAGTCGAGCGGCGTCTGACTGATAAGCCCATAGGCCACCTGGCCAATCTTCTAGCAATCCCGCGGCGCGAACTGCCAGGTGCTAGGCGTCGAGGCATTCACAAAGGCCGTCACTAAGGTCCTCAACGCATCGAAGTTTTCTGTCTTTGCACCAGCACAGTGGCCAGCCATGGAGGCATAGCCGGCCACCCTCAGAGTTTGTGGGCAGACCCAGCAACCGCCCGACCGATCGCGGCGTTGGCTGGTGCTCGCTCCTCACCTATCTCGCTGATAGGTCTTGTCGCTGCGTGCCGTTCGCCTGGGTCTCGGGATTGTTTCAATCGGGTCATCGCTTGCCGGTAAGCCTAAGATAAATTGCAAACCCGCGCTTTGTGTCGCAAAGGGGAACAGGCGCAAAACTAGCGAGCGCGGTAAGTAATGCGCCCTTTACTCA
>JAGTVB010000038.1 GCA_018224385.1 Gammaproteobacteria bacterium
CGTGACCAGCGACACCACCCTGGAGCTGCTCCGCAAAGACTTCCCCGCCGGCACCGTCACCCTCGGCGGAAACGGAGGACCCTCCAATAGCAGCATGTACACGCTGCTAGTCGCCGCCGATGCTGGCCCGGACCCGAAACCGCCCATAATCATCAACCCAGGTGAGCCTGTAGTCATCACGCCTTGGGATGGCGACCCGCCGGAGAGCGTGGAAGTGGTGTCTTCCCCCAGTCACGGCCAGGTCCTTGTTAACGGTGACGGCACCCTAACCTACAAATCGGACGACAGTTTTACCGGCACCGACGTCTTTAGCTACAAGCTGAAAATGAGTGATGGAAAAATTGCGCTTGGGTCTGAAACCATCATAGTCACTTGCGAAGAGTGCAGCTCCGACACGATCTTACATCTTTCGTGGGATCCGAATCCCGCAGCGGACAAGGTGCAGAGTTATCAAGTCTACGTCGGCGCCACGGCCAGCGAGGCCACGCGCAAGGTTGCCGACTTATCGGTAGCCGACGCAGGCTTCGATGCCTCAGCGCCTTCGGCGAAATTCAACGCCGCGGAGGCCCCCATCGCTGGGAGAGCTGGGCAAACAGTTTGCTTTAGGGTAACCGCATCCAACCAGGTCGGTGTGTCCGACTACTCCGAAGCCGTCTGTCCCAAGCTTTAGGAGTATCCGATAGGGCTGTCTCGCAGTGCGTCCGCGCGCACTGCTGATCCTGGGCGAGTCGCGGTGTTGAAGCGTAGTGACTCGCCCAGATTTCGTTTCCCGCAGTTGGTGTTTTTCATCCGCAGTACCGATCACCGCTAGCCCTAAGAAGCTGTTTTAAAAATGTCGCGAGCGCCGGCAGAGCAAGGCGCACGGTGGCGAAGAACCGCAGTGTACAAGGGAGTACACGAGGATTCTAAGCCGCCGCGCAACGCAGCTATGGCAAGCGCAGTAATTTTTAAAACAGCTTCTAAGTGAGGGTAATGGAATTGTGTCACCTGTTGGCATACCTCAGCCGCGGCTGCGGACTGGCGTGTGCGGGCAATCTGGAAATCAGCACATCGACCACGTATCCACTGCCACAACTCACGGGTTACTGCGGGACTACCGGCTTTTTTTGATCATCCACAACTTCCTGTTGAATCGATTCGTCTGGGCTGGATACTTGGCTTTGAGGCGTTGTAAACAAGTCTTCGTTTGGGGCCAGGTCGCGCCACCAATCAGCCACCATTGCCATCATTGGGCTGCAGGAACCTACAGCAGCCGAAAGCGCCTTTGCATGGTATTCGAATCCAACGCGATTCCCCACTGCGTGGTAGACCTGAAGTAAACGAAGTCTGTACTCGTGGCGTTCGGGGTATTGTTCAACGGCGTTCTTGGCAAGCTCTTCGGCCTCATCGAAGCGCTCAAATGCGAGATGGACGCTGAGAGATGCGAGCGGATCGCCGATTAGACTCCGCTTTCGCACTGGACTCCCGTGCGTTCTGGTTGACTCGTTAATCGCCTGTCGGGGCAAAGACTCTTGAACCGCCGGCAGCGAGGCGTCGTCACTCTTAATGATTGCGGCACACGGTGGTTGTCCTTCGTGTGCATTCACGGATTGAGCGCACGTCGACACGCTGTCCCTCGATGGTGGTGGCGTATCCTCGAGGGGCGGAGCGTCTCTTTGTGCCTGCGGTTGACCAGGCTCCACGGAAACGGCATCGTCTGCTCCCAAGGACGCGGCATCGACGATTTCCGATCGATGAAGGTGATGCCTCGATGGAGATCTGGCCGAGTCATGAGGGAAATCTGTATACCTTGGATAACGGACCACACAAGAATCTAGGTCACGCGAGGCAGACGTGCCTTTCCTATAGCGCACGGACTCGTTGGCGCATTCCCGGAAGCGGCTCTTACGGTCGTCACTCGCGAGGGATTGCAGGTGGCGCGCTGCAGCTCTTAATGGTTTTGAAGACCCGATAGCGCGGAAACCGGTAGCGACCGTACGGCCTAAAAATGACCGGTTTAATCCATCCGAGAACGGCCGCTCTAAAAGCATACTTCGCCACATTTCGGCTTGGGCTGCCAAGAGAGAACGAGCACGGCGCAACATGAACGGCCAAACGCGTTCGATCGTGGGGTCTATAGCAGCCAAAAGCGCAAGCAATCCCAGAACCAACGTTGTCGTGATTACCGTCAGGATAAATAGTCCTACCGCTTGGCCCGCCCTAACGATAGGCACCGGTTCAGATGAGCGGGCAGTAGAAGCGACCGGCTCGCCCGTCACTGTCATTGGTGCTGCACCGCCTGAGATGCTGCTAATTTCGAGCCCCCTATCCAGCGGAGGCGCCCTTGAGGCAGGAATCACATTGGGTACTCCGGTCTTGACGCGCGAGGTCCCGCCAGCGACCCGCAGCAGCCGAAGCGTGTTCAAATCGATACTCTGCGTGAGTGTCAGGCCGTTGGTACGCTGGAAATCATGTAGCGCCCGCAGTGTCTGGGACCCCAGGATTCCATCGATCGGCCCCGGTGAATAATTTAGATCAGTAAGCAGTGCTTGCGCTTCTCGCACGGAGCTTTCCTCCGTAGCGATTCCCGACCGCGCTTGCACAGATAAGAAGATGAGGCAGGATACGGCTATCCAACTGCGGCAGCTTCCCGGCTTGATAAAATTTTTTGTCATCACCGCCAAATCGATCGATGCATCACGCGATTACGGTACCCCTTGAAGGCACTCATTTGTACCTGACAGCCTTGTATATGGCTTTTGTTCCTAGCTTTTCCCCAGCCTTAAGATTTTTCCCAGGTGCCACAGTCCAACTCGCCGTTCGCGCATGTGCAGCCCTGCACGAACAGTTCGAGCTGCCGAGCAAGGCTGCCGTGGCAAGCCTGGTCGCTTTTGAAACGGCTTCTGAGTGATTGATCCTAGTGTTAAAGGTACACTTGCCAGCGCTTATTGGATTGCGCCAGTGAGGACACAGCACTCTTAGGAGAGATCTGCAATCGGGCGACTCACAGTCCTCAATCTTTAGCATCAGCCCTTACCGGGCCATAAAAAATATACCAATAAAATCAAGGAAAAGGATATATCACGTGCCTACAACAGGAAGCTCTGGCTGGCGAGCGTGGCTCGGGAGTATCGTGGAGGGAGAGCGAGCTCAGGCTTTTATCACTGTGCTCATTACCGTTAATGCAGTTACCCTCGGCCTGGAAACCTCGAAGCAAATCACAGACCACATTGGTGCAGTATTGCTTACGGCCGATCGCATCATCCTCAGTGTCTTTGTCGTTGAGATTACTCTAAGGGTAATTGCCCGTGGCTCGCAGTTCTTCCGCGATCCCTGGAGCTTATTCGATTTTTCAGTCGTTGCCATTGCCCTGGTGCCAACGACTGACGAGTTGGCGGTGCTTAGAGCCTTGCGCGTGCTGAGGGTGCTTCGGCTTATTTCGATTATTCCTCACATGCGTCGCGTCGTGGGTGGACTGCTCGCCGCCATTCCGGGCCTTTCGTCCATCGTGGGTATTCTGATGCTGCTCTTCTACGTCTTCGCGGTAATCGCCACCAAACTCTTTGGCGAGGCATTTCCGCAATGGTTCGGCACGCTTGGGAACTCCATGTACACACTGTTCCAGATCATGACGCTTGAGAGCTGGTCGATGGGCATTGTTAGGCCGGTCATGGAGGTTTATGGACTCGCCTGGCTATTTTTTGTGCCCTTCATTTTGGCGACAACGTTCACTGTATTGAACCTATTCATCGCCATTATTGTAAGTGCCATGGAAAGTGAGCGGCGTGACGAGGAAGAACAAACTGTGGCGGCGGTAACGCATGTTACCGACGAAATGGTGCGCGCCATACATACTGATATGCAGGCGATGCGCCGTCAGATGAATGAAATGCACCGGCATCTCGAAAGGCTGCAATTGCAAGACGAGACCCTTAGGAACCCTGGCGGTCCGGAGTCCAAAGCAAAAGTGCCGGCACCGTAGCTTCAGCTTGCCCCTTATCGGTCATCGTCCGGCGATCCGGCACACGACATTTCGCAGCGGCGGAAAGGAACCGAATGACGTGGTGTTTGCAAAGTTTTGGAAGCTCCGAGAGCGCATGCAATCAAAACGCCTATTAGCCGAGACCCTTGGATCTCCTGCGCCGGCCAAGTAGCGCTCCGTTATCGTGCTGGGCAGCCGCTCTCCGAAAATGGCTTGGAGCCCGTTCTACCGCACCGACCGCCGCCACACCCACATAGGGAACAACCTTCTACGCCTCCTCAGGCGGCCAAGAGAAGTGCGATTAACCATAGAAAGGATGAGTAGCGGAGATCAGCTTGGTGGGCGCAGCCACCTGCTCGGCAATGTGCGAAAAACTCCGCGCACACGGCGCATCAGTGTCAACAAGAGGTGTTGGCTGGCTATCGAATGTTCGGGTGACCTCTCGATCTCCACTGGCCCATTTTCGTCCCACGGATCATAGAAATCCTCTGGCCGGCGGTCATGCATAACAGTCCTCCTCGCGCCATCAAGGCAAAGTACCTGCTTGCATTGTGTACCCTCACACTATATCGATGGTATTAACCCTAACCCGCCGCTAACTCGTTGTCAATAGACAGCCTCCGGTGCCAGTATGAGCCGCGGCGTTGCGGTCGCTCATGAGAGCTTGCTGAAAAAAGAGCACTCGAAAGCCCCCGAGACACTCTTGCTGAGTAGCGACAACGCGTAATGGCTACGCTCGATTCCCATTCTTGAAGCGGTTCCAAAAGCGACGACGCTTGTCATAACGGCGTTGTGCGTGACGCCCCGCCGCCCCCTCATGTGCTAGCCATTCTGGGTCTACTCTCTATCCCACATTCCACACACCCCAAGCTTGAGTTGCCATTTTTCCCCTAGGCCCTACACACTACCCGCAGTGCCTATCGGTAAGGAGGTAAAAATGGCAGCCCACATTGAAACCGGAACCATGGTGGACCCGCTGTTATAAAAGCCGTCACCTAGGCCACTTAGGGCTGGTGGCGGGGATGTTTGATGAATTCCGGATAGAGGCGAGCCATTATAGCTCTTAAGAAAAGATGTTGGTATTTATGGGTTGCACTTACGATGGTCTGGATATTTTTTTGGGCGCTGAGGCATTGTGCGTGGCTTCTACGAAAGGGAGGTTGTAGCCATGCTCAGTTTCCGCTTGGTCTTGTCCAGTGAGCAACGTGAAGCGCTGCTGACTCACTTGAGGGCGGCCGAAACCAGGGGCGATCTGAGGGCCACCAAACGGTTTCTAGCGATCCTGGCGCCTAGGGAAAACAGACCGATACGCGACGTGGCTCGCCTCCTGAATTTGACGGCCGAGGCGGTGCGCGCTTGGCTGCGCAAGTGCTTGCTGCTCGGGGTAACTGGGTTGGAATCAAAGAAGTCGCCAGGCAGACCCCCTAAGTGGACCAAATCTCAGAAACGAGAATTGACAAGGCTTCTCGATGAGGGGCCAGCTATGCTGGGGGTTGTTCGGCAATTGCTGGCGTTGCCCGATGGTGTAACATGTGATTTACCAGCGCTTTGGCGTGTTTTACGCCGTTCACTACATTAGCCAGCTGCTTCAGCGTCTGGGCTTTTCCTACCTAAAAGCACGGTTTGTGTCGGCGCATTTGGACCCGACGGCACGCGAAAAGCGGCTCGCCACGCAGTGGCCGGCAATCCTTGCCGAGGCCAAGCGAAAGAATGCCTACTTGTTGTTTGGTGATGAAGCCTCGTTTTCGCAATGGGCCACCCTCACCTACACTTGGGGGCGGAGAGGTCAGCAACCCACCGTTCCCACTTCCGGCAAGCGCAAAGGGTATAAGGTGTTCGGATTCATCGATTACTTCACCGGTCGGTTTTTTTTTACCAATGCCACGAAGGCCGTCGGAACTCAGCCGCCCACCTGGCCATAAAGGCTGCTGCGACTGATACCCAAAACATCCGCGATAAGCTCCGCGCTATAGCTCTTTCTCTTCGACTGCTCGCACCGCAATCCGCCGCAGAGAGTTTATGACCTCGTCAGGGAGCTTGCATGCATCCGATAACCACTCGGCTTCCATGATGTCACCTGCTGCTGAATCCGTTGGTAATGTGATGGTATATATGCTGACGGTTTTGCGCCATGGTCAATCCTCGGCCGAGGTAGCAGTCAATCGCCTTGCCTCAAGGGGCGTCACGAAGACACCCTTGTCGACTTGAGTCCGGCATTCATGCCGGACACCCGTGACAATCCGATGGCCCCTCAAAAAATCAGACGGCAAAGCTCGGCAAAATACTCGCTTGAATGACGGTTTCCGTTTTGGGGATCGGGAGCAAATGTTGGAGAGCAATAAACGTGCCGCGAGAGGATAAATCCGTCACGGTGAGCGCATGGTTTCCCTGCCACTCAATAAGTAGATGAGCGCGCGATATATCGCGAAAATCCGGATTCGCGACGATGTCGTTCTGAGGATGCCTTCCCAGCATATTTTTGCCTTCCTTTAGGAAATAGGTCACCCCGTGTTGATCCACAAGAATCGGTGGTGTTGCCCCTACTATGCGAAACATGTGGCCTGCGAGCATCAGTTTGAGTTCTCGCCCCGCCGGAAGTGGAATTTCGATGGGTTCCCCAAGTGGCAACCGGACGAAATCCCGACCGTTAGGGTGTTGTGCGCTGGGTGACGGCGCGACCTCGGTACCTGCACCGCCGTTATCATCAACGCTGGTGGTGGAAACGTAGCCCGGCACAGTTTCGCGAGGACTGCTAGACTCGGGTTTTCGCAGACAGATAAGCTCCAGAAGACGCTTGCGGAAAGTCAGATACTGAAGGTACTTCACCAGCACAGCACGCTTGTGTTCGAGGTGGCTTAAGCCGGCATGCCGCAAAGAAGAGAAAATTGAACGCCAGTCATGGTCCCGAGAGATGGATTTCAGATCGACCTCTTGCCAAAATGCGTCGATGCTGGCTGTGTCTTCCATGGAGCTCACCACGGCCTTGGAGAATCTTCTCAAGAGCTTGCTTACACTCTGGACCTCCTGCCGTAGTTCCTGGTCAGGCCACGTCAAATATTCCTCAAGCCGGCGAGACGGTACCTTTGTGCGGGACGATAAATGCGATACAAATTCGCTTAAATTACTTGAGACAATCGTTCCATTGTCTTGTTGTGGCGGTTCATCCACAGCCCAGAATCGAGCTTGCATGCTCACACACCTCCATGCATCAACAGCCTTGCCCCTTACCGGCACGCTACTCCTTTTGCCGGAAGCGCTCGGACCCCTTAATCGATTTCCCCACGATTACCCATGATCATGAGCCGCGTTAGCGGCGGGAGGTAATTCAAGCGTCGGAGGATACTTCCGGTGCAATCGATTCCGTCGCGCGGCTGGTTTTGATACAAGACCTGTGCCACCGCATATTTTTTGCGGCATTCACGTCGCGATAGTTTGTAAAAACAGTGGCTTATTAGCGTTTATCGAGCACACCCATGGTCGTTATTGTGCTCCTGCATCGTCACGAGCCCTGACGCTCGACGGCGGCCGATATGCCGCAATCCCGACAATGAGGGCACAGCGCACATCTCCAGCGCGTTACGATCCCCCCTCGGCCTTCGCTGCAGCCCTCTCCTGCCTGATGACGGTATCTTTATGAACCGTAGACGATTATGTTAGGTGAGCACATCTGCTAAGTGCAGACGTTCAATGATGTACGAAGCCTTCCAGCGCCGCACCGATCCGTTTCGCTCTAATCCGGAAGCGAAAATTTTTTCGAACACTGTAGCTAGGCCTCGGGCAAGAGGCTCCCTGCACTCTCACGTTGACGAGGGATTGCCACAAACCATCAGCATGGCTGCAGCCATTCCGCTTCCGGCAAAGCCATCACCCTTGACAGATGAGGTCTTTATTCGTTATGCTGCAGCGCAACATTTATCGTGTCTAAACTGCGGTCCTATGTTATCACCGTGACAAACTGGATAGGGAAATTAAGAGCTTGCGGCGAGCAATATGAGCGATGGATTAACGTTGGCGACACCGGCGCAGACTTTCTTTCGTACCTAGTTGCCGTCGTGTCGGCAAGCACAGAAGATTCGCTCGAGCAGATTTACCGAGAAGGTACCCAGCCCAGTACTGCTACGTCCAGGGATAGGCGAATAGTTATTCCCAATACTGGTATCGATTTTCCTGCTTCTGCATACCTACCGGAGGGTATGCTGTGGCCAGTTTTTGACCTGTGGCACTTACGAACACGCAGGTTGGATGAAACCATGCACATGGCGAGCTCGGATATGCAGCACTGGACGCAGCGCTTGACGCGAAGCTGGATTGCGGCCTTGACTGTCGGAAATTTCTCTGCAACCCAGAGGTTGTAGTGAAACCGGCGTGAGCGGCCCATGAGGATGTTTAAGACCAGGCTTACGCATGCCGTACCCCGTTGCGCGCTGGCGCCGAATCCTTGTATCCCCACGTACATGACGGTTTACTCGCCCCATCCGTAGGGCCGCCCCCGAACAGGCGAGCCTGACCGCTGTTCAAAATCGTTCCTGACCACCTTGGCTCGCCACCGTGCGCCTTCGCTCTAGCTACCGTCGCTGGGTCTCAACCACCCTCTCTAAATAAAGGTGGGTGGTAAGCAGCCGCAAACCGGTTTCCAATGGGATCGTTCTTCGGTAACGATCTCTTTTGGTGTTTACGCACCACGGACGTTGGCTGTTCGAGTTCTGGATATTTACCTGCGCTTTTCGAACGCCACGCTTAGAATATCGCCAACGCGCGCAGCGTAAAACATACGGCGGCTCATAACCAGGATGGAATATTACGAGAGGGTTTAAGAGAGGTCCCATTCCTGGAGCTGTTCATAACGTTCCTGTTGGTTTTGTCGAGCCGCCGCACAACACCGCTATGGTAGTAACCGTAGAGTAGCTCTTAAAAAGAGCGTCTTAGGGGCGTCGAATGGCTCTAGCTCCTGAACTCGTTAGCTTGGCAGCGACTAGAGCAAGTGTTTAATGGCGTCGCGCTCTTCTTTCAGTTCTTTCTCTGTCTCTTCCATTTTGCTGCGGCTAAAATCATCAATAGCCAATCCTTGGACAATCTCATACTGGCCTCCACGAATCGTCACAGGAAATGAGTAAATCAGACCCTCAGAAATTCCATAACTTCCGTCGGAGGGGATAGACATACTCGCCCAATCTCCCTCACGTGTGCCCCGTACCCAGTCCCGAATGTGCTCGAGCCCCGCATACCCCGCCGATGCAGCACTCGAACTGCCGCGAGCTTCGATAATCTCTGCCCCACGTTTTTGCACTCGCGGTATGAATTCATTACGTACCCAGCCTTCATCCACAAGTTCCACGACCGGCTTACCGTTTACGGTAGCGTGACTCAGGTCCGGATATTGGGTAGCGGAGTGATTCCCCCATATCGTCACTTTTTTGACTTCTGTGACCTTCGCTCCCGTTTTATGGGCCACCTGACTGACAGCACGGTTGTGATCCAACCGGGTCATGGCGGTAAACTGACGTGGATCGAGATCGGGAGCGCTTTTCATGGTAATGAGGGCGTTGGTGTTGGCCGGATTTCCGATCACCATAACCTTGACCTTTCGGCTTGCGTGCTCGTTCAGTGCCCTCCCCTGGGGACCAAAAATCTTGCCGTTTTCACTCAACAGATCTTTGCGCTCCATGCCCTTTCCACGGGGCTTGGCACCGACCAATAGAGCGTAATCGGCATCTCTGAATGCCACGTTGGGATCATCCGTGGTGATGATGTTATCGATTAAGGGGTAAGCGCAATCGTAAATCTCCATTACCACACCCTCTAGTGCTCTCTGTGCAGGGGTAATCTCCAGGAGCTGAAGGATGATAGGCTGGTCCTCCCCAAGCATTTCTCCAGACGCAATACGAAAGAGCAAGGAATACCCAATTTGCCCAGCTGCACCTGTGACGGCAACACGTACCGGCGTTTTCATCGCATTGTCTCCTCTTTTCTACTTGTGCTTGTGTTTCCACATATGTTTCCACATATTTATGGTTAGTACCCTGTAACGCCGCCTCGCGCTGGGCTGCGTCCCCTCCCCGAGCGGGACGCGTAGCCTTCGTGCGGACCCCGACGCCTGGGCTATATGCTCCACGAGGGGCTGCGCCATTCTTACATCCGGTAGAAGCGTATACCGGTTCCCCTTTGGACGATCTTGTGGCGCAGCGCCCGTGTATGTAGAGCAGCTTCCCTAGGGTACTCGCATGATACCTAAAGTTTGAACGGTTTTGGGAGAAAGTCGGAGATCAAGGGAAACAACCTTCGTTTACGATATGTAGTGGAAAAGATACGAACTGTTTCTTGAATGCATTGTCTACTAACAAAACGGAGCGTATGCTTTCTCATAACCAGATTCTGCTGGCGAGAAGGTATGGACAAGCCCCAAAGATCGACTGGGTCCTGGCTTGGTTGCTCACCCTAAATCGATCGTGTTGGATGGTCAGGTAGTACGCGGCGGCTCTTGGTTTAGTCGTCTTCAGTTCTAGAGCAGCGGATGCGAGTCGCCGTGCGCTATTGCTATGCGTGGTCTCAGTTGATGAACATCGATTCGCGGGCCAGCATAACCGGAGTTATCCTAGGAATGTTCCTAGAGTCGAGAGAACGGAATCAGGCGCTCAGGAGTGGCAAAAGGTCACAGCGTCATTACTTAACCAAACCTGCTGCGATGCCGCTATATTTCTTTAAGTTGCTGCTCCTATTGAGCTTAGGCACACCCTTGCTGCAGCGGGACTTTACGGCGTGCAAGGCGCTCAAGTGTTCGGTCATCGCTTCGCTAACCTGAACTCAGAAACCATGTCACACGGCTCTCTACTCAACGCAGGAAATATTGACTTTTTAAACCGTCTTTACGAGATCTACCTCGAGGCACCCGAAAATGTCAACCGCGATTGGCGGGCCTTCTTCGAAAGCTTGCCCAGCGTCGCCTCTGACGCTCGGCGCAATGTGAGAGACGAGGGGAGTTTAGGATCGTTATCGACGCTCGCAGGAAAGCAAACCGCTGTCTTACAGCTCATCAATGCCTATCGTTTCCGTGGTCATCGTCAGGCCAATCTCGATCCCCTGAATCTATATGAGCGGCCGATGGTACCGGATTTGGTGCCAGGCTTTCATGGTTTGGTGGAAGCCGATCTCGATAAAGTCTTTAACAGCGGTTCTTTGGTAGGTCCTCCCGAAGCACCTTTACAGGATCTTCTTGCTACCGTTCAGAATACTTACTGTGGGTCCATCGGCGCTGAGTATATGTATCTCACGTCGACGGAGCAAAAACGCTGGATTCAAGCTCGGTTAGAAGGTGCGCACGGCCAGTATGGGCTAACCCGTGCCAAAAAACGCGATGTCCTGAAGCGGCTCACCGCGGCCACTAAGCTCGAAGAATATCTGCACAAGAAATATGTCGGCCAAAAGCGCTTCTCTCTGGAAGGCGCAGAAAGCCTAATTCCACTTCTTGACGAGTTAATCCTGTATTCAGGAAGCCGCCGCGTTAAGGAGATAGTTATCGGCATGGCCCATCGAGGCCGCCTGAATGTGTTGGTCAATATTTTCGGTAAGCATCCGAAGGTTTTGTCCGGCGAGTTCGAGGGCAAGGTCAGGGTCGGTAAGGGATCCGGGGATGTGAAATATCATCTTGGATTCTCATCGGACGTCAACACGTCAAGCGGGCCGATCCACATCGTACTGGCCTTCAATCCATCGCACCTGGAGATCATCGACCCGGTGGTGGAAGGATCTGTGCGCGCCCGCCAGGAGCGGCGCAATGACCACGAACGTAATCAAGTGCTGCCCGTACTGATTCACGGAGATGCCGCCTTCGCCGGTCAGGGAGTGGTGATGGAAACCCTGAACCTGTCCGAGACGCGAGGCTATGGCACCGGTGGTACCGTCCACATTGTGGTCAACAATCAGATCGGCTTCACCACGAGTGATCCGCTGGATTCCCGCTCGACGCTTTACGCTACAGACGTGGCGAAAATGGTTCAGGCCCCTATTTTTCACGTCAATGGGGATGATCCCGAGGCCGTGGTGTTTCTGACGCAGCTGGCCTTGGACTTCCGCCTAACGTTCAACAAGGATGTGGTCATTGACATGGTCTGCTATCGCCGGTATGGGCATAACGAGGCCGACGACCCGTTGGTCACCCAGCCGATGATGTACAAGAAGATTCGCGAACACCAAAGCGTCCGCCAGATTTATGCGGATCAGCTTATTGGCGAGAACATACTCAAGGAACAAGAAGCTGAGCAAATGGTGGCGGATTACCTGGGGGCTCTGGAAGCCAACCAGGTCGTGTCCCGCCCCATGATCCAAATCCGCAGGAAAAAAGAGCAATTTCTTGTCGACTGGAGCCCCTATGTGGGCAGTGACTGGCGAGCGCCGGCCGATACGGCGATTTCGGAGCAGGCGGTGGAGCAGCTGGGGCTGAAGATGTGTGCGTACCCGGGGCACTTTGAG
>JAGTVB010000039.1 GCA_018224385.1 Gammaproteobacteria bacterium
CGGGTCCAGTCCAGGAAACACCTTTGGAAACTCTTCGGCAAGCGCCGCGACATCAGCCATCAGATAAGCGATGCAATCGTGGAAAAGGCACGCCATTTCTCAATGCGATAAACCGACGCAGCCAACGCAGCTGCTCGTGGCTGAATACCGCCACTTCGTGTGAGATAATTTAAAGTTGTATTGCCCCGACAGGTTTGGCCAATGCCATTTAAATTATCCATATTTAGTAACGCCGCACTGCTTTCCGTGCTGTGCCTTAGCCTCTCGTTGCCTGGCTGCGCCGTGCAACCGCCGGCTGCGACTGGCGTTGCGCCACCGGCGATGGGCTACAGTGGCATGACCCGACTGGACCCGAAAACCTATCTGGTGGTACACGATTTCAAGCGTGCCGGACCCCGCTTGGGTCTGCTTCGAGTGACCGGCAAAGGCGCACCTCAATACGAACCGCTGGACACCGCCAACTGGCCATCGCCGCACAGCCGGGCCACGGATCTGGAAGCACTCTGCGCCCTGCCCGACGGCGGCTTTCTGGCGGCGGAAAGCAGTCCTTCCGCAGGACGGGCGGCGCGCATTTTCCACTTCGAACTGAGCGGCAAGAACCCACGATTGCGCCAGACCCTGCCGATGCCCCGTGGTGCGCCACATCCGAATAACTTTGAGGCGATGGCCTGCGCTTCCCGCCGAGATGGCCGGGTTCTGCTGCTGCTCGGCGAGCGGGGTGGGTCGACGCAATATCCCCAGGGAGTGCTGTACTGGGGGTATTTCGATCCGGCGGCGGGCACGCTCTTCTGGCCACCCTCGGGAAGGGCTGGCGCGGCGGTCCACCCACCCTCCCTGCGGCCCAACGTGCGTGAGAGACGTGCCATCGCCGATTTTTACTTGGACGCCAAAGGGGCGCTCTGGGCTGTAGCCAGCGAGGATGGCGGCAACGCCGGGCCTTTCCGTTCGATTGTTTACCAGGCGGCCACGGTACACCCGAATAACGAACCGCCGGTTGACATCAACCCGAAACCCTGCGCCCGCTGGATATTCGACGGTCTGAAAGTGGAAGCGCTTGCCGCGCCGTCGTCTGCCATTACCGACAGCGTACTCAGCTTTGCCACCGACGACGAGCATTATGGAGGCCTATGGCGCCCCCTATATGACTCACCCGTCGATTGCGACGGCAAGTTGGGTGCGGCGGCACTGCCCGCAGAGGGTCGTGCGCTCGGCCTCTGGATGAGTGACGCCGCTATCACCGCGCAGATACCGGCGATCAACCAAAACAATATTCGCGGAAAGGGTAGGCAGGGATGTTAGGCTTAATGATGGACACGCCGCTTTTGATATCGTCGCTCATTCAGCATGCCGACGACTATCACGGCGACACCGAGATTACCACGCGCACCGTAGAGGGTCCGCTCCATCGCTACACCTATCGTGAAGCGCACCAACGAGCGAGACAGCTCGCCAATGCGCTGGACTCGATAGGTATTCAGCGCGGGGATCGCTGCGCCACCCTTGCTTGGAACACCTATCGTCACTTCGAGATCTACTTTGCGGTCTCTGGGGTCGGTGCCATTTGCCATACCGTCAATCCGAGGCTCTTTGCCCCGCAAATCGCTTACATCATCAATCACGCCGAGGATGCCTGCCTGTTCGTGGACTTATCGTTCATGTCCTTGGTAGAGGAACTGGCGGAGCAGCTGGCAACGGTTAAGAGCATCGTCATACTCACGGACCACGCCAACATGCCTCCGACTCCTTTGGCCAACGTCATCTGTTATGAAGATTTGGTCCACAGCCACTCCGATGTGCTCGATTGGCCGCAATTCGATGAACATACCGGGTCTTCCCTCTGCTACACCTCCGGTACCACGGGGAATCCGAAGGGTGTCCTCTACAGCCACCGCTCGACGCTGCTGCACACCTACGCCGCTAGCCTGCCGGACAACTTCGGGTTGGCGGCACGGGATACGGTAATGCCGGTAGTGCCGATGTACCACGCCAACGCCTGGGGTATTCCCTATGCGGCACCCATGGTGGGCTGCAAGCTGGTCCTGCCGGGGCCTGTCACGGATGGCGCGGGCCTTCATCACTTGATCGAAAGCGAGCAGGTGACGTTTTCAGCGGCCGTGCCGACCGTGTGGCTCGGCTTGCTGCAGTATTTCGATGCGTGCGGCCAGACCAGCAGTTCTCTCGAACGGGTGGTTATCGGTGGCGCGGCGCCGCCCCGCTCGATGATCGAAGCATTTGCGGAACGCTTTGGTATCCAAGTGCTGCATGCTTGGGGCATGACCGAGACGTCTCCGATTGGCACCATCAACAGACCCAGGCACGGCATGTCCGAGGAGACGCCCGCACAGCGCTACCAACGCGAGGCCAAGCAAGGCCGACCGCTGTTCGGCGTCCGCATGAGGATCATCGATGACCAGAACCAGCCCCTCCCCCACGATGGGGAATCCTTCGGCAATCTAACAGTGCAAGGGCCGTGGGTCTGTCGCGGGTATTTCAATGAGCCACACTCCGACGCTCATTCCGAAGCCGGGTGGTTCTCGACCGGCGACGTCGCCACCATCGACCCACAGGGGTATGCGCAAATCACCGATCGGAGCAAAGACGTCATCAAATCGGGCGGCGAATGGATCAGCTCGATCGCGCTGGAAAACATTGCCATCGGGCACCCGGAGGTGGTCGAAGCGGCGGCCATTGGCGTGACCCACCCGAAATGGGCCGAACGTCCCCTGCTGATTGTGGTCCGCCGTGACCAGAGCACCCTTACCCGTGATGAGATGCTGCACTACTTCGAAGGTCAAGTGGTGAAGTGGTGGATCCCGGACGACGTGGTATTCGTTGACCAACTGCCCCATACCGCCACCGGGAAGCTCTTCAAGCTAAAACTGCGCGAGACGTATAGGAACCATCTGTTGACCATCGGAGTCGCGCCCTGAGGGAGAAGAACGAGGTCGAGAAAAGGCCTTCTTGCGCCGGTGCCGTAGACGCCGTGCCGGGCGTCCAATGCGCTTTTTTCGAGAGCCAGGCCCCCGCTAGCTGATGGCGGTTCCTCTGTTCCTCTTTGGATTGATGACAGCACATCTCGTATGCGCCCCTATCTCTAACGTGCACCTGTTGAGGC
>JAGTVB010000040.1 GCA_018224385.1 Gammaproteobacteria bacterium
CGTCGCACTGGAGCATGCGCAGATAAAGTACTCGACCGTGCAGAATTGGTATCCTGGCGACGAACAGGGCCGAGGCGGCATTTATAACTTCGTGACCAAGCGAGGCGAGTGCCGCGGCGCGAATTCCAAGATTTCATGGACGCAGGTAGAAACCGGCTCCGCCATTACCTGGAAATATCCGAGTGGTGTGCTGCGCGGGGATCATTCCGTCGGCGAATTTTATTCGGTCGCAGTCACTAACAACTACCAACAGGCCGACACCGGCACAAAGATGGTGCATATCGGCAAGAATACCCGCAGCACGATTATCTCCAAAGGCATCTCGGCAGGTCATAGCCAGAACGCCTATCGTGGCTTGGTCCATGTGGGCAAGACGGCAGAGAATGCCAGGAACCATACTCAGTGCGACTCACTTTTGATGGGCGATAAGAGTGCCGCGCATACCTTTCCCTACATTGAGGCAAAAAATCCGACCGGCAAGATTGAGCACGAAGCAACCACTTCGAAGATCGCCGAGGATCAGCTTTTTTATTGTATGCAGCGCGGTCTCACGGAAGAAGATGCCGTCTCCATGATCGTAAATGGATTTTGTAAGGAAGTCTTCAAAGAGCTTCCCATGGAATTCGCGGTGGAGGCTCAGAAGCTGCTGAGTGTGAGCCTTGAAGGTGCCGTTGGATAAAGAAACTAAAGACTTTTATGGGTGACTCGCGAATGCTGAGCATTAAGAATCTACATGTGAGTGTCGCAGGCAAGCATATTTTGCAGGGCATCGACCTGCAGATCATGCCCGGAGAAGTACACGCTATCATGGGTCCCAATGGATCGGGTAAGAGCACTCTCGCGCATGTTCTGGCGGGGCGCGAGGGGTATGACATTACCGAAGGAGAAATCACCTATGAGGGCCAGAATCTGTTGCTCCTGGCCCCCGAAGAACGGGCACGGGAAGGGATTTTCTTGGCGTTTCAATATCCGGTGGAAATTCCCGGTGTAAACAATACCTACTTCCTGAAGGCCGCAGTTAACGCGTTACGCAAACATCGTGGCGAGCCCGAGCTTGATGCGATGGACTTTATGCAGTTGATGAAAACCAGGATTAAATTGGTCGGTATGAACGAGGCGCTGCTCAAGCGGGCGGTCAATCAGGGGTTTTCAGGCGGTGAGAAAAAACGCAATGAAATCCTGCAAATGGCACTTCTGGAACCGCGTCTGGCCATCCTTGATGAGACCGATTCCGGGCTCGACATTGACGCCCTGAAGGCGGTTGCGGAAGGGGTAAATCGCTTGCGCAGCCCGGAACGCGCCATTATCGTCGTAACCCACTATCAGCGACTGCTGAACTACATCGTGCCCGACCACGTACATGTTCTAGCCCAAGGTCGAGTCGTGAAGTCGGGGGATCGCAGCCTGGCAGAGCATCTGGAGGAAGAAGGCTATGGCTGGATTGAGAAGGAGGCAGCCAACGCATGACCATTGCCGCCGCTCAGTTGGACCACTACCGGAGGGAGTTGAGTGCCCTTGGAGCCCAATTGCCTGGTTCGGGCCTTACGTGGGTTGAAAAAACGCGCCAGGGCGCGTTTGAACGATTTGCGCAGATGGGATTTCCGAGTGCAAGGGATGAGAATTGGAAATATACACGCGTCACACCGATCGAAAAGCGCGCGTTCCGTTCCATGCCCAAATCGTGCATTGGGCTGATTCCCGAAGATCTGGAAAGGTTTTTCTTTGCTGCCCTTCCATGCCATAGGCTGGTGTTCGTTAACGGCCAATACACACCGCAGCTCTCAGAACCTGGCGCACTCCCTGGAAGGGCAACCGTGTGCAGCCTTACCAAGGCGCTCGCGGATAATCCGGATCGCCTAGAGCCTTATCTGGCTCGCTATGCCGATGCGGATGCAAACGGATTTACCGCGCTCAATACGGCCTTCATGGGAGACGGCGCCGTTCTGTACCTTCCTCGTGACACAGTGCTCGAACATCCGGTTCACTTGCTATTCGTTGCCACTACGCAGGAGGAATTGTTTGTTAATCCACGCAACCTCATCGTGGCGGAGCAAGGATCTGAGGCAACTGTCATCGAAAGCTATGTGAGTCTCGGAGGAAACGGCTATTTCACCAATGCCCTGACGGAGGTGGTCGTAGGAGATAATGCCGAAGTTACGCATTATAAACTACAGCAGGAACATTTAAGCGCTTTTCACATCGCCACCTTGCAAGTCCAGCAGAGAAGAAATAGCCGTTTCACATCCCATTCAATCTCATTTGGCGGTTCCCTAGTGCGCAACGACATTAATGCCGTGCTCGACGCAGAGGGCGCGCAGTGCACCCTGAACGGCCTGTATCTGGGGGCCGGTCGTCAACATGTGGATTATCACACGCGCATCGACCACACCAAGCCTTTGGGCACGAGTCGTGAGCACTACAGAGGCATTTTGAGCGGTCGCGCCCGCGGCGTGTTCAGTGGCTTGACCCAAGTGCATGCCGGCGCACAAAAAACCGACGCATCCCAATCCAACGATAACTTACTGCTATCACGGGATGCGGAAGTGGATACGAAGCCACAGCTCGAGATTTATGCTGATGACGTGAAATGTTCCCATGGTGCGACCGTCGGACAGCTCGATGACGACATGATCTTTTACCTGCGTGCCCGCGGCATTGAGGCACAAGCCGCACGCGGCTTACTCACTTACGGCTTTGCCCAGGATGTGATCGATCGCATGCATCTTGCGGCGGTGCGAACCGCCGTTGAGGAAGTGTTACTTGGGCAGCTACCCGACACCGACGCAATCAAGGGCTTGGTGAGCTAATGATCGTGCCTAACTACCTCATGCATTCCGACGCTGCCCGGCACGAGTTCGATGCCTACCGAGTGCGCAGGGACTTTCCTATCCTAAACCAGACTGTGCACGGTCATCCGCTGGTGTACCTTGACAATGGCGCCACAAGTCAAAAGCCGCAATGCGTCATCGACGCAGTCAATGACTATTACTGCTGGAACAACGCCAACGTCCACCGGGGCGTACACACGCTAAGCGAACGCGCGACCCATGCTTACGAGCAGGCACGGGAGGTCGTCGGACGTTTTATCAATGCCTCCCACCACCATGAAATCATTTTTGTGCGGGGGACGACAGAAGCCATTAACCTGGTAGCCCAAAGCTATGCCCGGCCGCGCCTTCGCCCCGGGGACGAAATTCTCATCACCGAGATGGAGCACCACTCCAACATTGTCCCTTGGCAAATCGTCTGTCAGCAGACAGGGGCTCGGTTACGCGTCGTTCCCATCAATGACGCCGGTGAGCTTCAATTAGATAAATACGCCGAGCTACTCGGCTCTCGGACCCGCCTCGTCGGGGTCGTGCACTTGTCGAACTCGCTGGGCACCATCAATCCAGTTCGAGAAATCATCGATGCCGCACATGCACGCGGCATCCCGGTCCTGGTCGATGGCGCCCAAGCTGTTCCCCATATCCCCGTAGATGTTCAGGCGTTAGGATGTGATTTCTACGCATTCTCTGGGCATAAGATTTATGGACCAACGGGGATCGGAATTCTCTATGGGAAACCGGACCTCCTAGAAGCCATGGAGCCCTATCAAGGGGGTGGAGAGATGATCCGCCGGGTCACGTTTGAGGAAAGCTTGTATAACGTCGTTCCTTACAAGTTCGAGGCAGGCACACCGAACATCGCGGGGGCCATCGGCCTCGGAACAGCGCTCGAATACCTAGCTCAATTCGGTCTCGAGGCGGTCGGTGAATACGAAGACGCCCTGCTCGCTCGTGCTACCGAAGCGGTTAGCGACATCTCCGGGTTGCGCATTATTGGTACCGCAGCTCAGAAGGGCGGCATCTTATCGTTTGTCATGGATGGCGTGCACCCGCACGATATCGGAACCATTTTAGATACCGAGGGAGTCGCCATCCGGGCTGGCCATCACTGTACGATGCCGCTGATGACACGTTATGGCATACCGGGGACTGCCCGGGCATCCTTTGCAATATATAACACCAAGGAAGATGTCGATGCCCTCATTCGGGGGATCGAAAAAGCAAGAGAGGTATTTGATCGATGACCGACCTACGCGAGCTTTATGAAGAAGTCATCTTAGATCACAACCGAAATCCACGGAATTACCCGAAGATTCCGCTGGGACATAACTGTGAGGCGCACGGCTTCAATCCTTTGTGTGGAGATGAATTCCGCATCTACCTAACGGTAGAGGACGGAATAATCCAAGATGCCGGATTTGAAGGCGCCGGCTGTGCGATATCCACGGCATCGGCATCCTTAATGACCGAGGCACTGAAAGGCATGGAAGTCGGCAGGGCAGAAGCATTGTTTGCCGAGGTGCATCGATTGCTAACGGAAGAAGAGCAAGCGGGCGAGCCATCAGAAATGCTCGGAAAGCTGACGGTACTTACCGGAGTCAAGGAATATCCCATGCGCGTCAAATGCGCGACGCTGGCCTGGCACACGATGCATGCCGCCTTGCACCAGCGTGAGAAAACTATCTGCACGGAGTAAAGATTTTGGGCGGCAAGAACTGACAGCGTGCCCAACCGATACTTGAGCGGGGAACTATCCGGCTCTCAGTGCAAACCTTGCTGCCGGTGCGGACGATTACCGGCGAGGACTGATCAGCGAGTGGCTCAAGAAACTGAACGGACAGGAAGAAATGAACGACACAGCCCTTCAGGGGAAGGTCATTGAGGCACTGCGTAGTATTTTCGATCCGGAGATCCCGGTCAATATCTATGATTTGGGCCTAATCTATCAGCTCAACGTGGACGCTTCCGGGACGGTTGACGTGCAGATGACGCTTACCGCACCAGGCTGTCCTGTGGCCCAAACTTTCCCAGCGACCGTGGAAGAACGGCTTCGAGAGGTATCCGGCGTCACAGCCGCCAGCGTGGAGCTGGTTTGGGATCCTCCCTGGTCTCAGGATCGGATGTCAGATGAAGTAAAACTGCAACTCGGGTTGCTTTAAAGGAACAAATCAATGGGGGAATGGGTCGACGTGGCGCCTACCAACGACTTTCCTCCCGGCACATCCCGGCGGGTGGAAATAGAGGATGTCACCGTGGCGGTCTTTAATTTAGATGGCGAATTCTATGCTATAGAGGATGTCTGCACGCATGACTACAGCCCGCTGGAAGGCGGCAATGTCGAAGGCGGCGAGATAATTTGTCCTCGGCATGGCGCACGATTCGATATCAAGACGGGAGAAGCATTGAGTGCTCCTGCTTATGAACCTCTCCCTACTTTTCCTGTTCGGGTGGAAAACGGTTTGGTACAAGTAAGGGATGATCGCTGGGACTGATGCGAGCTCGCCCACTACGCGTCGGGCTTCACTGCAATAAGTATGTGAGTTTGATGGGCGGCATGATCGGTCGCGCAACGACGCTAAGGTCAGCACGGTAATTAATCAAGTCGCTTATAACACCACACGCTCCTGCCTCAAGAGTTATTCTGCGAGCAAATTGAAGAAAAAAGGGCCCCAAAACAAAAACAGCATTGCGAGCAAAGCGGCATCGAATTTGATGACCGTCTTATAGCGATCGCGCTCCCCGCCTTCCTTTTCCCCCATAAATACGCGACTCATCAGCATGTCAAAAGGCAGGATCCATATCAGCATGAGCGCGACGACGGGAACCACGTAAACAGGGATCACACGCCATCCCGAATTATCCTCCCCTGGATAGAACACGAAGGGCAAGCAGAAAAGCACTAAGACCGCCGTGGCCACGCGCAGGACACCCACTTGCTTATGTATCCCTGATAAGTTGGAAAGATTCATTGTCGTTATTGCACGTTACGTCTAGCTTTCCTGCTCCGCGCGTTCCTCTAAGCTACAAGATACCGACAGCAACCTCCAGTAGCCGGCGGACGTTTTTCATCCCCAATTTTAAAGTTGCCACTATTTCGTTCATGAGCAAAGGGCCCCCGGCACGCCCAGCGGCTGGATTCGCAACTATGGCGCAAGTTGCGTAACAGATGTCGAGCTCGCGGGCAAGTGCGGCTTCTGGCATCGCCGTCATTCCGACGATGTCGCAGCCGTCCCTTTCGAGGCGGTCAATCTCCGCCTTGCTCTCCAGCCGCGGCCCCTGCGTAGCACCATAAGTTCCTTGCGGAATGATCGCGAGTTTGGCCATTTCTGCAGCACGTAGCAGCATCACTCGAAGCGCTTCACAGTAAGGCTCGGTAAAGTCTATATGCACCAGCGGGTGGGAACCTTCCTCAAAAAAAGTATGGGCCCTACCCCACGTATAACCTATTAGCTGGTCCGGTATAATCAGTTGACCCGGCATCAGCCCCTGTCGAATACCACCAACGGCGGCAATGGCAATGATGTGACTGGCGCCGACCTGCTGAAGCGCACAAATGTTGGCCCGATAATTCACTTGATGTGGCGGGATGCGATGCCCTTCACCATGCCTTGCCAAAAACAGCAACTCGACGCCCGCCAACTGCCCATAGGCCAATGGAGCAGAAGGCTCGCCGTAAGGCGTGCTGATTGACTCCCGGCGCTCAATTTCCAGACCTTCAAGAGCATCGAGACCGGTGCCTCCAATAACCGCAATCTTTGCCATGAGTTCCGCTATCCGATGTTAGTGAGCTCGCATACTGAGAACGTCGCAAGTAATGCCCCGTGAGCCGCAATAGGCTTGTGGAGACCGGGTGCTGCTAGAACGGCGGCCCCGAGCTTACAGCAACTGTATTCACGGCACATTCCCACAACCCCGTCCGGAAGTAGTCCCCTGCACAGTGGCTGTATTAACAATATCCCCCGTCTCGGCCCCGCTCCCTCTAAAGTTCGGCACATCTCGGCCGAATAAACCCTGGAGTTCCGCCCACTCGATCCCTTCAACTCGCTAATAATCGACACGTGTGGGTGGTATCACTAAGCCCCTGAAGTACACACCTGGAGTAGCATCAGTATGTGGAAAAAAATCGAGCCCGAAGACGTGCAGCCTGATCCACCCGCCGCCCTACCCAGCGAGGCAGCGCAACCCACCGCTCGCGCCCGGGAGCTTGCCACCATTGGCCCGTCCATATCGATTCGCGGAGAGCTGTTGGGCGAGGAAGATCTTATCGTGCAGGGTCGCGTCGAGGGCGTCATCGATCTCCGTCAAAACAATGTTACCATCGGTAAAGACGGTCGTGTCAAAGCGGATGTCAAGGCGCGCGTCATTAAGGTGGATGGTCATGTGGAGGGCAATCTCCACGCGGACGAGCAAGTGGTCATTCGTCGCTCCGGCAATGTCCTGGGTGACATTGTCACTCCGCGTGTCACCTTGGAGGATGGCTGCCGATTTAGAGGCGCCATCGACATGGACGTGAAATCGCATGACAAGCAAGCACTTATTACGCATGGGGTGGCTGAGCTCAAACCGATGGCGGCCGGGCCCGCAAAGGAGTTCGGAAGAGAGGTAGGTAAAGAAACCGTATCCAGTAAAGGAGAAGCACAGGCCGCTGGAAAGAAATAGCGAGCGTCCCTGCAGAATTCCCTCCCATTACCATTAACAGGCCCTCTCGGTCGGCAGGTCTTCTCGGTCAAGCAGCAACTCTGAAGATGAGGTGAATCCTGGGAAGACCTGCCATCTAATCGATCGGGACAAAGCACGCATAATCCTTCCACGCAATCTCTTCAGAAAATCCCGCCATAGCGCTCGCTCATTATTATCATTCTCACTCGGGAATGGTCCGGCAAGATATTTGCAATATGCTTGCACGAGTCGAGGATTTTGACGGACCCGCTTCTTGCATCAGGGTTGGCCGTCCTATGGCACCGCAATCGCCTTACCCTTTACCCGCCAGAATACGAGTTGCTAATGATCAAGCAGATTCGAGGGCTGTTCTCTAACGATCTTGCAATCGATCTCGGAACCGCCAATACCTTAATCTATGTGCGCGGCCAAGGAATAGTGCTGGATGAGCCGTCAGTCGTGGCCGTTCGACAAGGAAATGGTCGATCAGGAGGAACCCGAAGCATTGCCGCCGTCGGATCCGAGGCCAAGCGGATGTTGGGTCGTGCACCGGGCCACATTACCGTTGTACGCCCACTACGCGAGGGTGTCATTGCAGATTTCACCGTCACAGAACGGATGTTTCAGTATTTCATCCACAAGGCACACCAAAATCGCTTTCTGCGCCCCAGCCCGCGGGTGCTCGTCGGTGTACCATGCGGATCAACACAGGTCGAGCGTAGAGCCATTCGAGAATCCGCAGCAGGCGCGGGCGCCCGCGAAGTCTTCTTGATCGAAGAGCCCATGGCTGCGGCTATCGGGGCCGGAATGCCAGTCAGCGAGGCGAGCGGATCGATGGTCTTGGACATCGGCGGAGGAACCACCGAGGTTGCCCTCCTCTCCCTAAACGGCATCGTGTATGCCGAGTCGCTACGCGTGGGCGGTGATCACTTCGATGAGGCCATCATCAGCTACGTGCGCCGTAATTATGGCACGCTTATTGGCGAAGCCACCGCAGAAAGAATCAAACAGGCCATCGGATGCGCCTATCCTGCCAACGAACTGCTTGAAACCGAAGTGCGCGGACGCGATTTATCCGAGGGAATACCTCGTCGCTTTGTCATTAACAGCAACGAGATTTTGGAAGCCTTTCAGGAGCCCTTATCCAAAATCGTCAGCGCGGTCAAAACAGCCCTAGAGCAGACTCCCCCCGAACTCAGCGCCGATGTAGCCGAGCACGGTATGGTACTTACGGGCGGCGGCGCCCTGTTGCGCAATCTCGATCGGCTCCTCGTGGAGGAAACCGGCCTTCCCGTCGTAGTCGCCGACGACCCGCTGACCTGTGTAGCGCGCGGTGGCGGCAAGGCACTGGAAATGGTCGATGAGAAAGGCGCTGATGTTCTCTCCCGAGAATAGGCGAATCGGATGAGAACTCCTGAAGGTGATGCCGTGCTATCTGCCGGCACGAAGGCAACTTACAAACCCTTTACTGCATGAATCCCGGGGATGTTTCTCAGATAGCCTTGGTAGTCCATGCCACAGCCAAAGACATAGCGGTCCTCGACTTCCAGCCCGGAAAAATCCGCATGTTGGAGAATCGGCTTTCGGTCATGCTGTTTCTCAACCAGCACAGCGCTATAGACTGCCTGCGCACCTTCTTGCTCACACCAATTCATGATTGCTCCGAGCGTAATGCCTTCATCGAGTATGTCATCAATAAGCAACACTACCCGATCCCTTATGGAGCCCGTGGGACGCACGCGCCACTGCAAATCGCCACCTGTCGTTCCCCTTCGGTAGCGCGTCACATGGACGTAATCGAGCTCCAGGGGAAATGGGAGTCTCGTAACAAGCCTTCCAGCGGGGATCAGTCCGCCAATCATAACGACCAAAATGAGTGGATTTGCTTCGCCCAGAGTCGCAGTAATCGAACGCGCCATGCGGGCCAACGCCTGCTCGACCTGATCTGGGGAATACAGAAGATCTGAATCGCGTAGAACGCTCTGAACCCAATACATCAGCTTATCCAGCACCGCGCAACGGGCAGCAAAACGGCATCACGAGTAATAACGCAATCGACTAAAGTCACGTCCGAACTATCGCGTCGGGTGCCCGTCGATGAGCATCAATGGCTGACCGATCATCGGGCGTGCGGCTACGGTGATAAACCATAACTGATACGCTCGGGCCCAAGCGAGGAGCATTTACAATTCTTCATCCGATCCATGCCGCTAGGCTTTAACGCGGCTTGCTGCGGTATATGATAGCCGTCCGTTGCCAACCGCTTAGTGGTCTTAGGGGGAGAGGCCGTCAGTCTCGAACTCATCTAGATCGTTGAAATCCTCGAGAGGCGGATTTCCGTCGTAGCATAAGTAGCGTCGCCGCTGTAAATAGGCTTCGCGCAGAAAAATATAGGGATCAAGAGCCTGATTGCGGAGTCGAACCGCACTGCTGAGGTTGGCGCGGGTGTTCACAACGTCAAGGGCGCCCAGGGAAACGATAACGGCCACATCGATATCACTTATGAAAAGCTGCCCAAGCGTTAGTAGAGACGTCGCTATACCCGCCGGAATCGATGGCAAATCACGTACTGTGCTCGGACCGAGCAATGGCAACACAATGTATGGCCCCTGAGGCACCCCCCATGTGCAAAGCGTTTGTCCCAGATCCTCCTCGTGCCGCGGCAGATTCATACGCGATGCGATGTCAAACAGCCCACCAATCCCCAATGTTGTGTTAACCAAAAACCGTCCCGCATCTTGCCCGCCCTGGCGGATTTTGCCCTGAAGAAAGACATTTATGATGACACCAACATACCGTAGATTATCAAAAAAGTTGGTAATACTTGCTTGAATGGGATCCGGAGTAACACGGGCATAGGCTTTGGATACCGGCTCAAGAAATGCCCGGTCCACCGCCATGTTAAAGTTGTCCGCGTCCCGGTTGAAAGACTCCAGGGGATCAGCGTTCGGAGTAGCCGAGGGATTGGTGGCGCAACCGAACAGAACCAGAGAGCAAATCGTCAATAGAATGGCAGGCCATCGACGAGAAATGCCTTTATAATCTGCACCGCTTGCCGGAGCGGTCTTTCGCGGCGATTCACCATGAAATCGATAGAAGCCATTTCGCACAGCCGCAGGCGCGCCGCGATTGAGGTGAACACCGAAGAAGCAGCGCGTAAATCCTGGTGCTCCCATGTACACTCCGTTTGGTACTCGCCCCATCCCTTTGCTCTGCTGCCACCCACAACATTTATCGAACGGCAGCTTCCGGATTAGTCCGCGGAAAGCTCCGCAATCTGCTTCCGAAGCTGAGCGATCAGCTGTTCAAAACCGGACGTACGCAGAATTGAAGAGTATTCTGCGCGCTTGACAGAGAGATCGCTTACCCCGTCGGCAAGGACGTTGACGATCCGCCATTCATCACCCACGCGCTGCAGCACGTAATCGAGCTGCACCGGATCTTTATCGGGTATCCTGAGCTCGCTGCGCACCAACGTTCTGCCCCGCCTCACAGGGCGTTGCGAAAAGGTTTCGAACTGCTCGCCAGAATAGCCATCAAACCGATCGGCATAGGTCGCAAGAGTGAGTTCGCGGAAAGTCTCTTCCATTCTCGACCGTTGTGCTTCGGTCAGTTCCTTCCACTGGCTTGCACTCACGACGGCGGCAGAAATCGTCGTAAAATCAAAGCTGCGATGCACCACGGGTGCGAGCCGCTGCCGGCGATCTACGAACCTAAGGGTATCGGCTTGCCGCATCACTGCAAACAAGGCTTGATGGAATGCTTCCACAGTAGTGATTGCACCCGCGTCTGTGTCCGGCGCCGCAGACGAATCAGGCGGCTGGCTGACAACCGCGCCCAGGGGAAGCAATATCGCTAGTGCGACGATGCCTATGCCTATGGTTCGCGGCAATCGTCGCATAAACCACCCGTACTGACATACGCGCGACCCTTCCAACGGGAGCGCTCGCCGCGCCAGTAGCGCAAAGCTGAATCCCAGGTCATCGCCAGGTAGAGTATTCCGACAATTGGCAGCACTAGGGCTAGATAAGGCGGCAATTTATAGAAGTTCAATATCGGTAAATAGCTCACCATCATCGCAGGTAGGGCGACCATCGCAGCCGCCTTGGCCCAGAAAGACGTCGTAAGAAGCGCCAGCGGTGGTGCAACAAAGGCCACCGCCATCAGTGCCGTGCATAGCAACAACCACCAGACTGAATAATGGAGCTGGGTGAAGGCCGTGCGCGCCACGGTATTCCAAATGGGGCTCAGTCCCGCCTGAGGGCGCACGCTCATGGCGGACCGCGTTAGGCCAATCCAAGTTGGAAAGCCGCGGCGCTTTGCCCGCAGTGCCAGGGCGCAATCGTCGATCAATTCATTGCGAAAAGCGTGAAACGCGCCTATCTCTTTGAGCACCTTTGTCTCGAGAAGCATACAACCCCCGGCCGCAGCGGCAACGCGTGAGGTGCTTGCGTTCGCCAAACGAAACGGATAGAGAAGCTTAAAGAAGTAGACAAAGGCCGGTGAAAGAAGCCGCGCCCAAAAACTCTGCGTTGGCAGCTGCACCATCAGGGAAATAAGGCCGCCGCCCTGTTGCTTCAGCTTGTACTTTAGCGTCGCAATAAGTCCAGGCGACAGTACCACATCAGCGTCCAACAGCAATGTCAAAGGGCGTTCCAACCACGGCTTCGCCTGCTCCAGTGCCCAGAGCTTACCCGTCCAACCTGCAGGCATCACCTTGCCGGACACGAGGATAATATCGTCTCCGGCCACGCCTCGAACCACCTCGGCTGTGCTATCCGCGGACTGGTCGTCGATGACTACGATGGTTAATCCAGAGCCCTGCTCCCCGAGAGCAGAAAGGCTTCGACGAAGGACCCCAGCTTCGTTGCGCGCCGGCACCAGAACCACGACATCGCCAAGATCCGCTGCCGACTGAGCCGGCGCGCTCTCAAGCCGCTCCTCGGTGCTCCACGGGCGCCACGGTACCAAGATGACCGTCACCCACATGAGCGCGGCGCCGAAGAGAAGAAATTCAACCCATAGCATCTACGGCGACCTCACGCCGCTGAGGCACTCGCTCCGGAGCCGCCACGTGGACTCTGGAGATCACGCCATCTCCCGCAGAGTACATGAGGGGTAGTTCCGGAACCATAGCGCCGGTAGTGGCGGGGCCCCCTAGAAATACCTTTAGCGTCTTTAACGGATTCGACACAGCATCGGTGACAGCGGTAGGTTCGAATCCACAGTGCATCATGCAGTTGGCGCACTTGGGGTTTTTCCCTAGACCGTAGCGGTCCCACTCGGTCTCCTCCATGAGGACACGATAAGTGGGGGCGATTCCCTCGCCCACTAGCAGATAGCAAGGCTTTTGCCAGCCGAAAACGTTGCGCGTCGGACTACCCCATGGCGTACACTGATAACCTTGATTTCCAGCAAGAAAATCAAGATAGAGGCTCGATTGGTTAAACCGCCAGCGGCGGCGCCCCCCTTTGCGAAATATGTTGCGAAATAGCTCCTTGCTCGCCTTGCGGTGCAGGAAAACGTCTTGCTGTGGCGCACGCTCATACTGGAACCCGGGAGCTATTGTGATACCCTCTACACCTAAGGACATGACATAGTCGAAAAACTGTGCCGTTTCCTCTGGCGATTCACCCTCGAACAATGTGCAATTGACCGTGACCCGGAAACCTCGCTGCACTGCTGCGCGAATCGCGTCTACTGCCTTATCAAACACGCCGTTCTGACACACCGATGTGTCGTGCCGATCGCGATTACCATCAAGATGTATCGAGAACGTGAGGTAAATAGAAGGAGAATAGTCTTGCATGCGCTTCCTTAGCAGCAATGCGTTGGTGCAGAGATACACGAACTTCTTGCGTTGAATAAAGCCCTGCACGATCCTAGGCATATCCTTATGAATGAGCGGTTCGCCACCCGCGATGGATACGGTCGGCGCGCCGCATTCATCGATAGCCGCCATGCATTCTTCATAAGAAAGACGCTGGTCTAAGATTTGCTTTGGATAGTCAATCTTGCCGCAACCGGCGCACGCCAGGTTGCAACGGAACAGGGGTTCCAGCATAAGCACCAATGGATAGCGACGCTCGCCGCGAAGCTTTTTCGTGAGTACGTAAAGGCCAATTTTAAGCTGCTGTCGCAAGGGAACGCTCATTACCTGGTTCTCCTAATCGCTAGATCACAGATCCTCACCCATGCCGTGTTTATGCCAAGATCTCTATTTAGAACATGCGACGATTCGATCGTCGCAAAATTGATACAGCTGTTATCAATGGGCATCAACCTGTAAAATTGCTGTAAAATGGATGACAAACTTTATACGATGCGAGCCATGACGTCCACCAATGCCAGCCTCAGCCCACTACTCGAGCGCATCAACGTGCCCGATGATCTAAGGAAGCTCCCGCAATCAAAGTTGGTGCCGCTTGCGGGGGAGCTGCGCCAATTTCTCATCCGATGTGTTTCCCAATCTGGCGGCCACTTCGCGGCGGGCCTGGGGACAGTCGAACTGACCATCGCGCTGCACTATGTGTTTAATACGCCCGAGGATCGCCTGGTGTGGGACGTGGGCCACCAGAGCTACCCGCACAAAATCCTAACGGAGCGCCGCAGCCAGATGCTCAGTGTTCGCCAGCAGGGAGGCCTTGCGCCGTTTCCCAAACGAGCAGAAAGCCCCTATGACACCTTCGGCGTTGGGCACGCCGGGACGTCCATTAGTGCGGCGCTAGGCATGGCAATCGCCGCCGATCGCCAGAGACTGGAGCGGCGGGTGGTGGCGATAATTGGTGATGGCGCGATGACCGCTGGAATGGCCTTCGAAGCTCTGAACCATGCGGGGGATTTAAAGGCCAACATGCTGGTCGTGCTGAACGACAACGACATGTCGATCTCCCCGAATGTCGGTGCTTTATCGAATTACTTCGCCCGTATTCTCTCAGGCAGCCTCTATGCCACGGTTCGGGCCGGCAGCAAGAAGGTCTTGAGTCGCATGCCTCCCTTTTGGGAACTAGCCAGACGCGCCGAGGAGCACGTCAAAGGACTCATTGTTCCCGGTACCTTGTTCGAGGAGCTCGGCTGGAATTATATCGGGCCAATAGACGGCCACGACCTGCCTACGCTCGTTGCAACGTTGCAAAATCTTCGTGCCCTCAAGGGTCCGCAACTCCTTCATGTGGTGACGCGCAAGGGTAAAGGTTATGCGCCTGCGGAGGCCGATCCGGTAAAATACCACGGTGTGGGTACCTTCGACCCCACTACAGGCATCCTCCCATCCAATCGTCCTGCAGCGAGCCCAACCTTTACCGAGATATTCGGTGATTGGGTATGTGATATGGCAAAACAGGATAAGCGCCTTGTCGCGATTACCCCGGCGATGCGAGAGGGCTCCGGATTGGTACGCTTCGCCAAGGAGTTTCCACAGCAGTACTTTGACGTGGGAATTGCCGAACAACATAGCGTCACGTTAGCCGCGGGGCTTGCCTGCGAAGGCCTGAAACCCGTCGTTGCCATCTACTCGACTTTTTTGCAGCGCGCATACGATCAGCTCATCCACGACGTCACCCTTCAAGATTTGCCGGTTTTACTGGCCATTGACCGTGCAGGTGTGGTCGGCCCCGATGGGCCAACTCACGCAGGCAGCTTCGATATCAGCTATCTTCGCTGTCTGCCGAACATGGTCGTCATGGCGCCGGCAGATGAGAACGAGTGTCGGCAAATGCTGTACACGGGCTTCACATTAGGAAAGCCAAGCGCAGTAAGGTATCCGCGCGGTCACGGCCCGGGAGTGGCCGTAAAGAAAAAGCTGACTGCGCTCCCTGTTGGAAAGGCGGAAATTCGCCGTGACGGGAAAACTGTCGCTCTGCTTGCCTTTGGGGTGATGCTGGCTCCCTGTCTGCAGGCTGCGGAACGGCTTGGCGCGACGGTGGTCAATATGCGCTTCATCAAGCCACTGGACGAAAAGATGATTTTGACGGTAGCCGCGAACCATGAGCTGCTGGTAACCGTGGAGGACAACGCCGTTGCCGGTGGCGCGGGCAGTGCCGTCAATGAGTGTCTTATGGCCCATGAAGCGCTGGTTGCCGTCATCAATCACGGTCTGCCAGACGCTTACCTTCAGCATGGCGCTCGCGAGGAGCTATTGGCCGATATAGGCCTTGATGCCACGGGGATTGTGCGTGTGGTAGAGGCCTACTTCGCCAGGCGTACGCGGCCCCCCCAGGCCGCCGGAGCTGGGTTCGTGTCCTGAACCCGCTAACCTCTGACGGCGCGACTCTGAGGGCAAACGACCCGTCGGGAACTCGGCTCAAGCGGCTGTTTCAATAAGGTCGCAAGCGCCGGTGCCGCCGCGCGCGCCGCAGAATGCCTAGGAAGTAAATAAAGATTACTCGCCCTAGGGATGGCTCAATCCGCCGCCATCCAAGTGCCGCGCGGCGCGGGCAAGGGTGCGAAGAGCAGCGAAATAGCCCCTGCCTAGCGCCAGTAAGCCAATGAGATCGGGGGGATGGCGAAACACCGCCATCGCTAAGCTTGTTAAAGGGATACGCCCCCAGCTATCGATTTCGCGCAACGCCCGCTTTGGCATCGTCATCCCCGCCGGATCAGAAACAGCACGCACTATCAAAAAGGGTCGATCCTTCTGCTGGGCGACTTCCGCAACAGCGCCGCTTTCCATATCTGCCGCCATGGCGTGAGTTAGGTGAAACAATGCGGCCTTCTGTTCGGGGGAATCCAGCACTACCGTGGCCGATGCAATGGCTCCTTCCGCCAATGCAAAGTTGGCTTTCAGGCGCGTTCGCACATCTTCCCGCCAACGCCGGTCTACACGATAACGGATGGGTCCAGGCACCTCGACGGCGTCCGCTAGCACGAGTGTTCCGGAAGATAGCCTAGGATCGAGTCCAGCAGCGCTACCCCAGCTGACCAGCGCATCTGCCCCTGCGGCAAGCAGGGAGTTCGCGGCACGCCGTGCTCGCTCCGGACCAATCCCGGAGAGCATTACCCACAATCTCGGTGACGCCTGGACACACTCGCTACGCAGCGGCAGGCGTCGGTTCAATGCCCTGAATTCACCGGGAAGCGCAACAACAACGCCGGTAACCGTCAATGGGTGCGGCCGTTCCCAAGACGTTGGTAACGCGCAAGCGCCCAGAGTGGGAAGTACTTGGTATAGCCGTGGTACCTGAGGTAAAAAACTCGGGGAAATCCCGGCGCCGTAAACTCATCGCTATGCCAGATCCCATCGGCATTCTGCGTTCTCTGCAAATATTCAATGCCGCCTTGCACTGCCTCCGAATGTGCCTCTCCCGCAGCCATCAGTCCAAGCAATGCCCATGCTGTCTGAAAGGCCGTGCTTCGCGGAGCTGCTCCCATGAGGTCTCGGTCGGCATAACTATCATTGCTTTCCCCCCACCCCCCATCAGGGCGTTGAACACGCTTGAGCCAGCGCACAGCACGCTGCATGCCGGGAGCATCATCGCGTTCCCCCACAATCTCCAGCGCGGCCAGCACCGACCAAGTTCCATAGATATAGTTAGTGCCCCAACGACCAAACCAGCAGCCTTCCTCTTCCTGCTGTTCCCGCAGAAACTGCAAGCCCCGTGCGATCGCGTCAGCATAGCGAAGTGGGTCAACCAGCTTAAGAAACAGCAGACAACGAGCCGTCACGTCGCTGGTCGGAGGATCCAGAAGTGCGCCATGGTCAGCAAAAGGTATTTCATTGAGATAATAGTGGGTATTATCGACGTCAAAAGAGGCGAACCCCCCACTTTTTGATTGCATTCCGCAAATCCATGCGGCCGCCCGCTCAATTGGCATTCGACACTCAGGAAGCCCCGAGCGAATCATGGCCCACCCCACCGCCGCCGTATCGTCGAGGTCGGGATAGTGGCCATTGCCAAACTGGAAAGGCCAACCTCCTCCCTGCAGCGAGGGCCGGCGCTCTCGCCAATCTCCCGGCTCTTCAAGCAACTGCTGAGTGGTCAGCCAATCCAAACCGGCTTGATCGGCGCCGGGGGCCGCAGCCGTTTCTTGCACTGCGCAGCACGCCAGTGCGGTATCCCAAACGGGTGAGACGCATGGCTGGCAATAGGCCCGATCGGATTCTATTACGAGCAGACGTCGAAGAGCCTCGCCGGTCATGACCCGGTAGGGGTGCTCGGCCGAGTACCCCAGAAGCGCAAGGGCCTCATGGGCATTAACCATGGCGGGAAAGATCGCGCCGAGACCATCGGTGCCGTTGAGCCGGGCAATAATCCACTGCTCCGCGCACCGCAGTGCACGCCGGCGCACCCAGGCCGGTATGAAATTTTCCAGCAACCGCGCAGTTCTTTCCAGCATAAGCAGGACTCGATTTAGAGAGGAACGAACCGTGAAGTAGTCACGCTCCTTATCAGGCGGCGTCGTGAAAAGCTCGGGTATATGGACGTTACGGGGATTGCGCGCCTTGGCCTTGAGACTGTACAGAATCAGCAATGGAACCATCACGGTGCGCGACCAATAAGATACCTTACTTAAATGGAATAAAAACCACCGCGGCAAGAGCATGATTTCCACTGGAATGAAAGGCACGCCACGCCAAGGAAGCTGACGGAACAGAGCGAGTGCGATACGTGTAAAGACATTGGCGCGTGCTGCCCCTCCCTCATCAAGTATGGCATCACGAGCGCGTATCATGTGAGCGGCATCAGCGCTGTCCCCCACCAGCTTCAGCGCATAATAGGCTTTTACTGAACAGCTCAAGTCGAATGCGCCACCTTGATAGAGCGGCCAACCGCCGTGCTCGGCCTGATGGTGGCGTATATAGGCGGCTAGCTTCGGTTGCAGATCTTCATCAATTTCGTCCATGAAATGCATCATGAGAATGTACTCAGACGGGATGGTGCAATCAGCTTCCAGCTCATAGCACCAGTAACCATCTGGGTGTTGATGCGAAAGCAAAGCATTCAATGCTCGGCCAACCGATTCTCCTAACGCAAACCCCTGTTCTTTGAATAGCAAATCACCCGGGGCTTCCCGTTCATCTAACAGCACTGCGGCTTGTAAGGCTCGTCTAATCATCTGATTCTTTAGTCCCTTGACACCGACACAATGGAGCTCCGTTAAGAAGATATTCTGAGCCCTGCCGAATTAGCATGGCGCATTACGCCGTGGTCCGACGCAAAAAGGTCGGAAGCTATCGCGAACACCCGCAGACTTCCCCAATGAGGGAGTCATAGAGGGTGTTTTAAACTCCCCGCGAGCGCAGGCGCACGGTGCCGAAGAACCGCACCGTACATGAGAGTCCAAGGATTCCGAGCCAGCACGCAACGCCGCTAGGGCAAGCGCAGCAGGTTTTAAAACAGCTCCGTAGGGATGAAGCCAAAAAATTCGCTGATATACACTCAGGCGCATGCCGAGTACTTGCTACCCCGCGTCTTTAGCTGGCACGTTCTTAACAATCTTTGCAGCAACCTGTACGGCTCAATTCGTTTCGTTATCACAATGAAGTCATGGCGTCTTTTAGTACTGTCCAAGGGCAGGTATTCCCGCCGGGCTGTTCGGACCCGGAAGACCCCTAGTGTAGAGGTCGAAAATCCGCCGCAAGACAAAATCATTCGAAACAGCGAGATTGGTTACCAGTATCGTGCCCTTCACCGCTCGTCTCGATATTTTCACCTGCTGCCCACTGCGGAAATCGAGATGCTGATAGATTTTACGCAGAGTCAAAATAGCCATTCCTAGTGCCCACAAGCAAAAACGCCGAATACCCTTTTCGGTTGGGGGAAAAAGCAAAGTGTAGGTCAGCGCATTCACCAGATGACCTCGTGCGATTCCGATGAGCTCGCGTAATCCGGCACCAAATGCTTGACGGTACTGATTGGGAGACAGATCTCCGAGATCGAAACCGGCGCTCTGAAAAATGTCTCGCGGCAACCAGCAGGCCCCTCGACGCCAATCCTCCCAAATATCTTTAAGGATGTTGGTCATCTGTAATCCTTGCCCAAAGGATACGGCAAGCCTGCATAACTGCGCCCGGTGTACCCTCATGTCTTCAAGATAATCACAAAATAATTCGGTCAGCATCTCGCCAACCACACCGGCAACATAATAACAATATCGGTCCAACTGTCGCAGGTCCGCCAGGCCGGCGACTGTCTTGTGCTGCTGGAACTCAGCCATTCCCGCCGACATGATACGCACACATCGTTCCAGCGCGGCTCGCTGCGTATCATTAAATCCATAGGTGATGCGAATCACGCGCGCCGTGTTAAAGACAAGATCCCGCTCCGCCGCGAGTGTGCTGGGGGAGAGCCTGCAATAGAGCTCTGCCGCAAACAGCGAAGCCGGAGCTTGGGCCGCGACAACTCGGGCGAATTCTTGTGCGAATTCGCGTTTCTTGTCAGGCTCGAGCGTCGGCTCGTCTTCTATAGTGTCCGCAATACGACAAAGCAGATAGGCGTTGCTCACGACGTGCGCGAGCGGCGATGGCAGCTGGGGGATAGTTAGCGCGAACGTGCGCGACACTCCCTGCAGAATATATTCCTGATAGGCTTCATCCGTGGCAAAGCAGTCCTGGCTTAAGCACTCATCCATGCGGTTTTCCTAAGAGGCTGTTTTAACAACTACTCTACGTACCGTAGCGGCCCTGCGCAGCGGATCGAGGCAAAGAACTAAGGGATCTCCTGCATACCGCCAGGCTGGCCCGCTGTCGGTGAACCCCAAGGCAGGCGGAACTCGTCTACTCAAGAACGATCTTGAGCCGCTATAAGCCAGCCATGGTGGGGCGAGCCCCAGGAGTGGCGCGAGCCAGCCATCCCGTACTCGCCTCGACACTGCGGGCCCTCGCTGGCGTAAGCTTGTTCTGGCGGGGCTCGCAACATGTTGAGAGTAGTCTTTCAGCTCCCTCCAAATCACCTGATATACGACAAACCATGCTATTCAACTATTCTCGCATCGCTGAGCTATTTAGCCAAGGGACACGTGGCAAAACGAGTAGCGCGGTCATCGCTTGAGCGCCCTACTGATTGCGGCCGGCAGGCCCGGTATTGAAACGCAACCATAACAAGCCATCGATAGCCTCTGAGCTATCTCCATTGCAAGGATTCCTAGCCGTGCACCTTACTCCGTTGGCGCTCGCGACATCTTTAAAACAGCTTCTGAGTGGCTAGGTTCGCTGCCGCCGCGACTGATATACTAACGTGTTACTGACAAGACTGAAGGAGGGGCTATGCATTATCAACACATTAGGCTACCCGTGGGTGGCGAGCAACTCACCGTCGAGGCAAATAGGCTCGTGGTTCCGGATAATCCAGTGCTGGGATATATCGAGGGAGATGGCATTGGACCGGACATCATGCGGGCATGTCTACGGGTGTGGGATGCCGCCGTGGAACGTGCCTATTCGGGACGCCGTAAAGTCCACTGGGCTGAGCTTCACCTTGGCGAGAAAGCAGCGGAGCAATATGCCGGAAATTATTTTCCGCAAGAAACCCTTGACGCTCTCAAAGAGCTAATCGTTGCGATCAAAGGCCCGCTGACAACTCCAATTGGAGGGGGCTTTCGCTCGTTGAACGTGTCCCTGCGTCAAGCGCTTGATCTATATGCATGCGTCCGGCCTGTGCGCTACTACACTGGTGTTCCATCGCCACTGAAAAAACCTGAGCAGATTGATGTAGTCATTTTCCGAGAAAATACGGAAGACGTCTATGCAGGAATCGAGTACCCCTCTGGTTCAGATGAAATGCGCAAGCTGGAGCGCTTTCTGAAGGAAGAAATGGGGGCAACTTTTTTTGACGATGCCGGACTCGGCATAAAACCTATCAGCCCATTCGCGACTAAACGCTTAGTACGTAAGGCAATCGAGTATGCGATCGCTAACCAACGCGAAAGCGTTACTCTGGTGCACAAGGGAAACATCATGAAGTTCACTGAGGGCGCCTTTCGTAACTGGGGATACGAGGTGGCACGAGAGGAGTTTGGCGACAAAACCATCACAGAAGATGAGCTTTATGATGATTATGGTGGTAAGCGGCCAAAGGACAAGGTGATCATAAAAGATCGCATCGCAGATGTCATGTTTCAACTTATGCTCTTGCGACCGACCGAATTTGATGTGATTGCTACTCCAAACCTCAATGGTGACTACCTCTCCGACGCCATCGCCGCTGAAGTCGGTGGCATCGGAATCGCCCCGGGGGCAAACATCGGAGATCACATCGCGGTATTCGAGGCAACACATGGCACCGCACCTAAATACGCCAATCTGGACAAGGTTAACCCTGGCTCTTTGCTGTTCAGCGGCGTATTGATGTTCGAGTACATCGGCTGGAACGAGGTTGCCGATCTCATTCGCCACGCTTATCCGGCGGTCCTCAAACGCAAAATCGTAACCTATGATTTCGCTCGGCAAATGGACGGAGCCACCGAAGTCTCAACAAGCGGTTTCGCTGATGCGTTGATTGACGAAGTGCGAAAGTCCGTTTGACGAGCAAGCGCTCAGAGGATGTTTTAAAACCTACTGCGATTGCCCTAGCGGCGTTGCGCGTTCGCTCGAAATCCTCATGTACTCTTGTACACTGCGGTTTCCCGCCACCATGCGCCTTGCTCTGCCTATGCTCGCTGGGGTTTTAAACCATCCTCTCAGTGACGCTTTCTCAGAAACTTTCTTTAACGCTGGCGCAGGCCAGCAGAACAGACGTCTGGCACACGGCAACGAGAGATATCGGCTAGATGGCCGAAAGCAGGGGTCATCCAACACGCCGCTATCGGGAGGCGCAGTCGGCTGATTTACATACGCTCAGTTTGTAAAACGGCACGCCAGCGTAACCAACCACTGCAACCTAAAGCTTCATTGACCCATCGACACGATGAGGTGCACGCAAATGCGGACAGGTAAAGCTTGAGATCAGTGTGCCAACGGGTCAAGATCAATGAGGCGGTGGTTAATCCTGTTCACCACTTCCATTGAATAGCCCTACAGAACCGCGTCTTTCAGTGCTTTCAGAACAGTCGCCTTCACCGCCGTCTTGGCAGGCACTCGAACCGGCTCACCCGTCATGGGATTGCGGGCCATCCTTGCCTTGCGCTGCACGCGACGAACTTTCACCCCGAGTTCGGGAATAGAAAACTCCCCCGAACCGCGCTTCATCACATGCCGTTTTGCAAGAGTAGCCAGCGTTGCCATGACCTTAACAACATCCTTACGCGGCAGCCCGGTCTCCTCCGTAAGTGTTTGCATGATTTGAGCCTTCGTCTGTTTCATGCGAATGGCCTTCAAACGAGCGGCCGCCTGACCATTTCCTTTTTGATTCATCTTCTCTTTTGGATTTACCTTCCTGGCAACTTTGGCCGCCTCTCTCGAGACGTCCTTGGAGGATTCTCTTATCACGGCTTTAGGCGAGCTTACTTTTGCCCGGCTCGCCTTTGCTGGGTTCACTCTTGTCGGGGCGACTTTTTCCTGGCGGACTCTTGTTGGGGCCGCTTTCGCCGGGCTGACTCCTGATGGGGCCATTTTTGTGGAGCTCATTTCTGGTGAACTCTTGCGCGCACGCGCTTTACTGGTGCGTACAGTATCTGTGGGTTTGCTGGAAGCCGTAGTCTTTACCATTCTGTTCTCCGGTAATTATGTTTTTGCTACACGGCGCGCTAATAGGTCAAAAGATACCAAATATATCGGCATTGTCCAGAGAGAACCGAGATTCAACCTGCAACCGGAACCGTTTCGCTCGCGAGCAAACCAAGTCGCTCAGCACATATATTAATTCAAGCGGTAATAATAGGCACGCGCAATTTGACCTGGCATTTTCGCCATGGCGAGCCTTATTCAGCCGAGTCGCCTCTGGTGCGTGAGCCTGACGAAGGTTCCACAACGGGATAACTATGGAGGCGTTCAGCGGCGATAACGGATAGGCAAGCCGATAACTCAAAGAGGTCTACCGACAAGCAGATTGTGTGAGGGGTACAATCAGACATGCCACGAACACTTCCTCAGATGCAAAACCTGCGGATGGTGACGGATAGCGATCGCCCGATTGAGTACATCTGTGCCTGTTGCGCTATTTTTCCGCCATTTTGTGTCGAGTCGCTGCGCAGCGCTGCTATGCTAAGCGTAGTAGAGGGTAAGACGCTCTCTAAGAACGTGTTTAAAAACATGCTTAAGGCACCTATAAAGCGCCGCAAGCTAAAACAGGCCTGTCGGGAGCCCAGGCGAGGCTCGTGTCGAATGCCAACCGCTTTGCGCATCATGGTTAATGCCTTAGTCCAAGGCTTCGGTTAACCGACAGGCATTTGTCGCTGCTGCAGCGCACAGCAGATTTACAACTCTCATAGGCTGCCACTATCTTGTGGGGATAATCAGCTGTTGAACCCTTTAGTTTTCACCAGTAGTTCATGTTTGAAGTCTGCTTCGGCTTAGCGGATATACCCAGCAGCCCATGAATAGGGGCAGTGATTCGTTTGACTTGCTCATTATTGGGGGAGGAATTAACGGCGTTGGGGTCGCCCGCGATGCCGCAGGGCGTGGGCTCTCTGTCGCGCTATGTGAACAAGGCGATCTCGGCGGTGCCACATCCTCAGCGAGCAGTAAACTGATACACGGCGGCTTAAGATATTTGGAGAGTTTCCAATTTCGCCTTGTGAGTGAGGCACTCTCCGAGCGCGAGATTCTCATGCGCACCGCAGCGCACCTAGTTACGCCATTGCGGTTTCTACTTCCACATGCACCTGAGGTGCGTGCCGCATGGAAGATAAAAGCCGGGCTATTTCTCTATGATTGTCTCAGTAGACGAAGCACCCTGCCAAAGTCCGAGGCTCTTCAGTTACAGGGGGGCTTGGTTGGCCGAGAGCTAAAACCGCGCTATCGCAAAGGTTTCGCTTATTCCGATTGCCTCGTGGATGATGCGCGACTGGTCTTACTCACTGCCATGGACGCTGCTATGCACGGCGCCAAGATAATGGTGCGTGTCCAATGTCTCCGTGCGGAAATTGCGGGTGGCATGTGGCGCGTAACGACCACAGATCAAATGACGGGACATCAATCCGTGCTGCAGGCTCGAGCTTTGGTAAATGCTGCTGGCCCATGGACTCAGCGGGTCGCGGCTTCAATCGAAGGCTGGCACTCGAGGCAGCGCATCCGATTGGTCAAGGGAAGCCATATCATTGTTCCAAGGCTCCACCCCGGCACGCACGCCTACATGCTGCAGAACGAAGATAAGCGTGTGCTGTTCGTAATCCCCTATGAAAATTTGTTTTCCCTAATCGGTACCACAGATATTGCTTTCGGCGGTAATCCAGGACCCGTAACCGTTTCCACCGAAGAAATTAACTATCTTTGCGGGGTGGTGACGCGCTTCTTCACGCGTTCACTCTCGCCGCGGGATGTTGTTTGGCAATATGCCGGACTTAGGCCCCTTTATGATGACAGTAACAGTAATCCGTCGGCAGTTACGCGAGATTACGCCATCGATCTGCAGTGGGTAAATAGAATAGCGCCCATAGTAACCGTTTACGGAGGGAAACTAACAACCTATCGAAACTTAGCTGAGCGTGTCTTGGAAAAGCTTTCCAACGTCCTGCCGCACTCAGGGTCCTCATGGACTGAGTCGGCGCCTTTACCTGGAGGAGACCTCCCGCGAGGTGGCATTACTGCGCTTGTGCAGGACCTTGCTCGTAAATACTTCAGGCTACCGTTACCAATGCTTACTGCACTTGCGCGACGGCACGGCACGTTAGCATGGGCGGTGCTTGACGGAGCTGACGACACTGAGTCTCTGGGCGAGCATTTTGGCGCCGGTCTGTTCGCGCGCGAAGTCGATTACATGATCGAAAAGGAGTGGGCACGGACAGGCGAAGATGTGCTTTGGCGTCGGACCAAGGCGGGGCTGCAGATGCAAGAGCCACAACGACGGACCCTGAGTAACTATGTAGCCAGCAGGCATGGAGCGGGCGCTTAGAAGGCGTTGACGCCCGTTGCGCAGCATAATAGCTGCGGCTCAAGCAATACCGCTGGAACTCGCACGCCCTCTTTGGATATCGCCAGCACCGACAGCGCACCGCACGCAGCGGCAAGGGAAGATTATCAGCGACGATTTTGCCCAGCCGCAGGCTGCTTCCGAACGGGCCAGCACCAGGAATGGGGCGAGTAAACCGCAGTGAACATGGGAGTACCCGGGTTCCAAGCCAGCGCGCAACGCCGCTACGCCAAGTGCAGTAGTTTTTTCAACAGCGTCTTAGTGTAATCTACCTCAGTCCAAGACAAATCTAACAACAGGCATTCCTTGAGGAGGCATTATGGAATATCGTGTCGAACGAGACACTATGGGAGAAGTACAGGTACCGGCCAATCGGCTCTGGGGAGCTCAAACGGAACGCAGCTATCAAAACTTCAAGATAGGTTCAGAACGGATGCCGTTACAGCTGATTCACGCCTTTGCGCGACTCAAGAAGGCGTGTGCCATTGTAAACCATGCCCTGGGGAAGCTGGATAAGGAGAAAGTTACGGCTATCGCTCAAGCGTGCGAAGAAATCCTGGAAGGTAGGCATGATCAAGAGTTTCCGCTTTCCGTGTGGCAGACTGGCAGCGGGACCCAGAGCAATATGAATTGTAATGAGGTGATCGCTAATCGAGCTACCCAAATCCTGGGAGGTGATTTTGCCAAGAAGAAGCTGATTCACCCCAACGATCACGTAAATATGTCGCAGAGCTCCAACGACACCTTCCCGACTGCCATGCATATCTCTGCCGTCATGGCGGTTGAGGACGAGCTATTCCCTGCGCTAGAGAAGCTGCGCCAAACCCTCCATAGCAAAGCTGAGCAATTCACAGAAATCGTGAAAATCGGCCGGACCCATCTCCAAGATGCAACCCCGCTGACCCTCGGGCAGGAAATCTCTGGATGGGTCGCAATGCTGGAGACCAATCGAACTCAGCTGAAAGAAGTGTTAACACACATACGTGAATTAGCGATCGGGGGTACGGCGGTCGGAACGGGACTGAACGCACACCCAGAATTCAGCGAGCGGGTGGCGGCGGCAGTCGCTAGTGATACGGGTAAGCAATTCGCCTCAGCATC
>JAGTVB010000041.1 GCA_018224385.1 Gammaproteobacteria bacterium
GACCCTCGAGCGCGGCCTTGCGACTCTGGTTAATGCGTTGCCAGCGCTGCAGGTGCTCTTGCCACTCATTCGCCAGCTCGCTCAATACCGAGATGCGCGCACGCACGTCCTCGCTGCGTTTCGAGTCATGGGTGGAGGTGGAAAGCATGGTGTGCGGCCAGTTCTTGCACCGCTCCTGGTTCGCATGGTGAAATGCCGGCACCGACAAGCCGAAGCGACGTGGATCGCCGCCCACCTCATTCAGTGACACCAACCGGTTGTAGATATAGAAGGTGGTGTCTTCCATGCCCTTGGCCATGACCGGAGCGCTGTACTGCTGAAAGCGGATGGCAAAGCGACGCATCCGCTCCCAGTAGGCTGTTGCCCGATTGTCGCAGAGATCGAGCAGCAGGGCGGCGCGGATGAAGTCGAAGATTCCTACATCGACTCCGGGATTGCGCTTCTTGGCCTGCGCCACCGCCCAATCCACGTAGCGCCGATCCTCCTCACTCACCCGCTCCTCCGAGACATAGGTGCGGTACACGGGGAAGCAGGCGACGACCTCCGTCAGCGCGTCGCGCAGACCGTTGAGGGTGAAGTCCCGGGTGTGGCGATCCGATTCAGAGATGCGATTGAGCTCGGTGGCCAGCATGTTGAGCTCGCTGGAGAGTGCCTCCTGCATGATGAGCTTCTTACTCTCATAGAGCAGCTCGTCAAAATTGAGGGGCGAGCCAAGGAACCCCGAGTAGATGCTCGTCATCAGCTCTTCGGCACCCTGGAATACCAACAAGCCGTTCACCTGGTTGGCGAACTCGTAGCCGGTGGTGCCGTGAACGGCCCAGTCCTCCGGCAGGCGCTCATAGACCGCAAGGATCTTTTCCAGCACGAGGTAAGGGCTGCGACCCACCGGCGCCGGGCTCGCCGGGGTGGAGGACACCACCGGGAACACGCTGGCGGTCTCCTGCACCAGCTGCTCGACATAATGGCGTGGATCGTAAAGACCGTCTGGGTGATCGACCCGCAGTCCATCGATTGCCCCGCGATGCACGAGATCCAAGATGAAGCGCTGGGTCGCGTCAAACACCCGCGCGACCTCCATTCGTAACCCGGCAAGCTCATTGATATCGAAGAACCGGCGGTAATTGATCTCTTGGGAAGCCACCCGCCAAAACGCCACGCGATAAGCCTGGGCCTCGAGCAGCCGATGCAGCAGGTCAAAACTACGGGATATCCCCGGCGTGCCGTTGAATTCCCTGATCGTGCCCTCGATGAATTGACGAATCTCCTCGGAACTCTCCCAGAGGCGCACCAGGTGCCGCTTGCGGATCTCCTTGTCGCGTTGACGCTCCAATACGGCTCGGGTACCGGTCGTGGTGCGGGGCGGCAAATGCTCAAAGCTGGTCATCAGGCTTTCGAATTCAAACAGCAACGGATGATCCGGCCCCAGGGCCAGCGCCAGGCGATCGGTACGTTGCCCCAGGATGCGCGGATAGGTGCGGGGATCGATGGGGCAGCGATTGTCATAGTAGAATACGCTGAACTCGCCCTGCGCCGGGTCGTACTTGAGCACGAGCTCACCGCGCTCTAATACCGCACCGTAGTGATCCCCAAGGATCGGCAGTAACAACCGGCCGCGCAATTCTTCTTTGAGGGGTTCCCAATCGATATCAAAAAACTCGGCATACGCCGATGCTTGACCGTTTTCGAGAATATCGAGCCACCACGCGTTGTCGCTCCCACCGACGCCCATGTGGTTCGGTACCACGTCGAGAATCTGACCCATGCCGTGCGCATGTAAGGCCGCCACGAACGCTTCGAACTCCTCGAGGGTCCCTATTTCCGGATTGAGGCTCCCATGATCGATGATGTCATAGCCATGGGAGCTGCCCGAACGGGCACGCAGATAAGGCGACGCATAGCAATGGCTGACGCCGAGCTCGGCCAGGTAGGGGACCAGCGCGGTGGCATCGGCGAAGGTGAAATTACGATGGAACTGCAGCCGATAGGTGGCCCGTGGAATGGGTGCCGACGCCGGTGCGGCAGCCGAACTCGGAAGCGAACCTCTGAGGGGGTTGCGCAGCGTGCGCAGCGCCTCCGCCAGTTCTTGGACTCGCGCATCGGCGAGAAAATCGGTGAGCTCTCCGGATAACCGGCCACGCCAGTTTGGGTACTGGTGCGCACTGCCCGGTACGCTGACTTGGTCCAGCTCGCCCAGCACATCGCCGAGCTGCACCATACAGATCTTAGCCGGGGACCGAGCAAGGTAAACATGCACCGCCTGCCCGAGCGCCGCCGTCCATTGCGGACAGGAGGCGGGATCGGCGCTGACCCCTTCGGGCAACAATCCCTCCGCCTCCAAGGCCAGCAGCAATTCGGTTCGTAACTGGGCGCGATCTCGGATGCTCTGGCGGCGCACCTCCTCCGATGGGAACCCGCCAATGCGGCGGCGCAGCGCGAGATCATGTCCGACCCATAACCCCCGCAGGGTCGGCAAGTTATGGCTTCGCACCGCTACCAGCGCCTGCGCCGGATAGGCCGCTGGGCACTTCAATCCGTTCTCGTCTTTGGCGAAATAAAAAAGCTCGCGACTCAACACGCCCAGGGGCTCGATCGCCGCTTGCGTTGCTTCGGCAAGGTGGCTTTGCGCCTCGCCGACAACGATGCAGGCACTACGCTGGCTCTCCAGCGCCACCAGCCCGCGCAGATCGTCTCCCGCATACCGGACATAGGCGCCTTCGGACCCCGCCGCCCCCTCCGGTAGCCAGTAGGTCCTGGGTCGCCCACTCACAAGACCGATACGAAGCGCCCCGACGTGGCGCATGTTGCTTTGCAACACGGCGATGAAAGGGGCATAGGCTGCAGCGACTAAGCGTTCCGGGATGACCGGCGCAAGCCCCCAGCGCTGCCCGTCGGGATGCGCGGCGTCTGGGGGTGAACCCACCGTCACCCCGCGAGCGTAGAGGCCCGGGTTTGCCCAAACGTCGGCCCCGCCGGGGTCCACTTGCAGGGCCATATCCTGATAGAGTCCTACGCCGAGGCCCAGCTCCAGGGATCGCTGGCCCACGGCGGCTAGCTGGCGGTCCGCCAGCCACTGCAGGTACTCATAGAACTGAATCCGCTGCGGGTGAGCCTCGGCGAATTCGGTGACCGCCGGCGCACTCGGATCGTGGTAGGCGGGCGGCCACGCCCGCCACCCACGCACGCGTGGATCGGCCGCCTGGAAATGCTCCTGTAACGCCTCGAACAGCGCATAGTGATAGAGACGCTCGCCACGCGCCTCGCGGAACGCGTGAAAGCTCGCCGCGCGCTGCGTATGCCGGTCGAGGTGCTGCTGGCGAAAGCAGTCGTAGAGCAGGTCCAGCACGCGCAGCTTGGCCGCAGCGACACCGGGCCAGTCGACCAGCGATTGGCGTCGCAGGGCCTCGAGATGCAGAATAAACTCCGTGCCCTGAACCTTCTCGCGCGCCGGGGCGCACTGCGCAAGTTCCGCAACGGCTTCCACATCCAGGTACAGCACATTCAGGAACAGGCGGCTTGACGGGCGATAGGGGCTGGCATCGGCGGGGTTGTGCGGGAACAGGGCATGCAAAGGGGTGATGCCGACCACATCCGCCCCCAGAGCGGCGCTCATCTCCACCAGGTAACGGAGATCGGTAAAGTCCCCAACCCCCCAGTCGCGACGCGCGCAAAGCGCATGCACGGGTACCTCTGGCCCCCACACGCCGGTACTGCGCTGCAAGGCTTCGGGCACGAAACAGCGGGCGGGCGTGGCCATCACAGGCATCGAGGTCGCCTTGCCATTGCCTACGGTCACCTCCAACCGATGGTAGCCAGGGTCCAGAACCTGCGGCAATTGCAGCAGGTAGCGGCCAACGACGGCGCCATCCAGCGCGCGCTCACCGATCATCGGCAGGTCGTTTGCCTCGAACTCACCGTAATGGCGCTCGCCATTCTCTTCCATCAGTGCCCAGCGGCAGCGATCGCCGGCATGCGCTTTCGGCACGTTCAAGCCCACCTCAAGTGCGGATTGACCCGCCTGGAACACCTTTATCGTGGGCAGCAAATGGCGCCAGGGCGCCAGCTCTCGCTCGGCGATGGCCGCCTGTAGCCCCGCCTTGGCAGCGACATCAATGCCCATGGCTGCTAACACGGAGCGCTGAGCCTCCGGCGACGCGTGATGGCGCACGCCGTGCGCGTCGACATACTCTGTCTCGATGCCACACAGCCGAGCGAGTTTACCGAGAAGTTCTGTGCTCACGTGATGGCGCTCCTTAGTCTCTGATAACGATTCAGCACATTGCCGGATTCGCCGTACCGTGGCGCGCTGTGATCCCATACCCTCAGCCGCGCCGGGCCTCCGCAGGATGCGCCTCGGAAAATCGGTCGCTGGCACATGCTCGACCGACAACGCCTTGCCCGAGCCGAGCGGTTCAGGCCAGCACGCTCGTCCCCCTGAGCGGATCCACCCGCTCGGCGGCAGTCTCAGCAACACGCCCCGGGCAACGATTTCCCGGGAGCCAGCTAACCGCCGCCGGCCTCGATCAAGGCGAGAATGCCGCTGATGGGCACGCCGACCCAATCCGGTCGGTGATCGATTTCATAGCGTAATTCGTAAAAGGCCTTTTCCAACACGAACAGCGTCAGCAGCCGCCGGGCGGCGAGCGGGTCATCGGGCATCACCGCGCAGTCGCCAATCCCCTCCTGATAACCGGCCATGAAGGCCTCCGCCGCGCTCGCTTCGAAAATCCGCGCGTGAGGCTCCAGACTGTAGAAAGCCTCCGGCTGCTCCGCGCCCAGTCGAAACAGCGCGGCAAAGGCGACATAGTCAAACGAGCGCAGCATGCCGGCCAGATCGCGCAGCGCCGAGTGCTTGGCGCGCCGTTCCGCGAAGGTCCGTGCCGGTTCTCCCTCGAAATCAATGATGACAAAATCGTTCTGCACCACCAACACCTGGCCGAGGTGAAGATCGCCGTGGTAGCGTGTCTTCACCGCCCGAAGTGGCTTCGGAACCGAAGCCAACGTGCTGGAGACCAACGGCTCCCATCGCTCCAGCAAGGCGCCGGCGATAGACTGCACTCGTACCGGTAAGGCGCTCAGGCCCTGCTTTAGCGTATTGACAGAAAGGCTTGCCTCGTAACTGATTTTGTCCTTCCACGCCGCGAGGTCCTGCTCCGAGATCGGCTCGGGGTCGAACGCCGGATCACCTGTTTGCACCGCCAGGGCACGGTGTAGCTCGCCGGTGCGGAGACCCAACCGGCGCGCCCTGATCAGGTAGGCGGCATGCATCTCCTCAGGCAGCAGCGACGCATCGGTGACACCGGTTTGGCGATCGATGAGAAAGCGTTCCAGATAGTCGAGGGTATAGCTCCAGCCGTCCCCCTGGTTTTCCATGTAGCCTTGGAGTAATCCCAGGGTCATGGTGGCGCCGTCATTGCGGTGGTATTCGATGGCGCCCGCCACCGGCACGCTGTGCTCGAAATGAGCCACCTCGGTCAGAAAACGGCCCATCTCGAGCTCGGGATTGATGCCCTCCTGGGCTTGGCGGTAGATTTTCAGAAAAAATTGCGCATCCACCGCAACGGCGGTATTGGTGCCTTGGGGAATCGGCTCGTGCACATCGCTCTGCGCAATCCCTTCTCCCAGAAGCGGTTGAAACGCGCTGGTCGTCACCATGCGGATGTGGCCGCCGGCACAGGGTATCACTTGCTGCTGGCCCATGAGCTTGACCATGGCCCGAGCGAAGCGGCTGTCCGCCAGCGCATCACAAATGATGCCCTCCTTGGCCCTTTGCCGCGCCTTGGCAATAATGGCCGCACGCAGATCCCGCAGTCGGTCTTCCCCATTAGTCTCCCACACCAAGGATAATGGCACGAAGTAGATCTGGCGTGCCGTGGTCTGGGTCGTGACCGCGAACAAAGCCAACAGCCAGCTGCCGTCCGCATCCTGCCATTGCGCATCCTCGATGAGCGCCACCTCGGTAATCCGGTCGCCCTTCGCGGCGAACCAACGCTGGTTGATCATAAACTGTGGCATCGCCTGAGCTTCAAGGTGCTCACGAGCCTGGCGCGCCAGGGAACGCAAGGTCGGTGATACCAAATCTTGATGAAGACTCCTCCAACCGTCGAACAACACCAAGGTCGGCGACGTGTCCGGGGGCAGGTGCTCCTCATGCCAGGCCGGTGTCTCCCCGGTCTCGGCCAGACTAAACCAATAGAAGCCATGCCCGGGTAGGGTGAGCAGGTAGGGCAAATCGCCGATCGGTGGAAATGGCGACCGGCCCAGCATCTCTACCGGAACGCGCCCCCGGAAGCGGCTGAGATCGAGCTCCACCGGCTGCGCGGTGCGCCCCAGATTAGCCACACACAAGAGAGATTCTCCTGCGTACTCCCGAAGATACGCGAGAATCTTGCGGTTTCCCGGCGCCAAAAATTCGAGGCTCCCCCGGCCAAAAGCTTGGTGTGTCTTACGGACCGCGAGCAGGCGCTTCATCCAGTTGAGCAGCGAGGAGGTGTTGCGGGTCTGTGCTTCCACATTCACCGCCTGATAGCCGTAGACCGAATCCATGAGTGGCGGCAAGTAGAGTTTCGCCGGATCGGCTCGGGAGAAGCCGGCGTTGCGATCCGGGCTCCACTGCATCGGGGTGCGCACACTGTTGCGGTCCCCGAGATAGATGTTGTCACCCATGCCCAGTTCATCGCCGTAGTAGATGATCGGCGAGCCGGGCATGGACATCAGCAGGCTGTTAAGCAGCTCGATCTTATCGCGTTCGTTGTTCAGCAGCGGCGCGAGACGGCGGCGGATCCCCACGTTCACGCGCATGCGCGGGTCTTCCGCGTACATCTGGTACATGTAATCGCGCTCCCGATCGGTCACCATCTCGAGGGTGAGCTCGTCGTGGTTGCGCAAAAAGATCGCCCACTGGCAGGTCTCCGGGATCTCCGGCGTCTGACGCATGATCTCGACGATGGGAAAGCGATCCTCCTGGGCTACCGCCATGTAAATCCTCGGCATCAACGGAAAGTGGTACGCGACATGGCACTCGTCACCAGCGCCGAAGTATTCCCGCACGTCCTCCGGCCACTGATTCGCTTCCGCGAGAAACATACGATTGCGATAGTGGCTGTCCACCCCTCGGCGCATCTCCCGAATAACCGCGTGCGTCTCCGGGAGGTTCTCATTATTCGTTCCCTCGCGCACGCAGAGATAGGGGATGGCATCGAGGCGCAATCCGTCGACCCCCAGGTCCAGCCAAAAACGCATCACCCGCAGTACCGCCCTGACCACCTGCGGATTGTTGTGGTTGAGATCGGGCTGATGAGAGAAGAAGCGGTGCCAATAATAAGCCCGCGCAACCGGATCCCATGCCCAGTTGGAGGTCTCGTAGTCGGTAAAAATAACCCGCGTCTCGGGAAACTTCTTGTCCGTGTCGCTCCACACGTAGAAGTTGCGTTTGGCAGACCCTGGCGGCGCCCGGCGCGCGGCCTGAAACCAGGGGTGCTGATCGGAGGTGTGGTTAATCACGAGCTCCGTGATCACCCGAAGCCCCCGCCGATGGGCGGCCCGCACAAAGTTAACGAAATCCCTGCGCGTCCCGTAGGGGGGACTGATGCCGTGATAATCAGCGATGTCGTAGCCATCATCACGCATCGGCGAGGGATAGAACGGCAGCAGCCACAGCGTGTTCACGCCCAAGTCCCGAAGGTAGTCGAGCTTCGAGGTCAATCCGGCGAAGTCGCCGATGCCGTCATCGCTGCTGTCAAAAAAACCCTTCACGTGGAGCTCATAGATGATCGCGTCCTGGTACCAAAGCGGATCGTCGACGAGCCGTACGCCGTGGTCACTACCGCGGTCCAGCATGCCTTTCTTTGCGTGCAAATGCAGTCTCCCGAAGTCTCTCGCGGGTTCAATGAGGCTGGGTGCCCAAGGGCGCCATCGAGGGTACCGGCTCGCCCCCGAGCCGCTGCTCCGGCTCGGCATCCGTCAACAGTACAAACGAGCGTGCCTGTAAGGCGTAGCGCGCCAATGGCGGGTAGCAGTGCGGTCTTACCGCCATGCCTCGCGCCTCGGCGGTATCCAGCAGCAGCCACCAGCCCTCACCTCGCGGCGCGGCCGGCAACACGAAGGGAATGGCCTCGTCGTGGGCATTGAGCAACAACAGGAAATCGTCATCCCCGATGGGCCGGCGGCGCTCATCGAACTCCCCCATTCCCTCGCCTACCAAAAGGGCTCCGAGGCAGCGGGCATAGCCGTGGTCCCATGCCTCGTCGGTCAGTTCCGTACCCTGCGGCGCTAACCAGTGGATGTCCTTGACTGTGCCGGCACCCTGGACGCGTCCGGCGAAGAAGCGTTGCCGGCGGAAGATACGATGCCGCTTGCGAAGCGCAATCAGCCGCCGCACAAACTCGCGCAGCTCCTGCGCGGCTTCGCCCGCCTCCCAATCCACCCAGCTGACCTGGTTGTCCTGGCAATAGCCGTTGTTGTTGCCGTGCTGGGTTCGCCCCATCTCATCGCCGGCCAGCAGCATGGGCGTCCCTTGAGAGAGCAACAGCGTGGCCAGGAAATTCCTTTTCTGCTGGCGGCGCAAGGCATTGATGGCGGCATCATCAGTGGGCCCCTCGTGCCCACAATTCCAGCTGATATTGTGATCCGCCCCGTCGCCATTGTGCTCGCCGTTGGCGAGGTTGTGCTTCTCGTTATAGGCCACGAGATCATGCAGCGTAAAGCCGTCGTGGCAGGTCACGAAGTTGATGCTCGCGTACGGCAGCCGACCGCTGGTCTCGTAGAGATCGCTGGAACCGGTGAGGCGGGTAGCCAGCTCGCCGATGAGGCCACCCTCGCCTTTCCAATAAGCGCGCACCGAATCCCGATAGCGCCCATTCCACTCCGCCCACCCCACAGGGAAGTTACCCACTTGGTAACCCCCTTCGCCCAGGTCCCAGGGCTCGGCGATCAGCTTGGTCTGCGACAAAACCGGATCCTGGTGAATAATGTCGAAGAAGGCGCCAAGCCGGTCCACCTCGTGAAGCTCCCGTGCAAGGGCGGCGGCGAGGTCGAATCGAAAACCATCGACATGCATCTCCAGCACCCAGTAACGCAGGCTGTCCATAATGAGCTGCAGCACGCGCGGATGCATCATGTTAAGGCTGTTCCCGCATCCGGTGTAATCGACGTAGAAGCGCGGGTTGTCCGCTGCGAGGCGATAATAGGCACGGTTATCGATACCCCGGAAACACAGCGTCGGTCCGAGGTGATTGCCTTCTGCGGTATGGTTATAAACAACATCCAAAATAACCTCAAGCCCTGCCGAGTGCAGCGCTTTGACCATTGATTTGAACTCGCCAA
>JAGTVB010000042.1 GCA_018224385.1 Gammaproteobacteria bacterium
ATGAAAACCAAGGACCATCAGCCGGTAATTTCCTTATCTATTGAACCACATGCCTGCCCCTGCCCCTGATGCCCACAATGCTTTGCGCTTTCTTCCCGTAACCCGCGATGAGATGGACCGCCTGGGATGGGATCAGGCCGACATCATTCTGGTGTCGGGTGATGCCTACGTGGATCATCCTTCCTTTGGCACGGCCGTGATGGGCCGAATCGCCGAATACATGGGCCTGCGGGTGGCCATATTGCCTCAACCCAACTGGCGCGACGACCTGCGCGACTTCCGCAAGCTGGGCGCTCCCCGTTATTTCTTCGGGGTAACAGCCGGGGCCATGGATTCAATGATCAATCACTATACTGCCTTGCGGCGCAAGCGCAGTGATGATGCATATACTCCAGGGGGCCGCCCTGGATACCGGCCCGACATGCCCTCGGTGGTATATACCCGCATCCTCAAGGAGCTTTTTCCCCAGACACCCGTCTTGCTGGGTGGGGTAGAGGCTTCCATGCGCCGGTTCTCGCATTATGATTACTGGAAGGATAAGGTAAAGCCTTCAATATTGATAGAAAGCGGGGCCGACATGCTGGTGTATGGCATGGGCGAAGCACCTTTCATGAGGATTATTGAACTGATGAAAAAGGGGGTGCCTTTTGATTCGCTGCACAACATTAGGGCGGCCAAGACAACGTCAAGCAGAACATCTCCGTTTAAGTTGTCGCACTTCCTCTCAAACAAGAGCCCCGGAGGCATATGCCCCGGGGCTTTCCCCCCAGAAAATGACGAGCGTATTGAACCCTTCGATTCCATTTCTGCAGTGCTTGGCGATGAGCGGGTCCGTTACCCTCCGGTGAGCCTGAGGTGCTGTACCCATCGTCCTTGCCATGTATGTTCGGCAGGCGAAGGGGGGCGAGCGGCAACGGGGGATGTTGTCCCGATGCGCCGAAACGCTTACGTGCAACACCCCAAGATGCGAAGAAGGCGTGGACCAAAAATGAAGATCCCAACGAGCATGGCGCCGATAGCGGCTAACAGGACCGCGCCGGCGGCTGCATCTTTGGCCAGACCTATCATGGGGTGTCGCTCCAGAGACAAGGCGTCGCCTATGGCCTCAATGGCGGTGTTGAGGGCTTCGGTGCTCCAGACCCCGGCGATGGCAAGAACGAGAACAGTCCACTCAAACGCGGACACTTGGAGAATCACTGCCCCCAAGACCACGGCGACGGTTGCGCCGGCATGAATCCACGCATTGTGCTGGCTTCGCACAACATGGGCAACACCGCGGAACGCGTACCGAAAGCTTTGCGCACGGCGGCGAAAGGAAAAGGATTGTGCCACGCTTGCTGCTACTCCTTAATCAATCCAGATACGGTGATCCGTTGACCACGACCCGCTTAACCGGTCTCAAAATGCGCCCGATTACCACTCGCTCCAGCGCCGGTGCATTGCCGGTATGGATCGCTTTGCCCACACTGAAATCCTAACGTCCCGCGACACTGCATAAATGAAGGGCACAAAATCAAAGCGCAGCTGGGTTGCCTTGAAAGTGCCGGTTGCGATGACTTCAGAGGCGCGACGACGATCTGCTGACTGAGCCTTTAACCTTCTCAATCTCAATTGACGGCTTGCTGTTCCGCATCAGCCGATACCGCACTTGATCGAGGTCAACATCCCCGCCTGTGGCAGTGAAGGCTTGCCTTCTATTGACGACAGCTTTGTTAGAAACGCCAACTCAGTCGCTCTGAATTTCTGCTCTGCTGAGATTACCTGGGCTGGGGAAACGGCATGGGCCATCGAATGATTGTTCCCCCTTGTAGCGGTCGCCAGGTCATTTATCAAGACCGCTCCTCCGACGTTGACGATCCGGTTTGCGGCGGCACGCTAAGTTAAGTCCGGATTACGGCGCGGGCGTGCGAGGCATCCTTGCAAAAACTAGTTTGTAATCTGCGCGCCGTACGTGGGGTTCCGGGTGTACGCAGAGACAGATCTCACATCAGTACTGAGCATGTTTCATGGATTAGGGAACGCAAACGATTTAAGGAGCACCTCATGCCCACACCGCCAAATCACACCCCCGATCCAGCGCATGATGTGTTGCGTGATGCCCGCGCGCCACTGAACGCGTTCTTCAATCCAAAGACGGTGGCTGTGATCGGGGCGACCGATAAGGCACGCAGTGCGGGGCGCACGGCGCTGTGGAACCTCATCAGTCATCCCTTTGGTGGAATGGTTTTCCCCGTCAATCCTCATCGAACCAGTGTTCTGGGCATCAAGGCCTATCCAACGGCGGCCGCCGTTCCAGAGCCGATTGACCTGGCGGTGATCGCCACACCGGCGGCCACGGTACCGAAGATTGTCAGCGAGTGCGCCGACATCGGCGTCAAGGGAGCAATCATCCTTTCCGCCGGTTTCAGGGAAACAGGCCCTGAAGGTGCAGAGCGCGAGCAGCAGATCTTAGCGGAAGCTCGGCGGGGCAAGCTGCGGATTATCGGGCCGAACTGCTTGGGTGTGATCAGCCCGCTGAGTGGTTTGAACGCCTCATTTGCGTCAACATCGGCGGTCGGTGGCAGCGCTTTGCTTTCCCCCATGCCGCGCCCTGGAAACGTGGCCTTTATCAGCCAGAGTGGTGCACTCTGCACCGCCATCCTAGACTGGAGCTTTCGCCAAAACGTCGGGTTTAGCGCGTTTGTCTCCATGGGCTCCATGTTGGATGTGGGCTGGGGGGATTTAATTGATTTCTTAGGCGACGACCCCCGCACCAAGAGCATCGTCGTTTATATGGAGTCTATTGGTGACGCGCGCGCCTTCTTATCTGCTGCCCGCGAGGTGGCGTTGACCAAACCGATCATTTTGATTAAGGGCGGCCGTACCGCGGCTGGCGCCAGGGCAGCGGCGTCTCATACCGGAGCGCTGTGCGGTAGCGATGAGGTATTGGACGCTGCGCTGCGCCGCTGTGGCGTTTTGCGCGTCTATCACTTGGCGCACCTTTTCTATATGGCCGAGCTCTTGGGCAAACAGCCGCGTCCGCGAGGCCCCCGGCTGACAGTGGTAACCAATGCAGGGGGGCCGGGCGTGTTAGCCACCGACACGTTAATTGCGGAGGGCGGCCAGTTGGCGAAGCTTGCCGCGGAATCTCTCCATAAGCTCGAAAATGTTTTACCCGTGGCTTGGAGCCACGGCAATCCGGTTGATATTCTGGGCGATGCCACCCCAGAACGCTACACCGCCGCACTGCAGATTGTTGCCGAAGACGCTAACAGCGATGGCATACTGTTAATGCTCACACCGCAGGCGATGTCCGAGCCGATGCACACGGCAGAGCTGATTAAGAAGTGCGTCGCCCAGGGCCTACCCGAGAAACCGATACTCGCGAGTTGGATGGGGGGTGCCGAAGTCCAAGCGGGGGCGAACATCCTAAATCAGGCCAATATTCCAACCTTTCCTTACCCAGACACCGCGGTACGGCTCTTTAACTACATGTGGCAGTACAGCTGTAACCTCGATAGCCTCTACGAAACGCCTTCGCTACCGGAAGCCGATACAGAGAACGCGCCGGATCGGGGCGCTGTGCGGCGAATAATCGAGACGGCACGCCGTGCCAGCCGTACTCTGCTCACACGGAGTTCGAGTCCAAACAGCTCATCGCCGCCTATGGCATTCCGACAGTGGCAACACAGGCCGCCATGACGGTGGATGAGGCCGTCGATGTGGCGGAAATGACGGGATATCCGGTGGTGTTAAAGCTGTTGTCGCACACGATTACCCATAAGAGCGATGTCGGTGGCGTGCAGATGAATCTCAACGATGCGGCAGCGGTGCGGAACGCCTATTGCCGAATCCAACGAGGGGTCAGCGAACGCTACTCAGTGCAAGATTTTCATGGGGTAACCGTGCAGCCCATGCTGAAGCTTGACGGTTACGAGCTCATCATTGGCAGCAGCCTTGATTCGCAATTCGGCCCTGTGCTGTTGTTTGGAACGGGTGGTAAGTTGGTCGAAGTTTTCCGAGATCAGGCACTGGGACTCCCGCCACTGACCACCACCTTGGCGCGCCGCATGATCGAGCGGACCAAGATCTACAGCGCGTTACAGGGGATCCGAGGACAGAAGGCGATCGATCTGGATGCGCTCGAGAAGCTCCTCGTAAGCTTTTCCCAGCTGGTGGTCGAGCAGCCCTGGATCAAAGAGATCGAGATTAACCCGCTGCTGGTCGACAGCAATGGCATGGTTGCGCTGGATGCGCGGGCGCTGCTGCACTCGGCGGATGTCGACTTGGGTGGAATCCCGAAGCTTGCTATTCGGCCCTATCCGACCCAATACAGCCGTGTTTGGAAGACGAAAAAAAGCTGCACGGTCACGATTCGTCCCATTCGCCCGGAAGACGAACCACTGGCCGTTAGATTTCACGAAGGCCTCTCCGAGGAGAGTGTTTACCTACGCTATGCTCATCGTTTCAAGCTCAGTCAGCGGATCGCCCACGGTCGCCTCTCGCGCCTTTGCTTCATCGATTATGATCGGGAAATGGCTCTTGTCGCGGATTACAAGGACCTGGCAACGGGCCGCCACGAGATCGTTGGCATTGCGCGGTTAAGCCGCCGCCATGACAGCGATAAAGCCGAATTTTCTCTGATTGTTACCGATCGATTTCAACGCCAAGGACTAGGCACCGAGCTGTTGCGCCGCTTAGCGGCAGTTGCCCGCGCAGAAAGACTGGGTGTTATCTTTGCGGAGGTCTGGGCAATCAATCACGCCATGCAGCGGATCGCTGCGAGACTCGGATTCCAGCAGCAGCGCATTCTCGATGAACCGATGGTCCGCGTTTGGCTGAACTTGAGCGAGTCGGCGCAGCCTCACCCGGTGCTCACTCGAGGCGCGGCGGCCGCCGATGTCAGCAATTAACTGTCCTTCGCTGCGTTACCCCTCTAGAGGGCACTGATTTAGCTCACCGCCCCGCTGATGTTCAGCCGACATGGTTGACCATGGGCGCATGCAGTACCCTGGCCGCCTCCGTTGTCCTCATAAAGGCCACTGCATGAACGGCGCGCCCCCCAGGAGCTATGCTAATGGCTTTCACCTGTGAAAGCCTCTCGTGGGCCGCAACGAGGGGCGCATGCCTTCCGGCTAACCGCCGAGGGCGAGATGATAGACTCCTTCGGTATAACCGGCGATGGTATCCCAGTTGTATTTTTCCTCGACCGCTTTGCGTCCGTTGAGCCCGAGGGCGCGGCAGTGGTCGTGGTCGGCGAGCAGCGAGCCAATGCCGTGGGCCAATCCGGTAGGATTAGTCTCCACCAGAAATCCATTGACATCGTGCCAAATGAACTCTCGCGGCCCACCGGCAAGGGTGGCTACCACCGGTTTGCCGGCCGCCCAAGCTTCCAGGGCGACGAGACCGAAAGGTTCGTTGAGGCTTGGCAGGGCCAAGATATCGATTGCGCGCATGAGGTCGATGTATTGCCAACGCGGCACGTTTTCTAGGAATACGATCGATCCGGCCACGCCGATCTCGTGGGCCTTACGGATGACATCATCGCGTTCGGGCCCCACGCCGCCGATGATGAACTTGGTCTCAGGATAGTAAGCGAGCACCAGGGGAACCGCTTCAACCAGCATGGCGAAGCCCTTTTGCAGCGTCATGCGTCCCGGAGAGAATACCGTCGGAGCCATTGGCGCGATGCCGTAGCGGCCCTTCACTTCCGCCGGATCCACGTAGCCATCAAAAGCATGATAGGAAATGCCATTGGGGATAATATGGATTTTACCCTCGGGCACCCCATAGATGCGCCGGACCTCATCGGCCAGAAAATGGCTGACTGAAATGACGCTGGTGGCGTTGTGGCATCCCGCCAGCTCAGCGTCCCGAATCCACTGTGCAAAGCCATCGAAAAAAACGTTACCGTCGCGGCCGTACTCTGTGGAATGCATGGTCAACACGCCGGGTGTGTTGAAGCCATCCATGATGTATTTCATGGCGTTCGCTGTGAGCCAGTCGTGGGCATGGACAAGCTCGAACTTGCCGATCAACGATGTGACTTCATGGAACTTGTGCGCCATGGCTTTACACATGAAATCCATGCACTCGACAAAATTTTCGCTCAGCCCATGTTCAATCCGGTGATAATGTACTCCGTCGATGAGATCGTAGTCGTTTTGGCCTTCGCTGCGGCGGGTAATGACGTGCATCTGGTGGCCGCGTCGCTCGAGGCCCGCGGCCAGCTCGGTGACATGAACACCCAGCCCCCCGGTTGTAATCGAATGAAGTGATTCTGAAGAGAACATTCCAACGCGCATCTTTATCTCCCTTGCGATTGCCTAAACCTCGTAGGTGAGTTGGCCACCCTGCTGGTTGGCAATGTTGGATTGAGAGTTACCGTGAAAAAATAGGCTTCGATTCTGCGGCGAGCATGCCGACCAGAGAAACGAAAGTGTTTATGGGACAGCGGACTTCCTGATTGATCTGCAATGAACCTCTGCGTCTCTGGAGGGACCAAGAGGCGGTGCTTTCCTGAGGGGCAATACCACGCTCCCACGGATGGGGTCTCGGGGGTCTCGTGTGGAATATCTGATGCACTGCAGCATAACAAGAAAATGCGAACTCCGCAATCGGTCAAGCGAAGGCGTGGGGCGGCGGCGCCCGCTAACACTCCATGCTAGGAATGACGGTGCGTGCCATTACGGCGTTCTGCAATTCTTGTTGCACGGGGGCCCCCATGCACCCTTTGGTTGCTAACCGCTTCTGGCGCTGGCGGCGCGGGCGACTCGATTAAGGCGGCCTCTTAAAGCGGGATATCGGCGCCTTTTAGTAGACGCTGGACCGAGCGGCTGCCGTCATCCAGGGTTGCTATGATTGCCTCAGGCGTCGTGCATTCTGCTGCGTGTAGGAAGGCCATCAAGGTAATCCGTGCCGCGTTGAGCATTGCTTGGGCAAGCGGGATCAGTGATTGCGCCTCAACCTCGGTTGATTCAAGCAGGTGACGATGGGCGGTGCGGATGTCATAGGCTTGTTGGAGTGAACTTGCGGCAGAGTGCGGGGCGGCGCCGCAGCCGCACAGCAGGTTACTGAGTCGCCTGTGCAGCAGTGGCGCGCCGTCGACGGCGTTGCGTTCCTGCGCTCTCAGTAACAGCGCTTCGAGGCAGGCGAGTGCCAAGAGAAGCTGGGACCGCGCACCGCCCGGGCCGAGCAGCGCCAGAGTATAAGTCTTGTAGGCAAGGCAGATTAAGGCTAAGGCATCCTTACCACCGGTATCTCCGATGTTGTCCAGCCTAGTGGCACACGAGAGATGGTGTTCGAGAAAGCAGGCGAGCCCAGCTTGGTCGGCATCCCGGAGTGTGTAAACATAAGGAGTAGGCGCCGGTCCCGCTGAATAAAGGACCCCCGCGGTTTGAATGATGGAATGTGGCGTGGATAACAGTGCGACAGAACGTACGGATCCGACGCGAAAGAGACGCAGGAGATTCAGTATTCCTGCATACTCCTGGCGTACCACATAGTGATCGAGCGCATGGGTCGCGAATTCGAGAATTGCTGAAGGGGGATTTGCACGCAACGGATGCGGCGCAGTACCCTGAACACCCTGCGCGACCTCGAAATCACCCGTCACCGGCCGCCGCAGCAGATACTTGCCGAACCGGCATGGGTTGTTTTCCAGAGCCACTCCTCGAATGGCCCCTTTGATTACCCAATGTATCGGCTCACCTTTGAGGTCCTGCAGGAAGGTTTGGCTTAGCGGCGCGACGATCGACGGGTCCTGCCCATGAAAATAGGTCGAGAGCAGCACTTGTAGGTAGCGCGTGAGGCGAGGCTCTACGTGCTCACGGCTGATCTTGAATGATCGTGCAATCGTTCCTGAGCAGTAGGCGTAACTACTCAGTGTCTTGATTTCCTGATTTATGAATCGATATTGGTCCGTCAAGCCCCATTCCTTGTGCTCGCCGTATGGAGTTTTAGGAACAAGGGAGGCTTCCCGTGCCTCAGATTTCAGTTGCGGGACGCCAACATGCTGCCCCCGCGCAGGGACCGGTCGGTAGGAGCGCTGCGTGTGATGCTGCTTTAACGCCTCAAGGGCTTGTTCCGAGAGCTTCTGAAGTGCCTTCGATAACATCGGCCGCCGCTACTCGCATTTAAAACCGCTCTTAAACCACTGCGGAGGATAGATCGGTCGCTACCCATAAGCCAGTAGGGAAATCCCACCTTGCGATAAGCGGTTATGGGCTCACAAAACGCTTTGGTCGGCTCCTTGCTGTGGATGAAGTCGACCTCGAGGTACGGCGAGGCGAGTGCGTAGGGCTCCTAGGTCCTAACGGCGCCGGCAAGACGACAACCATCGAGATGCTCGAGGGGCTGATCGCGCCCGATGCAGGCGAGGTCCGTATTCTGGGGCTTAACTGGGCGGGGGAAGGGCGGGCACTCCGCCAGCAGCTTGGCGTTCAGCTGCAAGAGACGCGCCTTCCCGACAAGCTGACGGTTATAGAAATCCTTCGCACATTCCGTTCGTTCTATGACCAGGGAAGCGACCCAGAATGGGTCCTCGATCTCGTCGGGCTAAGAGACAAGCATCAAGCGCGCACCGTCGATCTATCCGGCGGTCAGCAGCAAAGACTCGCGCTTGCTTGCGCCCTCATCGGCGACCCGGCGATTCTGTTCTTGGATGAGCCTACCACCGGTCTTGACCCGCACGCTCGGCGACGCATATGGGAAGTCGTCGAGAGCTTCAAAGCCAGAGGCGGAGCCGTGCTTCTGACGACACATTACATGGATGAAGCGGAAAAGCTCTCCGATGACATTTTGATCATGGACCACGGAAAAGTGATTGCACATGGCAGCCCGTCGGAAATCATTCATTCCTTGAACGCCGAGAGCGTCGTCAGCCTAAGGGTGAAGGGCACGCCCGACGCCGCCGATCTGCAGGGACTCGACGGTATTCGCTCGATCCACATCGAGGGAACGCAGATGCAACTCTCCGTGATGCAAACCGATCGGGTTTTGCCAGTGCTGTTCTCGACCTTGCATGATCGGGGATTGGCTCTGGTCGATCTTCACATCCATCGGCCGACGCTCGAGGATGTCTTCGTGAGCCTGACCGGGAGGCGGCTTCGCGATGAGTAGGTTCGACGAGCTGCGCCAGTTGACTCGGATGCGTCTTCTGCAATTCGTGCGGGAACCCGAGGCCGTTTTCTGGACATTCGCTTTCCCAGTCCTCCTGGCGCTCGTGCTCGGGGTGGCCTTTAGCAATCGAGGCTCCCAAGATGTGCGCGTCGGTGTGGTTCCGGTCTCCGCAACCGCACCATGGGTTGCTTCACTGCAGCGTGCGGAGGGTATCCAAGTTGTGTTTTTTGAAGACATCGCATCCGCGAGAAACAAGCTGCGTTCTGGAGGACTGTCGGCGCTCGTGGAAGATCGGGAACGTCCCCTGTTGCACTTCGACCCGTCTCGGCCTGAAGGCGAGCTTGCCCGGCTGCGCGTCGAGCAAGCGCTGCAGAGGGAGCCGAAAGGTGACGACGCACCGGCCATCCAGGTCAAAGTGATCACCGAAACAGGGGCGCGCTATATCGATTTTCTGATACCGGGCCTGCTCGGTATGAACCTCATGGCGACGGGCATCTGGGGCTCTGGGTTTGGCATAGTGGACATGCGGCAGAAAAAACTGCTGAAGCTTTTCACGGTCACCCCGATGCGCCGCAGCGCATTCCTCGCCGCTCAGATATTATCCCGACTCATCTTCCTCGTGGCCGAAGTGGGGATTATTGTGGCCTTCGGCGTGTTTCTACTCAGCGTGCCGTTTCACGGTTCGGTATTTTTATTTGCAATGCATTGCATTCTCGGGGCGTTGTGCTTCTCTGGGATCGGCCTCCTGGTATCATCGCGGGCGCGCACGGTGGAGGGCGTATCCGGGATCATGAATTTCGTCATGTTGCCGATGTGGCTCTTCTCGGGCGTGTTTTTCTCCTACGAGCGATTTCCCGAAGCATTCCATCCTCTTATCCAGTTGTTGCCTTTGACTGCCCTTAATGACGGGCTTCGCCGCATCATGCTGGAGGGCGAGACGCTCGGGGGCGTCGCCGTCGAGATGGCGAATTTGTCAGTCTGCACTGCGGTAACCTTTGTCCTGGCCCTCAAGCTGTTCCGATGGCGCTGAGAGAAGCTGCTCTAAGAACGACCGTGCTTGTTCATAGGATGGCGTTGCGCGCAGACACTCCTCGTCGCCGTGCGCCTCACGACTCCGGCGCCGTTGATGGTTTTCCAACAGCTTCTAAGCGCAAACGCTCTGCCGCTGCGCGAGCCGCTTGGAGGCCGATAGATTTCACTCTGGAAGAAAGTTTTCAAAGCGGCTTCGGAAATGTCCCGAGCGCAGTTCCACACCTAGCCGATGGCGCTCAGTGAGCGGGTCGGTTCCCCGGGCCTTTTACCCGTCAGCAAGTATTCCAGTAGATCCCGCACGGGTCGGATCTCGGTGCCGAAGGGCAGCGATTCAGAGCCTCGAAAAAACAGGCCCCGGTTCACGTCACCTCTTTGTGCGGCGGCCAATTGTGTCTCGATACAAAACTGGCCAGCCTCCGGATCGCCGTCCTTGAAACCGCAGTGGGCCAAGCATTCAAGGTGGCGTGCGCAGCAGCCGGTCTCGGGGCTTGCGCGCTCACGAAGTCTGTCTTCCTTCTTGAGATAACGTTTTAACCAAGGGGTTAACACAGCGCGCGCTGGTAGACCAGCCGCGCTCAAGAAAGTGACGATATCCTGTGGCTGTGCCTCAGCCAGAACGCGTTTGAAGTTGGGGTGGGCATCTCCTTCAACGGTCACGGCAAAGGGTGTTCCAATCTGGACAGCGCTGGCCCCGATGGAAAATAGCTGGCGCAGTTTTTCGAAGGAGTTGATCCCCCCGGCGGGGATCAGGGGGAGGCGATCGGCGGCCAGCCCGAGTTGGCCGAAGACATCGCGAACAGCAGACAATACCCGTGAGAAGTCGAAGCGGGCATCGTTTACCTGTTCCAAGCGCGTTGCGCCTAGATGCCCCCCGGCAAAGCGTGGATGCTCAATGACAATGGCGTCGGGTAGTCGGCCCTTACGCATCCATCGCTTTAATAGGGCGCGTACGCCGCGCTCCTCGGACAAAATCGGTATCAGTGCCACGTCGTCGAAGCCCTTAGTCAAATCGGGCAGATCAAAGGGTAAGCCTGCGCCCATAATGATGGCGTTAGCTCCGCTCTGGCAGGCTTGGCGCACCAGATCGGCATAGTGCTTCAAGGCACGCATGACATTCACCGCGATAAAGCCTTCGGGGCCCGCGATCTCACGGGCAGCACGGATCTCCCGGTCCAGGGCTTCGAGATTGCTCTCAGCCAGAGTCTCATGATCCAGGCAGCGGTGGGTCCGTTGCATGATATCGGGATGAAGACGTCGCAGTTCCACACTCGCAATGGTGCCGATGGCGCCCTCCCGGGCTACCGTGCCTGCCAGTCTGTGGGCAGAAATGCCGACCCCCATGCCACCTTGAACGATTGGTAAGCGCGCTTGTCCACGGATAACTAGAGGGGGGAAAAGGCTATCGACCATTGGCTGTGTATCCTATTTAGGAGGGCGAGTGGGCGCAGAAGACGAGCTGGGATCCCGATAAGGAGAGAGGGTCCCACAGCCGAGACGGTTATCGAAACGATTCCTGACGGGAGTGGGTCCCGCAAAAGGGATGCCTCTCTACGACCGCTGGAGCGGTTCTCTACTACTTTACTTAAATGGAGTATATCCGTAACTCGTTCAAGATCGTAGCAAACATTGAACGTGATTGATTATCGCTTTGGTCGTTCTCAGCAGGCTCCCAGAGCGTATCGCCGGCGTGCACCCGCGGCTAAAGTGGCCTTCCCGTACGCGCCTGTATTGCAGCGTACTCGCCGGTCCCGGACAGGGCGATTTTTTGTGCCCCTGCTTTGCCTGTCATCAAATCTTAATCGAAGGGCAGTACGCCAGCGGCGTAGCGAGACCCAGTCTCAGAGGAGGTTGGCACAGCACGGGACTGGCTGCTCGCACCGTCTCCAGAACGACTTCCATACCGATAGAGCAACCGGGGGATTCCTCATAGGAGATGGCCCGTCAGGGCAGCTGTTGATGGTAATTTTACCGCAGGAAAAGTGCGACCTTGGTCACGGTTACAGACGACTATCTTCGGCATCATGCGCGGCATGAAAACATTATCGAGATCGAACACAAAAAATCCAAAACGTCTTTCCACCGACGTCAAATTTTGGTTTTATCTTGCTCCGTTTCTCTCAGCGTCTGTTATCGTTTGGGCCTATGGCGTCTCCTGGGTCTTGATGGAAGCACCTACGGCCATTCCGAGGCTCGTTGCCGCCTGGCAGACCGGCGTTCAGAGTGCGGGCTTCGCCGCGAGACCTAGCTTGGAAGTACCCGCGCGTCTGGGTGATGCCAGCATGCCGAAAGAAAAAGGACCGCTTTTTGAAGTCGGTCAAGACGGAGGGCTGCAAACATCGGCGGGCGGCAAGGGAATATAATGCGTCCCGCCTGGCTCATCTGATCGTATTCTATAGGGAATGACCTTTATTCGGAAATCCATTGAGCGGCTATTTCAGAGTCGGCTCATGTACTCCCTCGTATTCTCTGGTTTACTCGCCCCATCCTGGGGTCTCGCCCGGCATGCGTGCGTGCGGCTGTTTAAAATCGTTCCCGACGATTTTTCTCACCGGGGCGTTAAGACATCCTCTACGGAATTGCCGCTGGCGATTGCGTTGCCTGTTCCCAGGTTTGAAAGCCATGCCAAGCCGCGCCATGTAAAGCCGTACTTGGGTTGAGGATGACGTGAATAGGAATGCGTGCTACCCAGTGGCGAAATCGCCCTTTATAGGTTACCGCCTCGAGAAAATCCGGTTCCTGTAAACGAGGCAAAATTCTTGGCGGAATTCCCCCGCCGAGATACAGACCTCCTGTGGCAAACACTTTGAGTGCCATATCTCCCACGATCCCGGCGAGTATGTGAGTAAAGAGATCTAATGTGGCAACGCAGATCTGCGCCTTGCCCGCGAGGGCGGTGTTGACAATTATCGGCGTTGGATCTTCGGCTTCTGCCAGTGCTTGCCGCAACCAATCCGGTTCTTCGTATTGGGCACCACTGCTTAGGTAGTCATAGAGGTTGGGAATGCCGCTTCCCGAGCATACCCGTTCAAAACTGACGTGCTCAAAACGGGGTTGCAGATACTCCAACAGCCGCAATTGCTCTTGCGTCACCGGTGCAAAGGACGTATGTCCGCCCTCCGTCGGATAGGCTTGATACCCAATACCACTCCAAACTAGAAACGCCTCTCCTAATCCAGTGCCAGGAGCCACAACACCGATCGTTCCTCGAGGAATAGCGTGTCCGGTATTAAGAGTGTAAATGTCATCTGATGCCAAATGGGGAACGGCCATGGCAATCGCTTGCAGATCATTGAGTAAATGCACGTCCGGGATGGCGAATGCTTTAGAAATTTCATCGGCGTCAATGGTCCATGGCAGGTTGGTAATGTGGGCTTTGCGATTGGCTACCGGGCCGGCGACACCGAAACTTGCAGTGGTTGGCCTCTCGTCTACGTCTGCCAAGAACGTGCGGATGATAGCTTCGAGTGAAGTGTGTTCCCGACTTGGGTACCGCTGCGCCCGCAACGGGTGGCGGACGCCTTGTTCCCTAGCGAATAATGCCAAGATCGTTTTCGTTCCACCGATGTCACCTGCCAAGATCATTATGATTTCCTCAAGGCTGCATCACGAAAGGGTCTGTCAAGACAGGGCCTGAGACCGTTGCTCGAGCCCCTTGGGCGGTGATCATTGCCGGGGCAAAGGACCACCGGTTCAGTGCCACGGATGAAGGTGGCCTCGCAGTCTTCCGCGCTTCCGTCCACAAAGCACCACACGCATAGGAGGCTGCCGGTAAGGAACTGGTGATCCCGTTGCTTGTGGGAGATCCGTATTAAAGTCACTGATGTTCAGTCGGGTGATACGCAGGCGAGTGCTCTAGTGCTGCCATCTCAGGATTGATAACCGCAGGGTATTACGCAAACGCTGTGTCGAGGACTGAAATCGTACGTGCGCAGGCATCTGCACAACCTTTGTACTCGATCGGTTTCTCGGTATGCTTTCGATGCTCTATTTTTACCGTCTGCCCACGCCGTGCCGCGAATCGATGCAGAGTCGCCTTCGCGTCGCGCGAGTTGGCGGCCAGTAGGTGTGCATAGGCACTGCCGATTGCGTATATCAGGATCTCTGATTGCCTTGGCGCATGGTCCCTGGTAACCGCGTTGGCCGTTTGGCCGCACGTCGCCTTCATGATTCGGTCTGCTAGAGAATCAGACGGCAGCGTCCATGATGCTCAGAACTCGCTTTAAAACCATGTTTTAAAACCTTCTGCGCTTGCCAAAACTGCGTTGCGCGCTGGTTCGAAATCCTCATGTACTCTCTTGTACACCCCGGTCCCTCGCCAGCATACGCCTTGTTCTGCCGGCGCTCGCTGGGGTTTTAAAACACGCTCTAAGAGCCACTATCTTACCATTGCGGCGGGCACGGTCGGTGGACTGCAGCCCAGGATCAACGGCAACAAAATGACACCAGCATTATGAGGATCCTGAGCTATCTCGCAATGCTGCCATGGTAAGTGGTGCAGGTTGGTGCCTGCAGAATGGGCAAAGTCGGTCAACGTGAACGATGAAAATAGGATACACTTTGTTCTGACTTTTTCACCTGCTGCGTATCGGTACCACAGTCGTGGTAGCGAAGTGCCGGAGCGGAAGTGAGGCGTTCTGACGCCTGGCTCATCATGCCGCCTGAGCACCTAAGCTGTGCGTCATTTTTTAGCGTTCAGACAAGCACGACCCAGCTGCTCTCGCCACCAAGTCCGAGAGGTAAAGTATGCAAAGAGAGTTAGAGGTTACGGTTCCCTTCAAAGGTACGATACAAACCCGCGATAGACTTATTTTTGCCCTGGATGTATCCAGTAGTGATGAGGCACTGCACTATATCGAGCAGCTTGGCGATGCCGTCAATTTTTATAAGCTAGGCTTGCAAATATTTATGGCCGGCGGCTATTTTGAGTTGGTGGCCCGGCTTCGTGAAAAAAATAAGCAGGTCATGGTGGATCTTAAGCTCTTCGACGTTCCCGAAACGGTGCGACTCGCGGTAAGAGCGCTACGCACCCATGAGGCAACCTTTGCTACGGTCCACGGCAACGATGCCATGCTTCAGGCAGCCGCGGAGGAGAAAGGGAACTTAGGGATATTGGCAGTGACAGCGCTGACCAGTCTTGATCAGAACGACCTTGAAGATCTCGGTTTCCAGTGTGATGTCGCAAAGTTGGTGCTTTCACGGGCAAAGCGGGCTTTGTCGCTTGGGTGTGACGGAGTGATCTCTTCTGGCTTGGAAGCGCCGAAACTTCGGGAATGCTACGGAAACGCCTTTGTGATTATTACCCCGGGTATTAGACCGGTGGCAAACGTTGATGATCAGAAGCGCACCGTCGATGTGGAGCAAGCGTTTCGAAATGGGGCGGACTATATAGTGCTAGGAAGACCGATTCGAGACGCTGCAGATCCACGGCGTGTAGCGGAAGCAGTTCAGGATCGGATTGCGGCGCTATTTAAAGAATAAACAGTTATCCGTATTCGAGTACTGCCGTCTTGGCCGATAGTGCCTGTGCGTATTGCAGAATCGAGCGGCCAGGTGCCGCCCTGCTCAATGCCGACTACGCGGCCCAAGCCGGGCTCAATGTATTGCCCCGTACACACCGGTTGCTGCCGCCGTGCGCCTTGCTCAGCCGACGCCCACGACATTCTTGGAGCAGCTTCGGCCGCGGTTATCGCTCCGGCACATTGTGTCTTTGTGGCCAGGAGATGGGCTGCCTGCAAATTCTCGGCACGGTCTCACCCTTTACAAAGGTGAGGCTGTCGAACCGATAACCATGGCCGCGGCCCCTATAAGAGCAACCTGGGCGGCGTCTGGTACTGTGACGCACTGGGCGGTTATCAATGACCTTGAATCTAGTGAGTGGTTGCTTCTGGATTCTTCAGGTAATTTCGAAGTTCCTCTTCCGCTAGACGCCGCAGTGCCTCCGCAGGCGCTCCCTTTTCGACCCGGCAGTCAAAAACCGGAATCCGTTTTTCGGCATACAGCCTCATCGCGCCGGCTACGCCTTCTGCCCCAAAGTATACAACATTGGCGCACCCATCCTGCCCATCTATGTTCAGGTGATACCCGATCTGGTCGGTGGCAATGACAAGCTTCTCGATCATGGTCGTTTCTCCTCGCTAATTCGCCCGCGCCATTTCCGAGCGAGCTAGATTAACGTTTGTGGCTATTGATTTTTGCTCATTTCCTCACAGCGCTGAGAGCCAACTTTAGGCTTTCTTCGGCGCGTGTCGCGTGACGGATAAAACGGTCGCAATAGGACCGATACACGCTAGAATCCTTGCCTTGCACTCGGTCAGGGTCATCGTTTTGGCCGGGGTAGCGGTCCAATCCCCTGGGCACAAGGGACGTCGTGACTACATCTGTGTAGACTTGAGCCGAGCAGCCATGCAGGACCACACCCATGTGGTCAGGCGATTGACTGCCTACCGCACCGGGGCACGGTGTTATCCTCGGAATGGCAATGCGGACGAAACGATGATCATGGCCCTTGCATTCTAGGGGTGAGTGCTGTGCCGTGCCGTAGGTGCGGCCGCGCCGTGTTCCCGAAAAGGAAGGGTAGCTTTTGCGGCGATACACCGCCGAGACATGATGCACAGGGAAGTGCAATCGATGAGGCATCAGCGGCCAGATGCGTTCGATTCCGACATGAGTAATGGCGCGCCGCGCACGCCACGGATGGACTTGCATTCCTCGAACCCTTCGGTGGCTCGTCTTCGTGCGCCTGCTCTGCCAGCGCTCGCGACACCTTTAGAACAGCCTCTAAGCCCACTTCTTCGGGCTCGGCTACTTCGATTAGGGTGTGGGGGGATGAAGGCGCGTTCCGGCCTTTTCTTATGTCCCAATGAGGCGACCGATGACGCGTTGGTTACCAGCGTGTGCGGGAGATGCGGCTCTTATCGAGGGAAATCGTTATCCGGAAACTGCCCCGAAGTGTCGAAGATAGAAATAATAATGCTTAATCGGGGCGGCTTTGTTGATGTTCGGCTTCGAACATTGTCCACACGGCAAGAAACATGGCGGCGATAACCGGACCGATGACAAAGCCGGATATTCCAAAAACAGTCAGACCGCCGAGCGTAGAGAGTAACACGAGGTAGTCTGGCATTTTTGTATCGCGTCCGACTAGAATGGGTCGCAATAAATTATCAACTAGGCCTATGATGAAGACGCCAGCCGCGACCAATATGATCGCTTTTAGGACAGCGCCCGATGCGAACAGGATGATCGCCGCTGGTAGCCACACCAGGGCTGGCCCAAGGGCAGGTACCAGCGAGAGCACCATCATGAGGACGCCCCAAAAAGCCGCGCCATCAATCCCTAGGAACCAGAAAAATAGCCCTCCCAGTGTCCCTTGAATCACTCCAACGAGGAGCGTTCCTTTGACCGTTGCGCGGGATACCTCCGCAAATTTAGATAGAAGTTGTCGTTCGCGCTCGTCGCCAATTGGAAGGGCATAGATGATGAGCTCAAGCAGCCGCCTGCCATCTCGCAGAAAGAAGAACAGCAGATAAAGCATCAGAAAAAACATGGCGGTGAACCGCACTGCTTCCTGCCCCGCGTAAATGGCGGAGGAACCCAGCCGTTGGCTAGCATGCACCGCGAGCGTCGTGAGGTTCTGTTGGATGGCGCCAAGATCGATCCCGACTTTATTCGCTAATGCAAACGCTTGCGGCATCATTGCTTGTATCCATGCTATGGCTGCCGCTGTGTCGATTTGACCCGATTGAATGTTCGCGTAAAGTTCCGCGGCTTCGCGAACTACCGCTGACGCGATAAGAAATCCCGGTACGAGAACCCCGGCGATAATAATGAGTATGGTGATGGACGATGCCAACGTACTCCTGCCTTTTAGAGATTCCCTTAGCCGCAAGTATAAAGGATGAAAGATCACAGCGAAGGTGGCGGCCCAGAAGATCGGCAGGAGAAAATCAGACAATAGACCGACAAATCCGAGGGTGACCAGGATCAGCAGTCCGATGAAAAATGCGTTCTGCAGCACGAATTGAATTCCTCTGAGGTCAGGGGCGGATAAAGGCAGATTGTACGGCAATTTGCGACCAGGGTTTAACCTGCCTCATCCGGTGGATTGCCAGACCGCTATGGGCGAGCGAAGAACAAGACGCTAGGCGGGATATACGGAGCGGGGAGTTGCAGGGGCGCCGGGAGTGTGTGACATCGGCTCATCGAGAGGCAGTGTAGAGAACCCGCTTCTGCCGTTCACGCTGGCTCGCAAGAATACGACGATTAGGCCGTCAAGCCAATGCCCGGCGCCGGGATTAAGGATTGCGAGTGCGGATCGCTGTCGATTTACGGCAACGGGTGGAATGGAAAGAGACGGCCGTTTTCTCGATCGGCATGGAAGGTGAGCGGTGTTTGGGACCCCCGACGTTGCCTATTTGGCGCTGCTCAGTAGAAGCGGGGGATGTGAAGCTAGCAAGCGCGCGGTGTTTGGTTGATCACCTTCTCGGGTAACCGAAGATTTCGCATCAGATTACGCAGTTCTTGTCGTGCCGCGATGTGGGACATGCTTAGCTTGGTGCCCACCTCGATGAGATCCACGAGCGTTAGACCTCTTGGAAACAGCTCTCTGTAAATTACGCGTTCCGATAGACCAGGGACGTAGCGAAAGGCGATTCTTCCGCGAAGTTTTTTCAGCACTCCATCTACACGGCGCTTATTCTTCGACTCGGTCGTACCGATTCGATTGCGCATGATGATCCAGTCAAGTCCGCGCTTACCGGCGAGGGCCCGCTGTTTGCGGCTCTCCCAGATGGTCTCGCTGTACAGGCTCAGCTTGCCGACGTCATACGTGTCCGGATCGACTTGAGCAATGATATCCAGATCGACGAAGCTGTCATTCAAAGGAGTGACAAGGGTTGTTGCCAGCGCGTAGGCTAGCCGGGCTAATGGCGTGTCGCTGCCCGGGCAATCAATGACAATCACGTCGTTTACTGGGTCGAGTCTATCGACGAAATTTGTCAGAAATGCGGCCTCTTCCTGCTCTCGCTCTGCGATGTTCGGATGACCCGATACGGGTAAGGTATGCACTTCAGGGCAGCGAAGGGCAAGGTTATGCTTGCGCGCGTAGCTGCTGCGGTTCTCTAGGTAGCGGGTGAGCGTTTGCTGGCGCCGGTCGAGGTCGATAACGGCGATTCGGGCACCGCTTGCGAGCAGGCTAATGACCACATGCATAGCCGTTGTGGACTTGCCGGTCCCGCCTTTCTCGTTCCCGAATACGATGACTTGTGAATGTTGGTCGCAAAGGTACGCCACCCGGCAATCCTTTAGCCGTTTGGTCGCGAACTAGGAGGAGGTCACATGCCAGAAGGCCATATTGGCTAATCGGCCCGCCTAGAGAAAACTTTAGACTCCAAGCCGGTGGACGGACTCACTTAACGTGCCATCCTTGCTCGCCTCCCTTAGAAGCTGGTTAGAAGACGAGTGTGTTTTCATAGCGGTGTTGGGTGGTGATCGCGTCACGCCGAACTATCGCATCGGTGTCGTCGCGGTTGCGCGGTCCGCCTTGCCCGCGCACCGCAAAACCGTTCGCGACAGACCGGCCTGGATCGCCTGCGTATCCAGCAGGCTGCGGGTGATGGGATGCATAAGCCGCGCACTGACATTCCTATTCGAGAACCGGCTGGTAAGGGATCTGAATGTCAGGTCTTGCAGGCATTAGCCACGGGCCGGACATCCGCCACCCGGCAGGACCTATCTTAGCCGGCGCGAGAATGCATTCGCCTGGTCGAGGAGCCCATGCAAAAATCGACTCGTGTTTTCCGAACCCGGTGAGTCGTCCCTTAACCAATAGGTGAACGTTGCAAGGTAGATGCTGGTTAGCACCA
>JAGTVB010000043.1 GCA_018224385.1 Gammaproteobacteria bacterium
ATGGGCTGCAAGTCGAGCGCAGGGGGGGGTAACTCGATTTGAATCTCATTTGGGTCGACGTACTCGGCGGTATTGGACGCGTGCGTGACCAAACCCGGCACGGCAATGACGATCGTCACCATGATCAGTTGAATGACCACAAACGGCACCGCACCCCAATAGATCTCCGCGGTCCTGACGCTGGGTGGCGCCACGCTGCGCAGGAAAAACAACGCAAAACCGAACGGTGGGTGCATGAACGACGTCTGCATGTTGATGCCCAGCAGCACGCCGAACCAGATCAGATCGATACCGAGCTTCTCGGCCACCGGTACCAGCAGTGGTACGATGATGAACGCGAGCTCGAAGAAGTCGAGAAAGAAGGCGAGCAGGAACACCAGGATGTTCACCACGATGAGGAACCCCAGCTCGCCGCCCGGCAGTTCGATCAGCAGCTTCTCGACCCACAGATCGCCGTCCACGGCGCGGAACACGAGTCCGAACACGGTTGAGCCGATCAGAATAAACAGCACAAAGGACGAGAGCTTCGCGGTCGAGTCCATGGCTTGCTTGAGCAGCTTCCAGTTCAGACGCTGGCGCACCAGGGCAAGCACCAAGGCGCCGACCGCCCCCATGGCGCCGCCCTCTGTGGGTGTGGCCACCCCGAGGAAAATGGTGCCCAGCACTAAGAAGATGAGGCACAGCGGCGGAACCATCACCAGCAGGGCGTGCCGGTAAAGGCTCCAGCCACGCACGCGCCGTGCGCTTAGGGGAAGGGCCGGCATGGCCTGCGGCCGCAGGGCGGCGACAAGCAGCACGAATCCTCCGTAGGCAGCACACAGCATCAGTGCCGGCACCAGCGCACCTTGGTACATGTCGCCCACCGACCGCCCGATCTGGTCTGCAAGCACGATGAGCACAAGGCTCGGCGGTATGATTTGAGCGAGCGTGCCGGAAGCAGCGATGATGCCTGAGGCGAGCCGCCGGTCGTAACCATAGCGCAGCATGATGGGTAGCGAAATCAAACCCATGGAGATAACCGACGCGGCCATGACGCCGGTGGTGGCGGCCAGTAACGCGCCCACGAACACCACGGCAAAGGCGAGCCCGCCGCGCACCGGCCCGAACAGCTGTCCGACCGTATCCAGCAGATCCTCGGCCATACCACTGCGCTCGAGAATCAATCCCATGAAGGTGAAGAACGGGATGGCGAGGAGCGTGTCGTTGTACATGATGCCGTACACGCGCTCCGGCAAGGCCTGGAACAGGTCCGGACTGAGCAAGCCGATGGCCACCCCGAGCAGTCCGAAGTACAGGCCGTTGGCCGCAAGTGAGAATGCGACGGGATACCCGAGCAGCAGGAACAGCACCAGCGCCGCGAACATCAGCGGGGCCATGTACGCCGTTAACATCTCGGTCATGATGGTCGGTCGATTGGGGGGCGTTCGAGGGCGAGGGTTTCGACGCCGTGGGCGTTGCCTTTGGCGCCGGGATCGGGTGCCCTACCCCGCAGAAAGGCAATGCGCTTAACGAGCTCTGAAAGGCCCTGCAGGCAAAGCAGGAAAAAGCCGACGGGGATGAGCAGCTTGACTGGCCAGCGCAGCAATCCACCGGCATTGACGGATACCTCCTGGCGGGCGAAGGACTCCATCAACATGGGCCAAGAGAGCCACAGGATCAGCGCGTTGATGGGGAGCAAGAAAAACACCGCGCCAACGATATCGATCCATGCACGGGTGCGCGCCGACCACCGCTGGGAAAGCACATCGATGCGCACATGCTCATTGCGAAGCAGCGTGTAGCCTGCGCCCAAAAGGAAAACCGCCGCGAACAGATACCATTGCACCTCGAGAAAAGCATTGGAGCTTAGGTTGAACAGCTTGCGCGCGACGGCGTTACCGGCGCTGATCAGCACTGCGGCCAGGATCAGCCAATAGACGAATTGCCCGACCTTCTCGTTAAGCCGGTCGATGCTCCGCGACAGGAAGAGCAAAACCTTCACTGACCGATTGCCACGCGACGGTGTTGAGCGGGCATCGGGTGCAAACGCGGATGGGACGGGTCGGCGTGTACCGACGCGCGCGTTGGCAAAGCCACCGCGAGGTGTGTGGTCCAATAAGCCCATACAAGTCGACGTGGCATTACTTACCATGTGCTCGCTAAGCAGAAACCGCAATTTTCAAAACTGGCTCTCGCCGCACGGTGTTACTATATCGTTTTTAGATTCGGCCTGCCGCTTCGCGTGACGAAGGGCGAGCTGGCCGGTGCGGCCGGATGCGTCCCACGTTCCTTCGAAAGGCCGTGGAGCCAGGGGGGCCGCGACGGTCCTTAATCAGCAACCGTACAAGCGTTACATGGGTGCACCAGAGATGTTGAACGAGCCGTTTTCAATGAAACATGCGCTGGCTGTTAACCTCAGCCGGGTCCTGATTGTGGGTGCCGCCTTTATGATCCCTAACGTCTGGGCCGGGGATAAGCAAGGGGAGGTGCAAGCAAAGGGATCTTTGGTGCACTGTTTGCTGCCGAGCAGCGTTCGCAAGTACGCAGGCGATGCGGTACGGCTTGCCCCGCGGCGTGTCGTCGAGAGCACCGCCGCCGAATGCCAACAGCAGGGTGGTGAAGTCGTGGTGGTAGAGCCTGCGAACTAGCCGGCCAAGGCGCAAGGTTAAAGCGGGCGCACCGGATCGCCGTCCCAGGTCGCGGCGTCGTTCTCGTTAGATGTCTTGCCCAAGACGGGTGTTAGCCCCAGGGCCCTCTATTGCGGAGTTGCAACTGTGCTATTGACGAAACCCACGCTCTTGAAGCGACACAGAACGGCGTTCCTTGACACCGGTTATCTGGTCCTTCGTCAAGCGTTTCGCCCAGCGGAGGTGGACGAGATGGCCCGCTGGGCGAACGAACTGCTCGAACGGCCGGAAAGGTCGGGCAGCCATTGGGTCTATTGGGAGCCCAATCTGTTAGAGCCGGGGCGCAAGGTGGTGTCTCGTATCGAAAACATCGCTCCTTTCCATGAAGGCTTTCGGCAACTGAGTGAAGTGCTGAAAGGCCTCTGCGACGAGCTTTTCGGGGAGCCGGCAGTGCTGTTCAAGGAAAAAATCAATTATAAAATGCCGGGCGGGGATGGCTTCAAGCCCCACCAGGATTCCCAAGCGGGCTGGGAGAAATACGCCAAAGATTTCATCAGCGTATTGGTTTCCATCGACAAGGCTACGGTGGAGAACGGATGTCTGCAGATGGTGCGGGGGTTTCATCGCCAGGGGCTTTATCGAGAGTGGGAGCCCTTGACGGAACAAGACATGGCGCAGATGCAGTTCTTCCCGTGTCCGACAGACAAAGGGGATATAGTTATCTTTGATTCCTATACGCCGCACGCCTCGGCTCCGAACCGATCGAACTCGGTTAGACGCATCTACTTTGCGACCTATAAGCGGCTTTCAGCGGGCGATCATCGTGCGGCTTATTATGCGGACAAGCACCAGAGCTACCCGCCCGATATTGATCGCGAGCCCGGAAAGGAGTATGTATTTCGGGTGTAGAGTGTGTGTGGATCGGGACCGCATATGATCGCTGTCGCGCTCGCTTCGGCGATGAGTCGCTTGCGGATAGGTGCTGACGCCGCCGACCTTGGCATAAAGATACGGATTGGGCCGAACCCCGTCGCACCGTTGCCGGCCCTAAGAAGCGGTTTTAAAAACTACTGCGCTTGCCATAGCTGCGTTGCGCGGCGGCTTAGAATCCTCATGTACTCGCTTGTACACTGCGGTTCTTCGCCACCGTGCGCCTTGCTCTGCCGGCGCTCGCGACATTTTTAAAACAGCTTCTAAGGACAATAATATAGTGGTGCCACAACGATGAGCATGGCGCGACAAGACGCTGCAACTGATAATCGGGGCGCGCAAAAAATGCCCAACATCTCCGAAAGGCGGAGCCTGCCGCTGTGAGCCATAACACCTGGATTCACCGCTCGGTACGGGTCGCGGTGCGGCCGCTTGCCGGCACGCGGGTGACCCCCAACCAGATTACGTCGGCACGTTTGATTTCCGGTCTGGTCTCGGCCTTGTCTTTTGCCATCGGTACCACGTCCTGGAACCGCGCCGGCGCCGCCTTGTTTGTGGTCTCTATGCTGCTCGACCGCGCTGATGGTGAGCTCGCGCGTGCCACTGGGCAGAAAAGCGCTTGGGGGCACCGCTATGACTTGATTAGCGACGGCTTGAGTAATTCGCTCGTTTTTGTCGGCATTGGTATCGGGCTGCGCAATAGCCCGCTCGGATACTGGGCTATTGCGCTGGGAATTGCCGCCGGCGTTGCCGTGATCGCGATTCTCAACTTTGTCGTGCGTGTCGAAAAAACCGCCGGCGAGCGCGCCGCCGAACTGAAGCCGTGGGGCGGATTCGATGCAGACGACGCCATGATTTTCGTTCCCGTGGCGATGCTCTTAGGGGCAGGGCCGGCTCTGCTGATAGCTGCATCGATTTGCACGCCCGTTGTTTTGCTGTCCATGTTGTGGCACTTTCGACAGGTACATAAGCGTGCGCGTGCTAACCGCGCTATCTGAGTACCAGAAAACCCCTAACGGCGCGGCGGAGGAGAGACTAGACAAGGCGCTCAACCGGTTGCTCGCCGCAACCCTGACAACGCCCGAGGTAAAGCAAGGACATGGCGGTTACCCCGAGTCACATTGACCCACTTCCCATCATTTGTCGGTCGAACCAAACGCCGGCCAGTGTCAGTAAAGCCCGCCGCCTGCGGGCGATGATTGAGTCACCGGACCTGCGCTTTCTCATGGAAGCGCACAATGGCCTCTCTGCAAAGATCGTTGAAGAGGCCGGATTCGAAGGCATCTGGGCGTCGGGTCTCTCCATGTCGGCAGCGCTTGGGGTGCGAGACAACAATGAGGCCTCCTGGACACAAGTGCTGGAAGTCCTGGAATTCATGGCTGATGCCACGTCAATTCCAATCCTGGTGGACGGCGATACCGGCTACGGCAATTTCAATAACTTTCGTCGTTTCGTAACCAAGCTTTGCCAGCGTGACATTGCGGGTGTGTGTGTTGAGGACAAGCTGTTTCCGAAGACCAACTCGTTCCTTGGCAGCCACCACCCGCTGGCCGAGATTGACGAGTTCTGCGGCAAAATTAAAGCCGGGAAAGACAGTCAGACTGACGAGAATTTTTGTATCGTTGCCCGCACCGAGGCCCTGGTCGCCGGTTATCCGGTGGGGCACGCCCTGCGCCGAGCCGAGGCCTACCATGCCGCCGGTGCCGATGCCATCCTGATACACTCCAAGAAAAGCACGCCCGACGAGGTGCTGGCGTTTTGCAGGCAATGGGACAACCGTTGTCCGGTGGTCGCGGTCCCCACCAAGTATTACGCCACGCCCACCCAACGTCTGCGCGATGCCCAGGTTTCCGTGGCAATCTGGGCCAACCACAATTTGCGTGCCGCGATCTCCGCGATGCGCGATGTATGCCGCAAGCTGAGGGAGCAGGAAACGCTCGTCAACGTCGAGGAAGAGGTGGCCCGGCTCGGCGACGTGTTCGCGCTCGCCGGAAATGAAGAGCTTGAATTGGCGGAACAGACCTACATTGGGCCCGGCGCCCATACCGGGGCCATTATCCTTGCCGCAAGCCGAGGCAAAGGCGCCCTCGCGCAGCTCACCCAAGACCGGCCGAAATGCATGCTCGATGTGCGCGGCGTCACGCTGCTGCGCCGCCAAGTGCGGGCATTCAACGACCACGGCATCCGGGATATTACCGTTGTTGCCGGGTACCGACCCGACGCCATCGACATTCCCGAGATCGAGAAGGTGGTGAACGCGTCCCACGAAACCACAGGAGAGCTGTTTTCGCTCGCTTGCGCCCGTCATGCACTCAAGGGTCCGTGCATCGTGAGCTATGGCGATATCGTGTTCCGGGCGTTCCTGCTCTCGTTTCTCCTTAAATCGGATGCCGATGTGACCCTGCTCGTGGACCCGAGCTGGCGCCCGAGGAACAAAGGCGGCGGGAAGCTGGGCAGCGATCTGGTGACGTGCAGTATGCCGTTCACGGCTGATTTTTTGGATGAGACGGCGGTGGAATTGGAGGAAATCGGCCCCCAGGTGACCACGGTGCATGGGAAATGGGTGGGGCTGCTGCAGCTGTCCGAGCGCGGCGCGCGGCACGTTCGCGAGACGCTCGAGGAAATGGAGGACGACGGGACGCTGTTACGGGCGAACATGTCGGCGCTTCTCACCCGCCTGATCGCCGCCGGCGCACGGCCGGCGGTGATCTACGTGACCGGCAGCTGGGTCGATGTGAACGACGTATTCGATCTCGCACAGGCACGCAACGTTTCCTGACAGGGTCGATGATGCAGGCGAGTGATTTTCTGATCGAAGCGCGCAACCGCGGACTTCGGTTTTTTTCCGGGGTACCCTGCAGCTTTCTCACGCCGCTTATGAATGGCGTTATTCGCGACACCGAAGCCACTTACATTGGGGCGACCAGCGAGGGCGAAGCGGTCGCTATCGCGGCCGGCGCCTGGCTGGCCGGCCAACAGACAGTGGTTATGTGCCAGAATTCCGGCCTCGGCAATACCATTAACCCGCTGACATCCCTCAATTGGCCGTTTCGCATACCGACCCTGCTGATGGTCACTTGGCGCGGGCAGCCGGGGCTGAACGACGAGCCGCAACACGAGCTCATGGGCCGGATCACCGAGCGCCTGCTCAGCGACATTCAGGTGCCCCACCGTATCCTGCCCGGGGAAGCACACGCGATTGCACCGGCGTTGGACGAGGCGATGCACTACATGCGGCAGCACCGTCTCCCTTATGCTTTCATCGTGGGGAAAGGGACGGTCTCTCCCGAAGGACTGGAGGAGGCCCGCTTGCCCCTCCCGCCGCCCGGGGAATTGGTGGATTTCTGTTCGGGTGGG
>JAGTVB010000044.1 GCA_018224385.1 Gammaproteobacteria bacterium
CCTTCGCCCATCACCATGGCGCGGCGAATGCGGTTCATGAGCTCGCGCACGTTCCCTGGCCACGGGTACTGACTCATTGCCCGTAACGCGTCCTCGGAAAATCCCTTCACCCGTTCGCTTTTTTCGTGAGCAAACTGATCAAAGAAAAAGCGTGCGAGCAACTCGATATCTTCCACACGCTCGGTCAAGGCAGGCGCGCGCACATGCAGTACGTTTAAGCGAAAATAGAGGTCTTCGCGGAATCTCCCTTCCTCAACCGCATGTTCGAGATCCACATGGGTGGCGGCGATTACCCGCACGTCCACTAAAATGCTTTGCGTTGTGCCAACCCGCTCGATGGTTTTTTCCTGCAGAAAGCGGAGTAGATTGACTTGCTGGTCCAGGGGCAGATCGCCGATCTCATCGAGAAAGATGGTGCCGCCGTTGGCTGCTTCGATGCGGCCAATTTTGCGTTGATGGGCGCCGGTAAAGGCGCCTTTCTCGTGACCGAAGAGTTCCGACTGCACGAGGTGTGCAGGCAGCGCGCCGCAGTTGACTGCCACGAAGGGGCCGCTCGAGCGCGCCGAGTGTGCATGCAGGGCGATGGCGATGCGTTCCTTTCCCGTGCCGCTCGCACCGGCGATCAAAACCGGCGCCTCGACTGCGGCGCACTTGTCGATGGTGCGAAACACGGCCTGCATCGCGGCGCTCCGCCCGACCATGCCGTAGGTCTGTTGCGCGGCGTTGGGGGGAGGCAGCTCGGCCTGCCCAAGAAGCGCCATGCCGTAGGCCTGTTCCAGGGAACTCAGCAGCATCTCCAGCTTCGGCGGAGCGAGGTGATAAGCATGGAAATTCTCATAGATGAATCGACGCAGGCGGTTGTGGCGCAGCGCCTCCGCGGAGGCGATGGCGACCCAGTGTGTTTGGGTCGACGCGGAAAACAAACGCTCAAATGAAGGCCAGTCGAAGGCCTCAATCGCATCGAGGACGGCAAGTGCTACCGGATAATGCTGGGCTTGCAGCTGTTCTCTTGCTTCCGAAAAGCCGCGAGCGGTGGCCAGCAGCCAGCCTCCGGCAGCAATTTTGCGGGAAAGCAGATCATCGCTATTCCTCGACGTCACGTACAATAGCTGCTTGGCGTCTAGAGGTTTTTGTCTGATCGAGGTGGAGTAGAGACCCATTCACAAGACTCCATCGAAGGGTGAGCCTGTATCTAGGCTACCTGGCGCCGCTCAGCGGCAGTTTTGCGCGGTTATTGATTCGCGCGAGCTCGCAAAGCCGGCGTGACATTGTTAGGACAGCCTTTCACAAAAGCGTCTAACATAGACCATACTGACGATGGCGGTATCGGGTTTGATCCGTTGTCGTCCGCTAAGCAAGGAGGCTGCCATCGAGCGGCTGGGGCTGGAAAATGCGGGCCTTAGGGTGTTTCTCATCGGACCAGTATGCCAGGAAATGTTAAAAGGACTGACAGCGCGAGACCCATTCGTGATCGCTTTGGCATTAGTTAACGCTCCACCGGCTAGCAATTCTCCCCATGAGGCGTTTGTTATTCCCGTTGAATCATGAAAAAAACGACGGGGAACAAGTGATTATGGGAAAGCGGTAGTCGTGCGGAAGACGTAAACCGAGACGACAGAAGAGTTCCGTGAATTCGAAAACACTGACAATCAAGGCATTAATGGACACGAGCGGCGTTCGGTTTGGAACCAGCGGCGCGCGCGGACCTGTGAGCGCCATGACCAACGAGGTCTGCTACGCTTATGCCTCAGCTTTTTTGCAGTATCTGCAGGGCATCGGTGATCTCCGCGCGGGCGCCCCGGTTGCCGTCGGCGGCGATCTGCGAGCCAGCACAGCTCGCATTATGGGCGCGGTCGGAAGAGCGATCGTCGATCACAGATACCGGTTGGTGAACGCGGGGCAGCTGCCGACTCCGGCGCTGGCGTACTATGGCATGCTTCACCGCATGCCGACGGTGATGGTCACCGGCAGTCACATTCCCGAGGACCGCAACGGCATCAAGTTCACCCGCGCCAGCGGGGAGATCACCAAGGACGACGAGGCGCAGATCAGCGCCCAACGTGTGGCACTGCCGGAGGATGATCTGGAAAACGCTCATCTGGCGCTGCCCCCGGTCTCCGGCGATCCGGCCGAGCAGTACCTGCGCCGGTACACCGATTTTTTTGGCGACGGCGCTCTTGCAGGAAAGACGGTCGGGCTCTACGAGCACTCCACCGTGGCACGCGAGCCGATTCACGACGTGTTGACGGCGCTCGGGGCGAAGGTGGTTCAATTCGGTTATTCTCAAGCATTTCTGCCGGTCGATACGGAGGCGATTCGGCCAGAGGATGTTGCGCTTGCAAGGCGCTGGGCGGCGGATAATGCCGTTGACTGCATCGTGTCCGCCGATGGCGACGGTGATCGGCCGCTCATCAGCGATGAGAACGGCGAATGGTTGCGGGGGGACATGGTTGGACTGCTGTGTGCGTCTTACCTTGGTGCCGATGCGGTGGTGACGCCGGTAAGCAGCAATTCCGCGGTTGAAAAGTCCGGACGTTTCTCGACCGTAAAGCGCACGCGCATCGGCTCACCGTATGTCATCGCCGGGATGGAGGCGGTGGCGAGCGCCGGGGCGAAGTGCGTGGTTGGGTATGAAGCCAATGGTGGGGTCTTGGTGGGCTCCGACGTGCCTCGCGAGGACCGCATGCTTGCGGCGCTGCCGACACGTGACGCCCTTATCGCGCTGCTCGGCGTGCTGCTGCTTTCTGCCGAGTCCCAAAAACCGATCGCGCAGCTCGTGGCCGATCTGCCGCAACGCTTCACGGCGAGCGATCGCCTGAAAGCCTTCTCGCCGGAGCGCAGCGAGAGGATACTGCGTCAACTGCATTCGGGCGATCACGATCGCGATTTGCGGATGATCGACCAGGTTTTCTCAAGCGTCGCTGGAAAAGTTTCCGCTGTCGATGTGACCGACGGCTTGCGCATGACGTTTGTCAACGAGGACATCATCCACCTGCGCCCGTCGGGGAACGCCCCCGAGTTTCGTTGCTATACCGAATCCTCGAGCAGCCAACGCGTCCTGGAGCTCAACCAAGCCTGCCTGAGAATCATTGAAGCGTGGCCAGCGGCAAGGCACGATTAGCGGTGAATCTTAGAAGCGGTTGGACAACCTAATGCGCTGGCATCGCCGCGTCGGCCAGTGGGTTCTAGGCTACTCAATTCAAGCGAAGACCGGCAAGGCCGCCTTGGAGCGAGAACTCCGGCTGAACCTCGACCACAATGGTTTCCTCCAGGGCAAGCTCCCCAGCGGTCACGTGCGGCAACAGTTGTTCTGCTACCTGTAAAATCGTCAGCATCCCCTGGCGCTCCGCGCTATCCTCTTCCCGCTCGTCGATCATGGCCTGCAGATCGTTGATATATGCCCGCAGCGTGGCGCCCTGGGTGGCGAGCGGAAGTGCTTGGAAGGTATCGGTGAAGGTGAGGTGAAGTTCTCGGCCCAGGCCCTCGGTCGTTTCGACAACGCTTACCCTGAGCGGCCCGTGGATCAGCATTGTTCTTCTTCCTTACTTAGCAGCTGTTTCAAAAATTGCTGAGCTTGCCAGGGCGGCCCCCGCCACCCCCCTCATGCACTCCCTCGTACACTGCGCTTTACTCGCCACCGTACGCCATGCGGC
>JAGTVB010000045.1 GCA_018224385.1 Gammaproteobacteria bacterium
ATCCTTGGCGCGAAGCCGCCCGAGCCACCAGCCGAGCCCAAAACCCACCAGATACATGAGCCCGTACCAGTGGATTTTAATTGGGCCGATTTGGAAGGCGACCGGATCAATGCTCGGATAAGTCAGCATGGACGGCCATTCTAGCCATTGTGCTTGCGTCGTGAAACCGCTGATCCGGCAGCGCCGTGCACTTGAAAGGTCACTCGCAGCGCAATGATCACTCTACAAAGGCGCGTGCGAAGACAACCTTCAGATAGCCGCTCTCCGGCAGCGCCGGATGCACGGGGTGGTCCGGTCCCTGGTGACCTTCCTCCAAGAGCTGCAGCTCCCGGTGATAAAGGCGCGCCGCTTGTGCCACGGCCTCCTGCAGCTTGTCGCGGCGTAAATGCGTCGAGCAGGAGCTGGTGATGAGGATGCCATCGGGCTCCAGCAGGCGCATCGCCAGGCGGTTCAGACGCCGATAGGCCTGTACACCCGCATTAATATCTTTACGCCGCCGGATAAAGGCCGGCGGATCCAATACCACCGTCCCGAACCGCTCGCCCTCGGAATGCAGCCCCCGCAAGATCTCGAAAGCGTCACCGCGCATTGCGGAAACCGTTTGCTCAACACCGTTGAGGCGCGCATTGCGCCGTACCTGACGAAGCGCCAGGTCCGAGGTGTCTACGCAGAGGACCTCGTGCGCACCGCCGAGCGCTGCCTGAATTCCCCAGGCGCCGCCGTAACTGAACGTATCCAGCACCCGGCGACCGCGGGCGTAATCGAGCAAACGGGCACGATTGGGGCGCTGGTCGAAGTACCAGCCGGTCTTCTGGCCTTCCAGCAACGCTACTTCGAAGCGGGCGCCGTGCTCGGCGAGCACCGTCCACTCGGGCACCTCGCCCACCGGCGTTTCCACGTAAAGGTCCAGCCCCTCTAGGGCGCGGCTTGATACATCATTGCGCAACACAATGGTCTTCGGCGCCAGCACCGCAGCCAGCGCCGCCAGCACGTCTTCCCGCACTCGCTCCATACCGGCGGTGAATATTTGCACCACCAGCAGCTCATCGTAGCGATCCACCACCAGCCCAGGAAGCCCGTCGCTCTCACCGAAGGCCAAGCGATAGAAGGGCTGGACGAAAAGCTGCTCACGCAGTGCCAGGGCCTTCTTCAAGCGCCGCGTGAGCAGCGCGCGATCCAGCGCCTCACCGGGCGTACGGCTCACGATACGGGCCAGAATGAGGGAGTGGGGATTGATATACCCCGTCCCAATGAACGCACCTCCGTCACTTCGTACCGCCACCATCTGCCCCGCCTCGAAGGCAGAGAGGGCACTTCGTTCGACCTCCACTTCATTGCTGAACACCCACGGATGACCGGCGCGCACGCGCGCCTGCTCACGTTTCTTGAGGTACAGGGAAGGGAGTTCCATGGCCACTGATCATACTCCTAAAGTTCGGAATTCGTTTTATTTGTGAACGGTTGCGGTATAATTTCCCAGTAAATTAGTCGGAAAAGAGGAGAACGCCATGTCCCGGATTGAGCGGCAAAATGCCCTGGGAGGGGAAACCAGCCCCTATCTTTTACAGCACGCCGATAATCCTGTGGACTGGTATCCCTGGAGTCCCGAGGCGCTGGCGCGGGCCCATGAAGAGGACAAACCCATCCTTCTTTCCATTGGCTACTCGGCTTGCCATTGGTGCCATGTGATGGCCCATGAGTCCTTCGAGGACCAGGCCACGGCCGAGCTCATGAACAATTACTTCATCAACATCAAGGTGGATCGCGAAGAGCGGCCCGATCTGGACAAGATCTATCAGATCGCGCATCAACTCCTGACCGGGCGCCCCGGCGGCTGGCCGCTGACCATGTTCCTGACTCCCGACGACCAGCGCCCGTTCTTTGGCGGCACGTATTTTCCCAAGCAACCCCGCTTTGGCATGCCGCCCTTTCGCGAGGTGTTGGCCAGGGTCGCCCTGTTCTTGCGGGAGCACCGCACCGATATCGATCGGCAAAACACCTCGTTGGTACAAGCCTTGGAACGCCTCAGCCCGTCTTCTGAAACCAGCCAGGCCGAGCTCAGCGCGACACCCCTCGATGCCGCCCGCCGGGAGCTACAAAAGAGCTTTGATGAGAAATACGGCGGCTTTGGCGGCGCGCCGAAGTTTCCCCATCCGACCAATTTGGAGCGACTGCTACGCCACTACGCAGCGACCGCAACCGCTGGGCAGGCGGACGAAGCGGCGCTGGCGATGGCAGCGTTCACATTGCGCAAAATGGCCCTTGGTGGCATCTACGATCAAGTTGGCGGCGGCTTCTGCCGGTATTCGGTCGATCAATACTGGATGATCCCTCACTTCGAAAAGATGCTCTACGACAACGGTCCGTTGCTGACGCTGTGTGCCGAAGCCTGGCAAATCACCCATGACTCGCTGTTCCAGCGCGCCGCCCTAGAAACCGGCCAGTGGGTGCTCAATGAAATGCAAAGTCCACAGGGGGGCTATTATTCCACGCTCGATGCGGACTCGGAGGGCGAAGAAGGTAAGTATTACCTGTGGACCCCGGACGAGGTGCGAAGCCTACTCACCGATGACGAGTATAACGTCGTGGCGATGCGCTTTGGCCTCGACCGCCCGCCCAATTTCGAGGAGTCCGCCTGGCATCTGCACGTGTTTCATGATGTCCCCACGCTCAGTCAGCGGCTCGGACTTGAGCAAGCCACCATCGGGCGGCGGCTGGCTTCGGCTCGGGACAAGCTCTACCGGGCGCGCGAGACACGCATACGACCGGGGCGGGACGAGAAGGTGCTCACCGCTTGGAACGGTTTGATGATCAAGGGCATGGCCACCGCCGGGCGCATCCTCAACGAGCCGCGTTTCATTGACTCGGCCACCGAGGCGCTCGATTTCCTACGCAACACTGTGTGGATTGACGGGCGGCTGCGGGCGACCTACAAGGACGGCCGGGCACGCCTTAATGCCTACCTCGACGACTATGCTTTTTTGATCGATGCCGTCCTGACCCTGCTCCAGGCGCGCTGGCGCCAGGGAGAGCTCGAGTTCGCTATGGCACTCGCCGAGGTGCTGCTGGCGCAGTTCCAGGATGAGGAAAACGGCGGCTTCTATTTTACCGCCAATGACCACGAGGCGCTTATCCACCGACCCAAGCCGTTCATGGACGATGCCCTTCCCGCCGGCAACGGTATCGCCGCGTATGCGCTCGGGCGCCTCGGTCACCTGCTCGGAGAGGTCCGCTATTTGCGGGCCGCCGAGCGCACCCTGCGGGCGGGATGGAATGCAGTGAGGGAGTATCCTCACGCTCACACCGCCATGCTGCTTGCCCTGGAAGAGTACCTCTACCCGCCCCAAACCATCGTTCTGCGCGCCCAATCGCAGGCGCTCCAATCTTGGCAAGCCCGCTGTCAGCAGGGCTATGCGCCGCGCCGGCTCACGTTCGCCATACCGAGCGGGACCGAACCGCTTCCCGGTCTGCTGGCCGAACGGGCGCCCCGCCAGGAAGCGGTGGCTTACGTTTGTGAGGGGCATCAATGCAGCGCACCGATCGGCGAGCTCAGCGAGCTCGAGACGGCCCTGGCAACGGATCTTCCTTGATGCAACCCTTGGAAAAGGTAGGTGAACAGGGGGTAGACTGCCGTCGGTTCGACCCCATCGAGCAAGGTGCGAGTGTGGTTGTCCGTTGGGATCTGGTAAACGCTAAACAAGCTCTGAGCGTTGTTCTTACTCTGGGCTTCCTGCAACGTACGCTGATGCTCTAAAAAGGAGGGGCTCTGCATGAAAAAGACCGGGAAGGCGCTTAAAGCTGCATCGACCATCGTGTAACGGGTGTTCTTACCACGCCGCGGATCCGCAAAGCTCTCAAACGTTGTGCGCAACTGCTTCACAATATTATTTAGCGTCAAACCGGGGGAATCAAAGGGAGCGCTCATAGGGAGGGTACCGTCACATTATCCATTCCCTCTACTGTAATCTCAGCAAGTCAAAATGAGAATTGCTGGCCTAAGCGAACTGGTGCCTGCGCTACTGCATCGTGTATGCTGTTATGGGAAATTAGGAGAGAGGCGATGTATGCATTCAGTGTCGAATTGGAAATGCCATTTAGCCAGGCCCTAACGGCGGTTACGCAAGCGCTCAAAGAGGAACGCTTGGGCATCGTCAGTGACATCGATGTGCAGGCAATTATGCGCGAGAAGCTCAACGAGACAAGGGCCGGCTATCATATTTTAGGGGCCTGCGCGCCGACCCTTGCCAAACGCGTCTTAGACGCCGATCCAGAGGCCGGTGCACTACTACCCTGCAACGTCATCGTGAGGGAGCTCGACGCTGATCGCACCGGCGTGACTTTCATGGATCCCATCGTGGTGCTTGGGCTGGCAAAGGATAAGACCATAGAAGAGGTGGGACACGAAGCTCGAGCACAGCTTACGCGGGTACGCGATCGGCTGAGCGGCGAGCAGCCGGTAAATCGGCTTTAGCCCTCGGTTCCCGGGTGGCGGTGCGGTCCTCCACCCAAACACCGCCATCGCGCCGTACAGCAGAGTCTTCACGACCTCTCGGGGGTCGGGCGCGCATCGGCAATACCATCCGTCGAACGCTG
>JAGTVB010000046.1 GCA_018224385.1 Gammaproteobacteria bacterium
CGAGGTTCGAATCCTCGTCCCCCAGCCACTTATTCGCTTGACTAAGAACGCGATTTCACAGCAGCAGCTGCTGGTTTGAGTGGCATGGCAGCGAAACCTAAGCTCGCTCGCCAGCCGAAACTCGAAGGTTGTGAAGAAATCCAGAGCCCGTGCTTCGAGAGCAAGGCGTACAGCATGCCGCGCCGAGCGATATCCACCATGGACAGGCGCGAAGCAAGCCGCGCACCCCCCAGCGCCGCTATCGGGAGGCGCAGCAGCATCGTTCACGAGCTCTCAGCAGGCAATCGGTTATTTGGCAGAACTTAGGAGACGCGCAATGAATTGGCCGACGCCGCTCAGCGATATGATGCACATGTGGACCACAACTCAACAGAAGGTCTGGTCTACGTGGGTTGATACTATGCAAGGAATTGGGCGTGCTCCAACGCCGGATCTGCGAGGTAAGATCATCGCGACCTGGGAGCAATCCGTTCGCTACAGTTTAGACGCCCAGGCAAAGTGGATGTACGCGTGGCTTGAGAACCTGCAGCGCGTGGAGGGTATGCCAGAAAATGCCCGTCAGTGGCTAGGGCACGGTCAGCAGGAAATGGAGCAGTGGCATGCGGCGCAGCGGGAGCTCTGGGATCACCTATTTGATGTGCTGAAAAAGGCTGAGCCAGAAACGAGTGCGCATGCTCTGCAGCAAGTCAGCGAGGGGATCTTTCAGACGTGGCAACGATCCGCCCGCCAGATGATGGAGAACCAGCTCCAATGGGTAACGGAGTGGACGCGGCGATCCACAAACCGTCCCTAGGATCAGGCGCTGTCGTTCACGAGCCCTCGGTAGCGAACTGCATCCGTGGGCTCCACGGGGGCGGCAGGGCCGCCGGTGTGGGTCAAATTTCCCGCGAACCCGTTCCCCCTGGACTGCCGCGCAAGGTCCTAGCACGACGCCGGCAGCACCTGCTTCGAGGGCACCGCTGCTAGGTCGCGGGTGAGGCACGCCGAGGCGGTCCTTAGCTGGTCCGCTAGATTTTGTCCTTCTGCGCACATCATGTGTACGGTGACATCGGTCAAGGGCCAGAGCGATTCACAGGCAAGCCCTGGGTTTGCCGGTTGCAGATAATCCTGCCGCGCGGCTTTAGCTTTGACATAGCGCCAGCAACCGTACTTGATATACCCGCAATTCTCGCCTTTGCACGCTCTCGCGTTGTTCATGGGCGCACCTCGCCGCTCTTATGATAGAAAATTGCAAACCGCCCTGGGGTGAGCAGAAAACGGACCATTTCTCGAGGGAGTTCTCCAGAGAAGCTCTGGGGGGTGCCACAGTCGTAGCGAGAGGATACGTAACCCATTGTATGCGTTAGCACTTATTCTTACGCGCCCGGGGCTGCCAGCCGTCGTCAGGGCACCTCGCAGCGCCTGCAAAGTTGACCTAAGCTGAGGCCTTTCGCGCACTGGTCAGCGCCCCTCGGTGCGCAATTTCCATCAATACTGCTGAGCTCGAACAGATGCCCCGCGAGCCTTGTGACGGGCCTCGACAGACACGAGCGCGGATGCACCGATGGCGCCGCGCACATAACGTTACACAAACAGCATCAGAAGATCATTTAGAAATCGCCGGCCCAGTGCTGTCGGCCGAATCTGCGGCCCTGAGCTCTCGATTAATCCTCGTGCCTGCGCGTCCTTGCATACGCCCTCGATGACGGTCACGGGCAGGCCGGTGCGCCGCTCAAACAGTGACACGGGAAATCCCTCCACGAGCCGCAGGGCGTTTATCATAAATTCGCTTGTCACTTCCTGGGGGTCCAGGTGTCTATGAACAGCCGTCAGCTTGTCCGCCTTGGTGCTGGTAAGATAGCGACGAGGATTTGAGTGTTTCACGGTTCGGGTTACCGTTTGTGTGCGTACATCGGTGAGCTTGCCGTGGGCACCGGCCCCTAGCCCGAGGTAATCGCCAAAACACCAGTAGTTCAAATTATGCCGGCAAGTGTGTCCATCCTGACCATAGGCCGAAGTTTCGTAGTGTCGAAACCCTGCGGCCAAGAGCTGTGCTTCGCACTGCCCCTGCATGTCGGCGATCGCATCTTCGTCAGGCAGCAGCGGACGGCGCCGCCAGAACGGGGTGCCTGGCTCAATGGTGAGCTGATAGTGGGAGATGTGCGTGGCCCCCACATCCACGGCGATGGACACATCGCGCAGGGCAGTGCCGGCGGACTGTCCGGGCAAGCCATACATGAGATCGACATTGACACTCTGGAATCCTGCGCGAATGGCCGCCTCGGCGGCAACGCGCGCTTCCGCCGCGTTGTGGATTCGCTGAATTTGCCGAAGCTGCGGATCATCAAAGCTCTGCACACCGAGGGATAAGCGGGTTACGCCAATGTCGCGGAACGCCGAAAGGCACCGGGCTTCCACCGTGCCGGGATTGGCCTCCAGAGTAATTTCACAGTCCGGTGTTAAATTGACGCGGTTCCGTATGTGCGCGAGCAGCTGGCCGAGAGCGCAGGGGGAAAATAGACTCGGCGTACCGCCCCCAATGAATACACTCATAATGGGACGATCACCCGTGTTCGCTAGCTCCCGCTCGAGATCGACGATCAGTTGTTCGGCGTAGGCGCTCTCGGGTACCGATAACTGCGGTCTTGCGTAGGAATTGAAATCACAATAGGGACACTTGCGTACACACCACGGGATATGCACGTAGATGGCAAGCGGTGGTGCGGCAGCAAAATTAAAAGCCGCTGGTAAAGCCGGTACCGAAACGCGCGCAATTGCCGACGGCTGCTTGTCTGGCATCACAAAATTCCCAAGCCGATCCGATGCACGAAGTCTCAGCCTCAATCGACAACCCAGCGCAACCCTTGGATCAATTTTCTCAAGGCCTGCCCTCGATGGCTCAGGGTGTTCTTGGCCGCCACGGTCAATTGTGCGGCGGAGCACCCCCTTGTCGGCACATAGAACACCGGATCGTAACCAAAACCGCCGTGTCCCATCCGCTGATTCAGGATTTTTCCCTCCCAGGTCCCTTCAAAAATGCGAGGCATTGGGTCCGCCGGCTGGGAGACGTAGACGACCACGCAATGAAAGCGGGCCGTGCGAGCATCCTCAGCAACTCCTTCGAGCGCACTCAGTAGCTTGTCGAGGTTCTGATCGTCGCTCGCATCGGATCCGGCATACCGGGCAGAGTAAACGCCTGGAGCCCCGCCAAGCGCATCCACGATGAGTCCCGAGTCGTCGGCTACGGCCGGCAATGCCGCCAGGCGGGCGGCATGTCGCGCTTTCAGTAGGGCGTTCTCGACGAAGGTCGGAGCAGACTCCTCAACCTCGCCGATCGCAAAGGCGGATTGTGGCAGAAGGGTGATCTCCATGGGCGCCAGCAGCTGCGCCATCTCACGAAGCTTGCCGGAGTTACCGCTCGCCAAGACGACCTGTTTCATGTTGACGTTGACCTCTGGGAGTTTGCGCTGGATTGACTGCAACCGCACATGAAGCTACCAGGCTCACCCGCTCTCCAGCGCCCTTTGCTGCATTTCGATGAGCTGCTTGATACCGCCCTTGGCGAGTTCGAGCATGGCGGACAGCTCCTCTATGCGGAACGCATGGCCCTCCGCGGTACCTTGCAGCTCGACAAAGGCGCCGTTGTCGTTCATCACGACATTCATGTCCGTCTCCGCCTCACTGTCCTCGGAATAATCGAGATCGAGTAGGGGCAGCCCTCGAAAAATCCCCACCGAGACGGCAGCCACCTGGCCAAAAATGGGATTTCGATCGATCTGTCTGCGGCGTTGGAGCCAACTGAGCGCATCGACCAGCGCAACATAGCCTCCGGTGATGGAGGCAGTGCGGGTGCCGCCATCCGCTTGAATAACGTCGCAGTCGATGGTAATCGTACGCTCTCCCAGTGCCCTTAGCTCAAGCACAGCACGCAGTGAGCGACCGATGAGCCGCTGGATTTCCAGGGAACGGCCGCTTTGGCCTCCCGTGACTGACTCGCGGCGGGTGCGCTGCTGCGTGGCTCGGGGTAACATCGCATACTCCGCCGTTAACCAACCTTTTCCCTGGCCGCGTAAGAATGCCGGGACCCGTTCCTCGATGCTGGCCGTACAGAGCACCCGGGTATCGCCATACTCTACCAGCACCGACCCTTCTGCATGCTTGGTGTACTGCCGAGTCAGTCGACATGGCCGTAATTGATCGCTATTCCTGCCATTCGAGCGCATTTTTTGGTCTCATCTTCGGTGCCACATTCGGTGCCACATGTTACGCAAGCGCGACCGAGCCGCCCGGCCGCACACCTCAGAAGCGGTTCTGAACCCTGCCGCGCGCGCCGGAACAGCAAAGCGGCGCGATTGCCAGAACGGCGTCCTGAACGATTTTCAACGGCGACAACCTGCCCCCGCTGCGATCCGCCCCGGGACGCCGCATGTGACCCGAAAGTACCTGAGAACTTTGACGCGCCGCGTAGCGGCGCTCTGGCAAGCGCCGCCGTTCTTGAAACAGCTTCTCATAGCCCCTTTGCCAGCGTAAAGGGAAAGTTTATTATAAATGTTTTGTGTGGTTTGAGGCCTTGCGAATGATACGCAGCATGACAGCCTTCGCGCGCCAGGAAGGGCACAGCGAGCAAGGGATCCTGATTTGGGAGCTGCGGTCGGTCAATTTTCGCTACCTCGACATTACCCCGCGTCTGCCTGAGGAGCTACGCGCCCTGGAAACGCTTCTGCGCGAGCACGTGGGTGCGCGCGTGCGTCGTGGCAAGGTGGAATGCACCTTGCGGTACAAGCCGGCCGCCGCTTCAGAAGCAGCGCTTCAGATCAACCTCGCTCTCGCTGAGAAGGTTGCCAAGGCAAGCCGTGAGATTGACGGGCTGCTGTTCAACCCGGCACCAGTGAACTCCATGGACGTGCTACGCTGGCCAAGTGTGGTGCAAACAGCGCCCCCTGATATCGACGCCCTTAACCGCTCGGCTGTCCGTCTTCTGGATGCCGCTCTCGATGATCTCGTGGATACCCGCGGACGCGAGGGTGTGAAAATCGCCCGGCTCATCGCGCAACGCTGCGATGATCTGGAGACCATCGTGACCGAAGTTCGGCAACGCGCGCCTGCGATCATCAAGGCGATGCGTGATCGATTGGCTCTGCGGCTGGCCGAATTAACGACGGAGCTCGATTTCGGACGGCTGGAACAGGAGATGGTATTCTTCGCTCAGAAAATTGATATCTCCGAGGAGCTTGACCGCCTCGATGCGCATGTGACGGAGGTTCGGCGGCTGCTAAACCAAACCCGACCCATTGGCAGGCAGCTCGATTTTCTGATGCAGGAAATGAACCGCGAGGCCAATACGCTCGGTTCCAAGTCCGTTGACACCGAAACAACCCGGGCCTCTGTCGATTTGAAGGTTCTGGTTGAACAGATGCGGGAGCAGATCCAAAACGTCGAATAACCGATCGATCGCCGATCGCTGTAGAGAATTGCAAGTGAAGCAATCTGTCCGAGTTGCGACGGGTACCTTGTTCGTCGTGAGCGGTGCCTCGGGAAGCGGGAAAAGCAGCCTGGTCGGGCAGTTAGCTGCTACGCAGGCCGATCTGGTCGTTTCCGTGTCGCACACCACGCGCCCAAGACGCCCAGCGGAAAAGGATGGCGTGCACTACAATTTTATTGATGCGGAGAGCTTTCAGGCCCGTGCGCGGGACGGTCTCTTCCTGGAGTATGCGCAGGTTTTTCACCATTATTACGGCACCTCACGAGAATGGGTAACACAGCGACTGCGCTCGGGCGTAGATGTGGTACTCGAGATCGACTGGCAAGGGGCCAGACAGGTTCGAGAACGTACCACTGAGAGCATTGGGATCTTCATTCTGCCGCCATCGCGCCAGGCACTCGAAACCCGCTTGCGCCACCGCGCCCAAGACTCTCCGGAGGTGGTGCAGCAGCGCTTGAGAGAAGCCAGCAATGACATGTCCCATTTCAAAGAATTTGATTACGTTATCATTAATGATGACTTCGCCACGGCCCTTAATGCGCTGCGGATGATTGTTCAAGTCAGTCGCTTGCGCTGTTGCGTACAGGCACAACGCAACCATGAGCTGTTATCGAGGCTGCTGGCATCGCCAAGCTCTTTTGAGTAAATTTCTAGTGACGCACTTTAAACCTTAGACCTAGGAAACGAGCGCACCATGGCACGCATCACCACTGAGGATTGTCTGGAAAAGATCCCCAATCGCTTTAAACTCGTATTGGTTGCAACCAAGCGTTCCCGACAGATAGAACGTGGCTCTCGACCCCTTGTCGAGGAGGAAAATGACAAACCGACCGTACTGGCGCTGCGCGAGATTGCCGAGGGCCTGATCGGTCCGTCTATTCTCGATGACGAGCCCCAGGAATTTGCGGCCGGCCTGGACGCTCCCCAGGCAGCGGACATCGCACCGGCATCCATGGCGAGCGATCAGGAACGCCATGAGGAGCCACGATAGCCTTCAGCACATCGAATACCGAGCGCAACCTGTCGTCGGGGCCGACGGAGGCGCGGTGTTCCTCATAAACGATCTCTGCAACCTGACCTCCAATTATCTCGACACCCGCCAAGTCAACGAGATCTATCGCGCTTATCTTTTTTCCGCCGAAGCCCACCGCGGCCAAGTGCGCGCCTCCGGTGAGCCGTATATCTTTCACCCGCTCAATGTTGCTCGCATCCTCGCCGAGCTGCGGATGGACCACCAGAGCCTTATCGCCGCCATCCTGCATGACGTCATCGAGGACACGCCAACCGCCAAACATCAACTCGCCGAAGCATTCGACCCGGACATTGCGGACATCGTGGACGGCGTGAGCAAACTGACCCAGATCAGCTTCGAGAGCAAGGCGGAAGAACAGGCGGAAAACTTCCGCAAAATGATCCTCGCCATGGCCCGCGATATTCGGGTGATCTTAGTGAAACTGGCGGATCGCCTCCACAACATGCGCACGCTGGATGCGCTTCCGGCGCAGAAGCGCCGCAAAATTGCCCGAGAAACACTGGAAATCTATGCACCCATTGCCAATCGGCTTGGGCTGAATAAGTTCGTTTTGGAGCTAGAAGATCTCGGCTTCGCCGCCCTTTATCCGATACGCTACCGCGTGCTGGCCGCCGAGGTGAAGAAAGCGCGCGGTCACCGCAAGCACATCGTCAAACGCATCGAGCATGCTATTAAGCAGCGGCTTCAAGCAGAAAACCTGCCGGGTAAAGTGCTCGGGCGCGAAAAACACCTCTACAGCCTGTACCAAAAAATGCGCAACAAGGCAGTGCCCTTTTCTGAGGTGTTGGATGTCTATGCCTTTCGCATCATCGTGGACAGCGTCGATAGCTGCTATCGGGCTCTCGGCACGGTTCATAGCCTGTACAAGCCGAAACCCGGCACCTTCAAGGATTACATCGCCATACCCAAGTCCAATGGGTATCAATCGCTGCATACGGCGCTGTTTGGCCCCTACGGTGTACCCATCGAAGTACAAATCCGTACCGACGACATGCATGAAGTCGCGGAGTCAGGCGTCGCTTCGCACTGGATGTACAAAAGCGGTCAGGACAGCAGCAATGCGGCCCATGCACGTGCACGGAAATGGCTGCGAAGCCTGCTGGTGATGCAAAGGGAAGTGGGCGATTCCATCGAGTTCATCGAGAATGTCAAAATCGATCTGTTCCCAAACGAGGTGTACGTGTTTACGCCGGCAGGAGAGATCATGCAGCTACCCCGAGGAGCGACACCGGTTGATCTTGCTTATGCGGTGCACACGGATGTGGGGAATACCTGCGTCGCGGCCAAGCTTGATCGCCGTTATGCGCCTCTGCGCACCCCGCTGGTGAGCGGTCAAACCGTAGAGATTGTCACGGCACCCTGGGGGCGGCCGAACCCAAATTGGTTGAATTTCGTGGTGACGGGCAAAGCGCGCTCCAACATACGAAATTATTTGAAGAATCTTCGCCGGGGTGAAGCCGTCGAGCTGGGCCGGAGGCTCATCACCCAGTCCTTAGCTGGAGAGTCGCTTACGATCGAAGATATTCCCCAGGACCGCATTAACAGCCTGTTGGGGGAATTCGGTCTTGCGGATTTCGAGGCGCTCCTGGAGGACATCGGCCTCGGCAATCGCATCGCGCCGCTGGTCGTGCGTCGACTGGTCCCGCTCTCCGAAGAGCCTGGCGGCGAGACGGTTAGAACAGCTTCGAGAAACACAAAGTCCGCCCAACCACTCTATATCAAGGGCACTGAGGGTATGGTGGTCACATTTGCTAAGTGCTGCCATCCCATTCCGGGCGATTCTATCTATGGTTTTGCCAGTGCCGGGCGGGGAATCGTCATCCACACTCAGCTTTGTAAAAACCTCTCTGAATACACCAAGCGTCCCGAAAAATGGATCGATGTGGAATGGGAGTCGGATATTCAGGGCGAATTCCCTGTGGAAGTTCGCATCGATGCGGCGAACCAGAAAGGGTCCTTAGCAACCATGGCCGCCGCCATTGCAGAAATGGGCGCCAACATTGAGAACGTGGTGATATCGGACCGAGACGGGCTCTACACGTCGCTGAACTTCGTGATCGACGTCATCGACAGGACCCATCTGGCTCAGATCATCAGACGACTGCGCGCAATCAATTTAGTGGCACGCATTGCCCGCACCCGCAGTTAGAGAAGCGGGCTGCGGCGTCGGCAACATCCGGAGAGGATGCCCATGGATAGAGAGATCATCAGCACACAACACGCACCTGAGGCGATCGGCACCTACTCTCAGGCTGTCAAGGTAGGAAGCACCGTGTTCGTTTCGGGCCAAATTCCGCTTGATCCCAAAACTATGGAGTTAGTGGGCAATGACGTCGACGAGCAAATACATCGGGTCTTCAAGAACGTGTCGGCCGTCGCCGAGGCTGCAGGAGGCTCCCTGGCGGAAGTGGTTAAACTGAACGTGTTTTTGACCGATCTGGGGAACTTTGCACGCGTCAATGCCATCATGGCTGAGTACTTCTCCCCCCCTTACCCGGCACGCGCCGCCGTGGGTGTGACCGCACTTCCGAGAAATGCCAAGGTTGAAATGGACGCCATTTTGTCACTTGGCTAATCGGCATCCAGCGCGTCGACAGCCGTCTCAGGCGCGAACGCTCCTCTCGCCTGCCGCTCGAGAAGCCGCTTTAAAAACGCCGCTCCTGCCGGCATCGCAAAGTGCACGACGGCAAGCAAGTGTACCTGGAACCGACTCGCCCCAACGGCTCCAGCGTACCGCCGTTTGCAACGGCTCCCGGGCATTTTGTGTTGAGACGCCGCGATGACAAGGGCGGTAGTTTTTGAAAGCGCTGTTAGGAATCCCGGCCATGCTGGCAGATAGATTCCACGATCGGGCCAAACAATATGTGCTCCTCATGCGCCTGCATCGGCCCATCGGAATACTGCTTCTACTCTGGCCTATGTTGTGGGCACTGTGGATCG
>JAGTVB010000047.1 GCA_018224385.1 Gammaproteobacteria bacterium
CTCTTTTCCGTCGCCGTGTCAGCCAGGTGCGACCCTGCCACCGACCCTTCCATGCTTGGCGCCTCTCCTACAGCGCCCCATCGCCGAAATCGACTTCATAGAGTCCGCGGCAAATAACCGCAGGTTTCGGTCGGCACTTACATGAGGTCCTACTCCAGGATCCGCTTGGCGCCAAGCCATGACATCTCACTCTCCAGCCCGTCGCTGGTGTAGGCCGAGACCGCGAAGAACCACCAGCCCTCGCCCAGGCCGTCAATGAACTGGCTCGTCTGCCCCGGATTCCGGATGTCGATGATGCGCATTGCGTTCATGGACTTGCCGTAGTAGACGCGGTAGCCGGAGAGGTTGGTCAAGGCGCTGCCGTCAGTGCGTTCGGTCGGGGGCAACCACGAGACAACGGCGGTATCCGAGGTGCTGTCGGTGTAGCTGCTGTACGCGTTAGAGCTAGCCGTTCCGAGCAGGACACTGATTGCCAGCACACTGAGGGTGACGCTGAGGGTACTGCGATTGCCCATGGCAAAACCTCTCTCTCGCGAGATGGCCAGGAAACAGGGAAACCAACTGACCGCGTGGAGCACCTCAGGTGCTCGGAGTACGGCGGATTGGACGGGCTGGGCGCAGACCGGGAATGGCGAGCTTTGGCTGACCGGCGACAGACATCCGTGTTTGGTGCCGACCCAGGGGCCTGGAAACGCCAGTCTATTCGGACTCGATTCGAGTCCCGCAGACCGGTGGCTTTGCGTCCTCACCCTTCAGTGAGTTTGCCTTTTTCAGTGGCCTCTCGAATTTGCGGTAAGGGTCGGCACAGCCGAGTGGGTATAATTACCCATTTTGCCGCCGCAGGCAATGGGCAGGAGGCGCCTGCCCTCGCCGCCCCCAACCTCGTCAGTGGAACTTGTCATGGCGAGCTAACCATTCACCCGTTTTCCTGAGTGACGGCTCAGAGCCGGGGGCTGCCCCCGACCGAGTCTCGATCGGGGCTGCTCGGCCTCGCCTTCGCCATGAGCACTCAGCACCACGCACAAGGCGTCATGCACTGAGCACCAAACCCTGAGCCCCAAGCGCCACGTACCGAGAGCCACGCCCTTCGCTCGAAGTGCCAAGCGCCAAGTGCTCAGCATCGCGATCTATCACTGAGACGCGCGGTGGGTTCGAGACCGGGGATTCCGGGGACGGCCCCACAATTTCGATCGCGGTCACGCAGCGCGTTTCGAATCCGAAGACCGCGATATGGGACCCGCCGGGTTTTTGCCTGCGCGGTACGGAGCACCTGGCGCTGAGCCCTTGGCTCTGAGCCCGGAGTCCGAAGCGCTGAGCCCGACGCGCGTAGTCCTCAGCTCGAAGCTCTGAGCCCGCAGTCCCTCGCCGCCAGCCTGACCAGGACGGACGCGGCTCTTCATGCTGGGCGCTTCGTTCTTGGCGCTGAGCTCTTCGCCCCACGTCCGTAGCGCTTCGCCCGTGCCGCGAGGTCACCGGCCGCATGGCGCAGTGGTTCGATCTCGGCGCCAAGCTCGAGGTGCTCAGCCCCACAGGCACCATCGCGGCCCGCCGCCCCGGTGGCTTCGCTCAGGGAGCGCTATGCGCCGCTGGGGATGTTGGTGAAGTTGAAGAGGGGTCGCGCGCGAGGCGCCCATGTGCGGCGCACATGGATAATGCTCGCACGATCGACTCCGGATCGCCGACGTTAGCAGTATTTACACCCACGTTTGCATCCCAGTCCCTGGCGAGGGGCTGGTGCTTCGACATGTAGAAATCCCGCTGCGTGACGGAGAAAACCAATGCTGAACCAGCCCCCCTCCCCTGTCGAGCTCCACTGGTTACAGGACCGCCTGGTCGCACCGTCCATTCAGATCGACATCGTCGACCTGATGCATGAGCTCGAACGCACACCTGACGATCGCGAACTGCATGACCTCTACAACCATTACGCCTAATACGCGGAGATGTAAGCCATGACCACGCAAATCACCGGAACGAACTACCTCCACACGATTGAGGAGGCGTTGACCGCCGCCGCTTCCGCCAACTCGGAATGGCAGCAATTCGAAAAGCAGCTGGCCGCATCGGTCTCTGGTCGCTGGCCAACCGCTATCAGTATTTCTTCTCGGAGTTGATGCTGGTCGACCACCCGAGGAACCCCCGCCGCGCACGCTCCCACGACGAGTCCGCCGAACGGGTGCTCCGCCTGGAGGCTATCACCGACGAAACGCTCGGGCTCTTGAGCGTAGACGTGCGCCAGCGCCTCGGTGCCGTCGCCTACCAGGCCCGGATCGACGCGGAAACGTCGCGGTTCGAGCCAGCAGCACAAGCTGCCTGACCACGCTACCCCTTAGCCCCCGCGGCCCTCGTGGTCGAGGGGGCTTCTTTTTACCCCCGAGAACCGGGGGAAGGCACCAAGTAACGGAGGTCGCGCCCCCGCTACCTCCGAAACACAGGAGACCCATCATGGCCCTGCTTCTGCATTGCGGCGCAGCTCACGTGACCTACGACGAGCTCGCTCATCTCCCCGTCCCCGATGCCCGTGGCAGCCGCCATGCGGTGCGCCCGTTCGTAGACGACGTCGATATCGTACTGGACGAGTTCCAGAGCATCGGCGCCCGCGTCGAGGACACTGCCGACGGTGTACTCAGCCGCGATGGCATGCCCGCGCGCTTCTTCGGACTGGTCGACTTGCGTCTGCCGAACGTCGCCGCGCCGACGACGACTTCGGCCTGATGGTCGGCCTGCGTGGCAGTTACGACCAAACCCTGCCCCGGGGACTAGCCGTGGGCTCGCGGGTCTTCGTCTGCGACAACCTCGCGTTCTCGGGCGAGGTGACGATCAAAACCAAACAGACCACTTTCATCGGGCAGCGCCTGCCCAGCTGAATCTCTGGCTGCGGCATCTGGACCTGACGGTTCCGGGACTCCGCGAGCAGGTCCGGCTCTCTGCCAATGGCATGACCCTCGCCTACCCGCTCGACATCACCAGCAACCAAAACGACAAGCTGCTGTTCATCGCCCATCCCGTGGTGGAGGGACTGGAGGATCCGCTCGCGGGGCGACGGTTCCAGCTCTGCGAGCGTAGGGCTTCGCACGTAGCTCTTCGTGCTGAGCACGTGGATCCGGGCGCTGTGCAACGCAGTGCTGAGGACTTGGTGTCAGTGCTACGTGCGAAGGCGGGGCTCCCAGCCCGGGAGCCGCGTTACGTCGCCCTCCCCGGCCGGGAACGCCTGCTGGCGAACCCGGAGCCTGCGACCGTGACCGGAGTGCGCAGAGCTCGGGGCTTCGTGTACTTGAACCTGAACGACGGCGATTCTTGGGCGTACTACTTCCCCGAGTCGAACCCTGAGGTCCTATACTCGTTCAAGGGGGAGCCGCCGATTCGGCTGGCGGACATTGCCCCGGCCCTTTGGGAGCAGGTGCGGCCCCACGATCCCTTCTTGCAAGTCGCGTGACGCTGGCTATCGGAGACAGCCCCCGGCCCGAAGCAGCGTTGTGGGAACGGTCTCTCAGGGCAAGCTCTGTTGATCCGAACCGATTTAGGTACACAAGTTTGATTAACCATCGGCCAGACGTCTTTGGTGCGCGTTGTAGAATTGCCTTGAATCTGCCATAAACAGCGACAAATAATCTGTGATCAGCCGGACCATCCCGTGGCTTGGTGCAGATTGCAAAAACGACCTAACCACGGACGCGTCAGATGCCGAGTGCTCCAACCGAACAGCGTTACATGTCTACCGCCTTTGGTGTCCTCCGAGACGTTCATTGGCCTTATAGAAGCTCGTTCGTGGCTCGATTCGAACACAAGGAAGCGGCAGGGTACGTAAAGGTCCTCCGGGTCGATGCTCTTCCCGCGCGCGTACGACGATTGCTCGGCGATGAATACCTTCGGATTGCGGAAAATAGCCTTGGGATGTCACCTGAAGAGATTAGTCAACATCAATCTCCGGGAGGTCAGGGCATCCTAATACAGAGGCTGCTAAGAGGTCAAGACGTCTTCGAGCCAAGCGTGGATCCGATATTGTCGCAACATTTTTTAGTGGGTTTCACGGCTGGACCAATGGAATATAACTTAGAGGGAAGGAGTTGCCTGTGGAGGTATATGGCCGACACGCTTGCCGCCATACGGGTAACGCTAGGCATTCCTGTTTCCGTCCCC
>JAGTVB010000048.1 GCA_018224385.1 Gammaproteobacteria bacterium
TAAATCAATGGCTCAACTATTGGAGACACAGCAATGAACCTACCCGAACGCGATGATGACGGTTACCTCGCCGACATGAAGGCCTGGACGCCGGAGATCGGCCAAACCATGGCTAAGCACGATGGTGTTGAACTCGATGATGTCAAGTGGGGGCACATTCTGAAGGCACGTGAGTATTATGATGAGCACGCCGTTGTTCCCCCGATACGGAAGTTTGCCAAATACGCCGGCGAGAACCAGAAGGAGATGTTCAAGCTCTGGATGACAGGCCCTATGAAGCCGATTACCAAGTATGGTGGGCTGCCGAAGCCGACCGGTTGCGTCTGATTCCGATAGGTCGGGCGGCCGTTCCCTCGGGGTCTGTTTTTTATCCAACGGTAGTCAGGAGAGCCGCGCTACTGGCCAGCCTCCGTGCTACAAGCACCCTGTCGCTTGGCGTTGGTGCCATCTAGGCGACGCTTTGCACGGGCGCGTACACCTTCATCGGGAGCCTGGCGTTACGGCAGCAAGCGGCTGCGCTGAAGACGAAGCGCGCACGGGCGATACTCGATGATGCGCCCTCCAAAAAAAGCTTGCCCGCCGATCATGCCAGCGCCAATCGATGGTGCGCCATGGGCCGGGCCGACCTGAGCGAGCGGGACTCCGAATATCGAAGGAGTGCGCAGTCTTGGGACCCACTGGTATCCGAAACGGGCTAGCTCATCGGCCTGGCGTGTCTGTGGCTAGGGCACGATCGAGGCGCGGCGGCGCCGCGCTGGCAGTTGCCCGCCGAGCAACGCGGCGGATAAAAATCCAATGCATGGTAATACCGATCAGCACCATGATGTGGAAAAGTTCATGCGGTCCGATCAGCCCCGGAACCGCTACTGGAAAGCGCGCGTACTCCATCGCGGCACCGAGCGTATAGGCTATGGCCCCATAGAGGAGTGGCTTTATGTATTCAATGCCAAGACGTCGGTAAAGATAATAGCCGGACAGCGCCCCAATCCACCCCAGAGCTAGATAGAACGTCAGCCCCGCCCCTTCAGCAAAATCTTCGAAGAAGATTGATTTTAGAGTGATGCCGGCAATGGCGGCACTCCAAACCAGAAGTAGAATTCCCCACCGCAAAAAGCCGCGGAACTCAAGCACATGTATTGGGGTGAAGGTAGCCGCGATTAGAAAAAAGATCGCGGCGTGGTCCAGCCGTTGAAGAACGGCTCGACTCGTCGTGCCGGGCGTGAGCAAATGGAGCACGCCACTCATCGCCAGGGTAAAGATCACTCCAATGACGAATACCGACACCGCAGCGGTTCGCGTCGCATCCCCGCGGTTGCGAATGAGAAAAACAATGCCCAGAACTAAGAACACTCCAGCACCCAGGAGGTGTGTGATTGAGCTAAAGGGTTCACTGAATCCCGGGATCCCGCTAGCGAGTGTGTTTGGGTCCGGTCGCATTGGAAAAAATTGAATAACGCCACAAGAACTGGTGCCCAAGTAGGCCGGTGCTCTTGAGCGGTGATCTCATAGCTTTCCGGCCCCTTAATCGTGGCCGATGCGGCGCACGCAGTCATTGGGCACGCGGGACAGTTCGAAGTTCACGACCTGCGCTAATTGCTCGGTACTCAGCCTGCGCACTGCGATATCGTAGCCATAACACGCGAACCATGCCCCGTTTGAAATCGGCCAATACCCGGGTGCCTGGCGCTTGTGGGCGCGGATGGCGGGATTGCCTGGCGCCGAATCGCGCTTCAGCGCCGCGTCCAGTTCCATCGGATCGGTTGTCCCTGATATATAACCCCCGAACTTCTCAACACAAGTAGATGCCCAGTAGCGCCGCCGCGCCGATGATGATCGTCAGTTCAAACAAATCCGGTCCGAGCACTTGAAATGCCGCTCCTGTCGTTCGTTTTGCTGCGGGCTTTTGCTTTTGCGAACCAGAGTCGCTGTCCGCCGGTCAGCGGGAGAGGAAATCGGTGTCAGGAGCCCCTAATCCGTAGCTGCGTCCTTCGGCGCCTGCTGGCGGCACCTCATCGCGCCTACCCGACGAACGGCCTTCCTGAGGCCCGATATCTTCTTGCTCGTGCCGTATCCTCACCCGACCCGCCCTGGCGGGCAGCCTTAGCGCCTAGTGGGTTGCCACGGTATCAATATTCTCCTCTTCTCTCTCAATGCCTTCCGTGCGCCAGCGTACACAGTGCGGGACACTCTGTGTGGCGCTGCTTATGACGGCGCACGCCGAGCATTTTCGCGATCAGCTCCGCGGGTGTGTTCACCTTGTTGGGCGGGCGGCGTCCCCTGCGTCCCTGGGGGCAGCGGCAACCATCACGCGTGTTACCGGAACTCGGTGTGCGGTACCCGGACAGGGCGGTGTTTTGTCTCTGGTGACCTGAGCACCGGTGTGAGCGCAGCGGACGCATCGGGGCAGAAGAGGGGTCTCCTGCCTCGGGCAAAACGGTACACGGCCGCCGCTAATGTATGTTACCGAACAGACGCCCGCCGGACGACGCTGATATATAAGTTATTGTGCGGTCACAATACTCTGGAATATGAAAAGAGGTAGATTGACATGAGGTCATCATCACTGTTAGGTGGATCGCCGGCACCTGCCTGCATGTTTTCCATCACCACCCGACAGGATTCCGCGGGACGCGTCATGGTAGTGGGCAAACCTACCCGCAGGCGGGTAGAGGCGTGCGTTAACATCCCCCTGTGTCGCGCGACTCGAGACCGGCTCAATGAGAAGCTGGTGGGCTCGTTGGCGATGGGCACCAGTGCGCTCATCGAGTGGGCGCTCGAAGAGCTCACGCGCCAGGGAATCACCCTCGAAGCGGGCGCTCAAATCTAGCGGATGGCGATTATGCTCCAACGGGCGAAAAAAGCGTGTGTGTTCGGTACAAATCGCCCTTGGGAGGATGCGCTGAGCACGTCGAGGAGTGGCTGCGGTGTAAGAACGTAGTGATCCAACCCCTTGTGAGCTCGGACAGGTCCGAGCCCGCGCACTACGATCAGATGTAAGACCAGCGGGTGGTCTTGTTGGAAGGCAACGCATGAGCGCTTTGTTCAGGAGCCGCGGTGCCCTCAGCTGGACCAAACCGCAAACGAGCCAGACCGATAAATGTAAGGCCTTTCGTTTCGACCATCCGCCTTGCCCCTGTTTGCTGGCGCTTCCAAGACAGGGTGATGGAAAACAGGAAAAAACCAACGCGGTCATCCCCGTTAGAGCGAACGAACTCGGTGTCCTGAGGCGCCCGCCCGCCGGAGGCGGGCTGAGCCATTTCCTGAATCTCCACCGCAAGGAAAGCGGCGAGCGGTGATCGCGCAGGGTAAGCGCGAGTTCCCAAGTCTTGACGCCGACCCACTGAAACGATTAGTTTACCTCATGCTCTACTCGGCATCCTCAGACTCCTATTCCCCGCAAAACGGCCGTATTATGTGGCGACTGCGCCGGCGCCTGCCCGCCCGCCGCTGCCGTTCGCGATCGTTCTGAACTGATTTTCCCCGGCAGCCGCGTATCCCGCCGCGACTGCCATCATCACACCCGTCGCCACAGGATCCGTGGCTGCCCGAACCGGAGGCAGCGCGTGGCTACAACAGTGAATGACCCGCGACAGATCCTTATCGGCAGCGGCCTTATCGTGCTCAGCGCAATCGGCTTCTCAGCCAAGTCGATCCTGGTCAAACTGGCTTATGCCGAAAGCGCTCAGCTCGACGCCATCACCTTGATGACCCTGCGCATGCTGATGGCCTTGCCCTTCTTTCTCGCCGTCGCGCTGTGGAGCCGGGAACCGGAGAATTCCGAACGTCGCGGTGCGGACTGGGTAGCGCTCGTGATTCTGGGGGTAATGGGCTACTACCTGGCGAGCCTGCTCGACTTCAGTGGGCTGGAGTATATCTCCGCCGGGCTCGAGCGGCTGATCCTATTCCTCTATCCGACCCTCGTGGTATTGCTGACCGCCATGATCTATCGGCAACCGGTGAGCAGGCCCCAACGTTGGGCCCTGCTCCTCAGCTATGCCGGCATCCTGCTGGTGTATGTCAGCAATCCGCAGCCGGCGTCTTCCGACATCGCCCTGGGCGGGCTGCTCGTGTTTGCCAGTGCCGTGGTCTTCGCCCTGTTCATGATCGGCAGCGGCCACCTTATTCCGCGCTTTGGCTCGAAGCGCTTCACCGCCTACTCCATGTCCATTGCCTGCGTTGCCACGGGAATCCATTTCGCTGCGAGCAAGCCCATCGAGCAGTTGGCGGTGTCCAGCAAGGTATTCGGGTTGGCGTTGACGCTGGCACTTGTTTCCACCGTGGTGCCAGCGTTTCTGATGAACGCCGGTATCCGACGGATTGGTGCGAACCACGCCTCCATCATCAGCACCGTGGGTCCGGTCGCAACCCTCCTCATGGCTTATCTGTTGCTGGATGAAACCCTCGAGCGGCCGCAGATCGTCGGTTCGGCCATGGTATTGGGCGGTGTCATGCTGGTCAGTCTCACCAAACGGGCTGGCTGATCCGGCTGATCCAAGGGACACTCATCGGGAAGCAGAAAACGCCCCACCTGTTTGATGCAATCATGCCCATCTCCCCCCGCCCCGAGGTCATCCTCGTGTCGGGTGCAGGTTCCTGGCTCACCGACGCCAACGGGCGCCGCTATGTACAAGGAGATCCATCCAGAGGGTTACCAAGCCGACGGGGACGTCTTCACGGCGTCCCTTGCGCCAAGGGGTCGGCTGCCCTAAGGGCAAAGGCAATCAAACTGCCGAAAAGATGACCAACGCCGGATTTTGAATCCCCGGTAACTCAATGAGCAAGCCCGGCGGCACTTGATTTGGGTCAAGGCAGGCCCGTTCGCGACAGCCGATGATGACCCAAGAAAGGCCGGCAAGACGAGCTTCGAAGGGGAGTGGTGGCATGGGTGCAGAATTACAGGCATTGCGAGACATGGCGTTCCCGGGGCGCGTGATAGTGATTGGCCAGAGCGCGAACCGGTTACGGTTCGTTCTCTACGGGCTGGCACGCCGGGAAGCCGCCGGCAGGAATCGTCATCTCGCGATCGCGGGGGACAGGATAAACGTGGTGTCGAACGAAGAGAACTCCATTCTGTATGCCGCGCTAATTTGCGGCGATGGCATCGCGGTTGGCAACGGCGAGCATACCACGCGAATTCACGAATGGTTGGCAAAAGTTACTGATCCGGTCGAGGTGTTGGAGAAGGCGCTGCGAAACGTCTTCTACAGGTTCAGCAAGGGGACCGGCAAGGCGAGCTGGATCCCAAAGATCAGCGGGTGCGTAAAAGGCGGGGAGGCGGCCCTTAGCATCGCCTACGTCGAGGCCGATGGCAATCCCAAGCAAGCTTTTCACCGTGTCGACCTGGGTCCAGGAACGGGCGCGTTCATCACGACCTACGCGGTGTCGGGGAAGGCGCACGCGGAGGCATTCAAGGCGCCGCCGAAGGGCGTTTCAATTCCGTGGACCACCCTCGAAGCCGCTATGGATGCGCTTTACGAAGCGTTGGGGCCAGTGGCGGGCGGTCCAGACTATCGGCTGGGTGTAGCCGGAGTCGTGACCAACGAACGTGGCGATACCGAGATGCGGGTGAAGAACAGAGCGGAATTGGCAGCGTTCTGAAGTCCGGAACAGCCAAAGCGCGGAGTTTCTCTTCACACCCTAGCGTGTTGAGGCGTCCGGCTGCCTGATTGGACGGGTGTCGATGCCTGCGGTTCGGCCCTCGCCATGGCCGCAGCGGCTGTTGACAGACAGCATTCTGTTCCTTACGACGAACCCTCATGCCTAGCTCCAATCCCCCGATTGGGGATCCTGCGAAGCCTTCGGCACGCTCATCTGCCGACATTGCCCCTCGTCAGAAATGGTTCGTGAAGCGCGCTTGACTTAGGTCAATGCACCTCCCGCGATCATCGGCGTAAATTAGTAAATAAGTAAATCATCTATATCTTATGGGTGCTGAACGCAGGCATGTGGTGCGATTTTGCCAAGAGTTTTCGTCGGCACGGTCAACTTGTCGAGGCGCACAACGAGGCGAGTTCATGAGCCGGATTCCTGGCGATCATCTTTATCGTCGACGAATCCATGCTGGCGCTGGAGCGTCGCCATCTGAGACTTAACCAGTCAAACCAGGCATCCAGAATCAGCGAAGAATCAAGAATTAAGAACGATGGCCACCGAATTCCACAGACGGAAACAACTCACCGTCCTCACCATGAACACGTTGGCCTTCACGGTCAACTTCGCCATCTGGACGATGTTTTCCATCATCGGCATCCGCATCAAGCGCGAGCTGGGGCTCAATGAAACCGAGTTCGGCCTGCTGGTGGCGACCCCCATCCTTACCGGCTCCTTGGTGCGTTTGCCGTTAGGGATGTTGACCGACCGCTTCGGTGGTCGCATCGTTTTCTTCCTTCAGATGATTTTGGTTGCCATTCCGACTTACGGGCTGGCCTTTGCCGATCAGTACTGGCAGTACTTGGTCATCGGTTTATTCGTTGGCTTGGCTGGCGGTTCCTTTGCCATCGGCATCGCCTATACCTCGGCCTGGTTCCCCAGAGAGCGCCAGGGCACCGCCATGGGAATTTTTGGTGCGGGCAACGCCGGGGCCGCGGTGACCAACTTGGCGGCGCCGTTGATCGTGGTGGCGCTCGGCTGGCGCGCGGTGCCGCAGATTTATTCCGTGGCGATGCTGGTGATGGCGGTGCTGTTTTGGTTTTTCACCTATCCGGATCCGCTGCACGAGGAACGCAAACGAACCCAGCGCTATCCGACCCTCAGCGAGCAGCTTTCCCCACTCCTGGAAACGCGCGTGTGGCGCTTCGGTCTTGCTTACTTTTTCGTGTTTGGCGGCTTCGTCGCGCTCGCCCTCTGGCTACCCAAGTACTACGTCGTTGAGTATGGATTGGATCTGAAGACGGCGGCCTTCATCACGTTGTTTTTCACCTTGCCCTCAGGACTGATCCGCGCCCTGGGGGGTTGGATCTCGGACAAGTGGGGAGGCGGTACCGTCACCTGGTGGGTTTTCTGGGTCAGCATCGTGTGCCTGTTCTTTCTCTCTTACCCGCCAACGACCTTCACCGTGCACGGCATCGAGGGGGATATCAGCTTTCACATCGCCATCGGCGTCACGCTGTTTACCCTTCTGGTGTTCATCGTCGGGATCGCCCTGGGCATTGGCAAGGCGAGCGTCTACCGCAGCCTGGCAGACCACTACCCGACCAGCATGGGTTCGGTCGGGGGCTTGGTGGGCGTCATCGGTGGCCTCGGCGGTTTTAGCCTGCCCATCATGTTCGGGGTCGCTGCCGACGCCACCGGGGTTCGCAGCAGTACCTTCATGCTGATGTATGTGGTGCTTGCCGGCGTGATGATTTGGACCTGGATGGCCTCTCGAAGCGAGCGCGAGGCGATCTTCGAGCGGGATCCGGCGCTGCGCGCCCAGCTGGTCAAGGAGCAGCTGCTGGAGCCGGTGCCCGCCATCCGGCGCACGCTGCTCGATTGGCGCCCTGACGACGAAGCCTTCTGGCAAGAGAAGGGGCGGCGCATCGCGCTGCGCAACCTGCTCATCTCCATGCCGGCGCTGCTGTTGTCCTTCGCGGTTTGGATGGTGTGGAGCGTGGTGGTGGTGGAGCTGCCCCGCATCGGCTTTGACTTCACCACCGCCGAGCTGTTTTGGCTGGCGGCGATCCCGGGCCTCTCCGGAGCCGCCTTACGGCTTGCCTATGCCTTCGTGGTGCCGGTCTTTGGCGGTCGCAACTGGACGGTATTTAGCACCGCGTCGCTGTTGATGCCCACCCTATGGATGGCGCTCGCGGTGCAGGATTCGACCACACAGTACGCGGTATTCGTGGTCATCGCATTGCTCTGTGGACTGGGCGGCGGCAATTTCTCCGCCAGCATGGCCAACATCAGCTTCTTTTTTCCGAAGCACATGCAAGGCACCGCCCTGGGCTGGAATGCGGGGGTCGGCAATCTCGGTGTCGGTATCATGCAAGCCGTGGTGCCGTTGGTGATCTACGGCGGGGCACTGGCCGTCCACGGCGGGGATGCCCAACCCTACACCGACGGCGGTCGGGTGACCGAGATTTGGCTGCAGAATGCCGGCTACATTTGGGTGCCGTTCATTCTTCTGGCGACCCTCGCGGCCTGGTTTGGCATGCACAACATCCGGTACGTGCATGCCACCTTCGCCGAGCAACTGGTGATCTTTCGGCGCAAGCATGCCTGGCTGCTGGCGTGGCTTTACGCGGGTACCTTTGGTTCATTCATCGGCTTCGCCGCCGCGTTCCCGTTCCTATTGTCGAGCCAATTCCCCAACTCGGGAGCGATCCAGTACGCCTTCTTGGGTCCTTTACTGGGGGCGTTGGTGCGCCCGTTTGGCGGCTGGCTGGCGGATCGTATCGGCGGCGCCCGGGTGACACTGGTGACCTTTGCCGTGATGGTGCTGGCGGCGGCAGGGATTCTGGTTTCCCTGCCTTCCGCTAGCGGCGGCAATGAGCTTCCCTGGTTCTTTGCGCTGTTCATGCTGCTGTTCGCGGCGACCGGCATCGGCAATGGATCGGTGTTTCGCATCGTGCCAACGGTGTTTCTGATGCTGCATCGGCGGGCGGCGCAAGGCAAGGATCCGGCCGCGATCGAACAGGCGGAACGGGAAGGCGAGATCGAAGCTTCCGTCGCTTTAGGATTTACCGCCGCCATTGCGGCGCTCGGTCTATTTGTCACGCCGGCGACCGTCGGCGTGTCCATCGATGTGACGGGATCAGCGCACGCGGCGATGCTCGTCGTTATCGTCTTTTACCTGAGCTGCCTGCTTACCACCTGGTGGTGGTACTGCAGAAAAGGGGCGGAAGTTGCGTGCGAGTAGCTTGTGGCCCAACCACCTGCAGTGGCAACGAGATCAAGAATGTTGAATAGCGAGAGGAAATCATCATGTCGGACATAGCAAGATGGGAGGTTGAGGACAGCGCGTTTTGGGCATCCACGGGAAAGCGAGTAGCGAACCGTAATCTGTGGATCTCGATCCCGAGCCTGCTCTGCGGTTTCGCGGTGTGGCTGTCCTGGAGCATTATCACCGTGCAGATGCTCAACCTCGGCTTTCCCTTTGCGAGCTCCGAACTCTTCACCTTAAGCGCCATCGCCGGGCTCTCCGGCGCCACCCTGCGGATCCCCAGCAGTTTCTTTATCCGCATCGCCGGGGGGCGCAACACCATTTTTTTCACCACCGCGCTACTGATGATTCCGGCGCTCGGCACCGGGCTTGCCCTGCAGGACAAAACGACGCCGCTGTGGGTGTTTCAAGTGTTGGCGCTGCTCTCCGGGATCGGCGGCGGCAACTTCGCCTCCTCCATGTCCAACATCAGCTTTTTCTTTCCGAAGCGCATGCAGGGGCTGGCCCTGGGTCTCAATGCGGGGCTCGGTAACGCTGGCGTCACCACCATGCAGATCTTGGTGCCGTTGGTCATGACCTTTCCGCTGCTCGGACCGCTGAGCGGGGAACCGATGATCCTCGAGCAAACTTCGGGCACCCTCATTGGCAAGATCCCGGCCGGCTCCGAGACCTGGATCCAGAATGCTGGGTATGTGTGGTTATTGATCCTGCTACCGCTGGCCTTTGTCGGCTGGCTTGGCATGAACAACGTGCGCACCGATCAGGTCACTCCGGAGATCCTGGGTGGCACCGTGGGGGCCTTTGCCCGCATCGTCGCCATGTTTGTCATTGGGCTTGCCGTCGCCGCCGTCGGCCTTTATTTGATACTCCCGCCACCGACCGGCCTCGGTCTTCCGGCATGGAGTAAATGGTTTGTGTTGGCGGGCGTTATCGCCGCCACGGTGGGGCTGCTGTACTTCATCTGCGTTTTCATTCGTCACAACCTCCAACGGCAATATCAGATTTTTCGTAACAAGCATACCTGGATCATGAGTGTCATCTACACCATGACCTTCGGTAGTTTCATCGGCTATTCCGCGGCCTTCGCGCTGGCGATCAAGGTCATCTTCGGCTTTCAGCACATCGAGGTGGATGGTGTGATGACCCATGACACGGTTAACCTCAATGGTCCCTCTGCCCTCGTGTATGCCTGGATGGGCCCCTTCATCGGCGCCTTGATCCGCCCCATCGGCGGCTGGATTTCCGACAAGATGGGTGGCGCCAAGGTGACCCAGTGGGTATCCCTCGTCATGACCGGCAGCGCCCTTGGCGTTGCCTATTTCATGCACGCCGCCTACCAATCGGCAACGCCGGAGGAGTTTTTCCTGCCGTTCTTCGTGCTGTTCCTGGTGTTGTTTGCCGCCAGTGGCATTGGCAACGGCTCGACCTTTCGCACCATCGCGATGGTGTTTCCGAAAGAACAAGCTGGACCGGTGCTCGGCTGGACATCGGCCGTCGCCGCCTACGGCGCGTTCATTATTCCGCAGGTGTTTGGCGAGCAGATTAAGGCGGCGACCCCAGAATATGCGCTCTACGGGTTTGCCATCTTCTACGGCATCTGCTTACTGCTGAACTGGTGGTACTACCTGGGTCCGAAGGCTGAGTTTAAGAATCCCTAGGGTCACGGTGCCAGCGCTCCAGCGTGCTCCGGGCTGATTCGATGAGGTAACGTCATGAGTCATTTTCTCGACCGACTGAAATTCTTCGACAAGGTGCAGAGCACCTTTGCAGACGGTCACGGTGCCGTCACCAACGAGGACCGCGCCTGGGAGGATGCCTACCGGTTGCGCTGGCAGCACGACAAGATCGTGCGCTCCACCCACGGCACCAACTGCACCGGTTCGTGCAGCTGGAAGATTTATGTCAAAAATGGTCTGGTGACGTGGGAAACGCAGCAGACCGACTACCCACGCACGCGTCCCGATCTGCCCAACCACGAGCCGCGAGGGTGCCAGCGGGGGGCCAGCTACTCCTGGTACCTGTACAGCGCCAACCGGCTGAAATACCCGATGGTGCGCGGCCGGCTGCTGCAGCTGTGGCGCGACGCCCGCTGCGACCAGGATCCTGTGGCGGCCTGGGCCTCCATCGTCGAGGACAAAGAAAAGGCCCGCGACTACAAATCCAAGCGCGGCATGGGTGGTTTCGTGCGCACCACTTGGGCGGAGGCGAATGAGATCATCGGCGCGGCGAACGTGTATACGGTAAAGCAATACGGTCCGGATCGGGTGGCCGGCTTCTCGCCCATCCCGGCCATGTCCATGGTCTCCTACGCCGCCGGCTCGCGCTATCTCTCGCTCATCGGCGGCGTGTGTATGAGCTTTTACGACTGGTATTGCGATCTGCCCCCCTCCTCACCGCAGACCTGGGGTGAGCAGACCGACGTGCCCGAGTCCGCCGACTGGTATAACAGCACGTTCTTGCTCCTGTGGGGCTCCAACGTCCCGCAAACCCGCACCCCGGATGCCCACTTCTACACCGAGGTGCGCTACAAGGGTGCGAAAAGCGTGGTCATCACGCCGGACTACTCGGAAGCCGCCAAGTTTGCCGACATCTGGCTCAACCCAAAGCAGGGGACTGATGCGGCGCTGGCCATGGCCATGGGCCATGTGATCCTCAAGGAGTTCCACGTCCAGGGCAAGAGCGACTACTTCAGCCGGTACATGCGCGAAACCACGGATATGCCGTTTCTGGTCCTGCTCGAGCCCCACGGTAAGGCGTACCGGGCGGGCCGTTTCCTGCGTGCCTCCGATCTGGCCAGCAACGCCGGCCAGCAGAACAACGCCGAGTGGAAGACGCTGGCTTACGATGAGTTGAGCGGCAAGGTGGTGGTGCCGAGCGGATCCATCGGCTTTCGCTGGGGTGAGCAGGGTAAGTGGAACATCGAGCCGCGCAACGCCGCCACGGGCGTCGAGGTACAGCTTGCGCTGAGCCTGATCGAGCAACGCGATGAAGTGGTTTCGGTCGCGTTTCCCTACTTCGGCGCCGGGGGCAGCGAGCATTTTACCCGCACCGACCACCCCACCGTGCTGGAGCGAAACGTGCCGGTGCGCAAACTGAAGCTCGCGGACGGATCCAGTGCGCGGGTTGCCACGGTGTTCGATCTTTCGGTCGCCAACTACGGTATCGACCGCGGGTTGGGCGGTGGCAATAGCGCATCGTCCTACGATGAGGATGTGCCCTACACGCCCGCTTGGCAGGAGCGCATCACCGGCGTCAAGCGCCAAGACGTCATTACCGTGGCGCGCCAGTTCGCAGAAAACGCGGATAAGACCCACGGCAAATCCATGGTGATCATCGGTGCCGCGATGAACCACTGGTACCACATGGATATGAATTACCGTGGCGCCATCAATATGCTGATGATGTGCGGCTGCGTCGGGCAGTCCGGCGGCGGCTGGTCGCATTATGTGGGTCAAGAGAAGCTTCGGCCTCAGACCGGCTGGCAGCCGCTGGCGTTCGCCCTGGACTGGCACCGCCCGCCGCGGCAGATGAACTCAACCTCGTTCTTCTATGCCCACTCCAGCCAGTGGCGCTACGAGAAGCTCTCGCCCGCAGAAATCCTCTCGCCGCTCGCTGATGCGAGCCAATACCCGCAAACCCTCATCGATTTCAATGTGCGCGCGGAGCGCATGGGCTGGCTGCCCTCGGCGCCCCAACTCGGCGTTAACCCGTTAGCGGTGGTCAAGGCAGCGGAGCAGGCAAACCAGGAGCCGGTGCCCTACACGGTGGCACAGCTCAACAGCGGCGACCTCACCCTAGCCTGCGAGGATCCGGATAATCCGGCGAATTTCCCACGCAACCTGTTCGTGTGGCGGTCCAATTTGCTCGGTTCGAGTGGCAAAGGGCACGAGTACTTCATGAAGTATCTGCTCGGCACGCAGCACGGTATTCAGGGCAAAGACCTGGGCACCATGAACGGGACCAAACCTCAAGAAGTCGTGTGGCGGGATCCCGCCCCGGAGGGCAAGCTCGACCTGCTGGTGACGCTCGATTTTCGCATGTCCACCACGGCGCTTTACTCGGATATCGCCTTGCCGACCGCGACCTGGTACGAGAAGAACGATCTCAATACTTCGGACATGCATCCGTTCATCCACCCGCTCTCCAAGGCGGTGGACCCGGCGTGGGAGTCACGATCCGATTGGGAGATCTACAAGGGTATCGCCAAGAGTTTCTCCGAGTGCGCCGCCGGCCACCTGGGCGTGGAGAAGGATCTGGTGCTGGTGCCCACCCTGCATGATACCCCCTCGGAGCTTGGCCAGGCCATCGAGGTGAAGGACTGGCGCAAAGGGGAGATCGAACCGCGCCCCGGCAAGACCATGCCCAATATGGTGGTGGTGGAGCGCGATTACCCGAACACCTACAACAAGTTCACCTCGCTGGGACCGCTGATGACCCAGATCGGCAATGGCGGTAAGGGCATCGGCTGGAACACCGAGCGCGAGGTGGAGAACCTTCGCCAGTTGAACCGCCCCGTGACCGGCAATGGCCAGTTCGGTGGCCTGCCGCGCATCGAAACGGATATCGATGCCGCCGAGGTGATTCTCATGCTTGCCCCGGAAACCAACGGGGAGGTGGCCGTGAAAGCCTGGGAGGCGCTCTCCAAGATTACCGGTCGGGAGCACAGTCATTTGGCCGTTCATCGGGAGGATGAAAAGGTGCGCTTCCGCGACCTGGTGGCGCAGCCACGAAAGATCATCTCCTCGCCCACCTGGAGTGGCCTGGAGTCCGAAAACGTGAGCTACAACGCCTGCTACACCAATGTCCATGAGCTGATCCCGTGGCGCACCCTGACCGGGCGGCAGCAGTTTTATCAGGATCATCCGTGGATGCGCGCCTTCGGCGAGCAGCTGTGTCTCTACAAACCGCCGGTGGACACCAAGACCATTGCGCCGCTGCTGGGCAAGAAGCCCAACGGCAGCAAGGAAATCGTGCTGAACTTCATCACCCCCCACCAGAAATGGGGTATCCACAGCACCTATTCGGACAATCTGCTGATGCAGACCCTGTCCCGGGGTGGCCCCATCGTGTGGATCAGCGAGGTGGATGCGCAAAAGGCCGACCTCAAGGACAACGATTGGATCGAGGTGTTCAACGTCAACGGCGCAATTGTGGCGCGGGCGGTGGTGAGTCAGCGGGTGCCCGAAGGCATGAGCATGATGTACCACGCTCAGGAAAAACTGTTGAACATTCCCGGCTCGGAGGTGACCGGGCTGCGCGGCGGCATTCACAACTCAGTGACCCGCACCTGTCCCAAGCCGACCCACATGATCGGCGGTTACGCGCAGCAGAGCTACGGCTTTAACTACTACGGGACGGTGGGCTCGAACCGGGACGAGTTCGTGATCGTGCGCAAGATGAAGACCATCGACTGGCTCGATGGCACCCCGGCACAAAGCGCCAGCTAGTTAACGACACGGGACCCGGCGCGCCGCGTGCGACCGGTCCCGAATGAGGCAAGAACAGTGTCATACGTCATCCGTTCGAGGAATTCCCGATGAGAATTCAAGCACAGATCGGCATGGTCCTGAACCTCGACAAGTGCATCGGTTGCCACACCTGCTCGGTGACCTGCAAGAACGTCTGGACATCGCGTGAAGGAATGGAGTACGCCTGGTTCAATAATGTCGAGACCAAGCCGGGTATCGGTTACCCGAAGGAGTGGGAGAATCAGGACAAGCGAAACGGCGGCTGGGTTCGTAAAGCCAATGGCAAGATTGTGCCGCGCATGGGCGGCAAACTGCGCGTGCTGTCAAACATCTTTGCCAATCCCGACTTGCCCGAGATCGATGATTACTACGAACCCTTCGACTTCGAGTACGAGCACCTGCACAACGCGCCAGAGGGAAAGGTGCAGCCCGTCGCGAGGCCCCGTTCCCTGATCTCCGGCGAGCGCATGGACAAGATCCACTGGGGGCCCAATTGGGAGGAGATTCTCGGCACGGAGTTCTCCTCGCGCTCGCGGGATAAGAATTTCGACGGTGTGGAGAAGGCGATCTATGGCCAGTTCGCCCACACCTTCATGATGTACCTGCCGCGCCTCTGCGAGCACTGCCTGAACCCGGCGTGTGTGGCGAGCTGCCCGAGCGGCGCCATCTATAAGCGCGAGGAGGACGGCATCGTCCTCATCGATCAAGACAAATGTCGCGGCTGGCGCATGTGTGTCAGCGCCTGCCCCTACAAGAAAATCTACTACAACTGGCAATCCGGCAAGTCGGAGAAGTGCATCTTTTGCTACCCGCGGATGGAGAGCGGCCAGCCGACGGTATGCTCCGAGACCTGTGTGGGTCGCATCCGCTACCTGGGGGTGCTGCTCTACGACGCGGATCAGATTCAGAAAGCGGCCAGCGTGGCATCGGAGCAGGACCTCTACCGGGCGCAGCTGGAGATGTTTTTGGATCCGTTCGATCCCCAGGTGATTCGCACAGCCCAGGAGCAGGGGATCCCGGATTCCTGGCTGGAGGCGGCGCGGCAATCCCCGGTGTACAAGATGGCCATGGAGTGGAAGGTGGCTTTCCCGCTGCACCCGGAGTATCGCACCTTGCCGATGGTCTGGTATGTCCCGCCGCTCTCACCCATACAGGCGGCGGCGGATAGCGGCAAGCTCGGCCGCAACGGCGAGATCCCCGATGTGGGCTCACTGCGCATTCCGCTCAAATACCTGGCCAACATGCTGACCGCCGGTGACGAGGCGCCCGTCAAGCTCGCGCTGGAACGGATGCTGGCCATGCGGGCGTTCATGCGCGCCCGGGAAGTGGAGGGCGAGCTCAACACCGGCGTGCTGGAGCCGGTCGACCTGACGATTGCCGAGGTGGAAGAGATGTACCGGTACATGGCCATCGCCAACTACGAGGATCGCTTCGTTATTCCGACCTCCCATGCGGAATACACCGGCGATGCTTATGGGCTGCGTAGCGGCTGCGGGTTCAGCTTTGGCAATGCCGGTTCGCCCGGTGTGAGCGAGGTGAGTCTGTTTGGTGGTAAGCGGCCGACCCAGCGCAGCATACCGGTGAAATTCGAAGGTGAGAAATAGAGTGGGATGCGCGGCGCTCACCAAGGCGCCGCGCCCCCCGTCCGGGGGCATAGAAGCTGAGAGATGATTATGCAGACATTAAAGATCCTGTCGGAACTGCTCTGCTATCCGGAGCCCGATCTCATCGAGCATTTGCCGGAGCTGGGAGACGTTCTCGATGCAGAGGGCGTGCTGGCGGACTCCGATCGAGCCCGGCTCAAGGCCTGGATGTTGGAACTTGGCGGTGGCGACTTGATGGCATTGCAGGCCGAGTACGTGGCGCTATTCGATCGTGGGCGCGCGCTGTCACTGCACCTTTTCGAGCACGTCCATGGCGAGTCTCGCGGCCGTGGCCAGGCGATGGTGGATTTGATGAACCTGTACCAGGCTCACGGGTTCAAAATGTCTGCCCGGGAGCTGCCGGATTTCATCCCATTGTTCCTGGAGTACCTGTCGCGTAGGCCGGCGGACGAGGCGCGCGAACTCCTGGGGGAGGCCGCGCATGTGTTCAGCCTCCTCAAAGCCCGGCTGGAAAAGCGGTGCAGTGCCTATTCTATGGTGTTCGCGTCGCTGGAATCGCTCGCCAGTCAAGTCGGCGACGATCAGGAGATTCGGGCTCGGGTGGCCGCGGAGCCCGTGGACGACACTTTCGAGGCCCTGGACCGGGCTTGGGCGGAGGAACCGGTTTCTTTTGGCCCCGGAGCGTCCTGCGTGCCAACGGGGGGGAACACTCAAACGGTACAGTGGGTCCCGCGGGAAAAAGGCCAGGTCTCATGACCGCGCAGTGGGATGTCGAGGGTCGAGAATTGCAAGCCAGCCGGCGGCACGGTTGGCTCGCCCCGTCTCGATCTGGCCTGAGAAGTGAACGTCATCGTCATCAGAAGTACGGGAGATCGCATGATGTCCTATTTAAATGAGCTGCTATTCGGCTATTACCCTTACCTTGCGGGAGCGGTATTTCTGCTGGGCTCGCTGGTCCGCTTCGATCGGGATCAATACACCTGGCGAAGCGGCTCCAGCCAATTGCTGCGGGCCAAGAACATGCGCCTTGCCAGCAATCTGTTTCACGTTGGTATCCTGATGCTGTTCGTCGGCCACTTCATCGGGCTGTTAACGCCGCCCGTGGTCTACCATGCGCTCGGGCTTTCGACCTCCGGCAAGCAGCTCTTGGCGGTGGCGGCCGGCGGTATCTTCGGGGTGATGACGCTGGTGGGCCTTGGCATGCTTTTGCACCGGCGCATGACCGATCCGCGCATTCGCGCCAACAGCAGCAAGTCCGATGTTTTTATACTCTGGCTGCTGCTCGCTCAGCTGATCCTCGGATTGTTCACCCTGCCGATATCGCTCGCGCATTCCGATGGTTCGACGATGCTGTTACTGGCCGAGTGGGCTCAGCGCATCGTGACGTTTCGGGGTGGGGCGGCCGATTTGGTGGCAGACGTGAATATTCTGTTCAAGCTCCACCTGTTTCTCGGGATTACTATTTTTCTGGTGTTTCCCTTCACCCGTCTCGTTCACATCTGGAGCGCGCCGGTGTGGTATATGGGGCGACCCTACCAGGTCGTGCGCCAACGTTATGCCCGTTGATGATGGGAAAAGGGCACGACAGGGACCACGGCGGAGAAGCGCTGCCTGAGCGGCGCCGGATCCGCGAAATGGGCCTGTCGGGGCACGCCGTAAATACAATCCCTGGCCGCGACCGGCGGATGAGAACGCAGCTGCTCGTTTTGTTTACGCGGAGGTGGAAACCATGCGTCGCTTGCGTTGGAAACGCAATTACCTTACCGGCATCGCCTGGATAGATAAAGGAAACGAGGCCTTGGTCCGTGTCTTGGCGGAGCTGGCAAGCGAGCTTCAAGCAAAGGAGCATTGCCAGGACATGGAGGATCTGTACGGGATGCTGGTAGACCGGGTCCAAGGGCGGCTGGTCCGGACGGGCTCGGTCGGCGAGCAGCGAAGCTTCGACCAGGAGCTTAAAAGTCTTTTGGAAACCCAGCTACCGCTGCCGGCGCGAGATACCGCCGCCTGCCGCGATTGTGGGATTTGCGAGTCGACTCAAGAGCGGCTGATGCAGTGGCTGGAGCAAAGTGAAAACGCCGTTCCGCGCCGCGCCCCGCTCGAGATGGCAGAAAGCGGACGTTTCTAGCCCCAATCATCCTGTTCCCAAGCTTAATAGCCCGCCATGACTGCCGACCACCGCACCGGCGATAGTGATGAGACTTAGTAACAACAGCACCCAGTGTAGCCGCTGAATTGTCTTGAATGTCTTCTCGGGGAACCGTCTGGCCTGCTGGAGAAACCAGCGGTGCAGCACCAAGGGCTCGAGTACGAACAGCATGAGCGTGAACACCACCCATATCAGCGTCATCGCATGGAGCCACCAGAATGAGAGATACGCATACCAACGCCAGGCATCCATAACAGCAAGCATGTAAAAGCCAGACAGGCCTGCCATCAGCGTAGTCAATCTCGCCTGCCAGGCAAAGCGTGCCTCGACGCGTGCAAAAAAAGCCACCTGTTCCTCCGGTGATTTGAATTGACGCACCGCGGGAAGCACAACGGTGGTGACCATACCTACCCCTCCGATCCACAACACAACGCTCAGAACGTGGAGGACTCGCGCAAGAACTAACGTTTCCATCAGCGTGTCATCTTTTGATAAAGCCGAGTGGCGCTCAGGAGGTTCCACCAAAGCATTCCAGAGGACACGGCCAGCATCACACCGGCTGGATACACCCACGGGCTTGGCCACAAAACGGCCCAGAGCAGCAGCATAAAGCCGATTTGCTGCATCCAGAATTGGTCGCGCATTCTTGGGGGTGGTATCACGTGTTGCATTCTGGGCGCGGCCCGCGGGTTTCTGCCCTGCCGCTTGAGATGCGCGCTGGTGTGTAACCATACCAGGAAGGGCACGATTTTGTAGAGCATACCGTTCACGACCGCCATGGCGAAGCCCACCAGCATCAATACCCCCAAAGCGATGGGGTACCGAGCGTCGAGGGCCACGCTCGGTAGCACTTGCCCAACGGTCCATAAGCCTGCCGCCATAAGTGCGCTAGCCATGGCAACTCGCCATGACCAGAGGGTCACGTCGGACATCCGTCGGCGCCGGCGCTGTTGCAGGCCAAGGGTTACCACCGCAAAAGCGGCGACCGCTGCAGCGCAGGAGCCAAGGGAGACAATGTGGAGCATGCCCAAGGCCGGGCCGCAGAAAGCGATCTGGCAGAGCTCTGAGGCTGACCACGTCAACAGCGCAACGAATAGCGAGGGAACAAGCCAGCGGGTCATACCCACAGGATAGTCCGGTGTCGACTGAAACATCGGCACCACCTGGTACGCCACGGACATGACCAGTAGCATCACCCATCCGAGCAAGCCCCAGGCCGCGTGAACATCGGTTAACCCGGTCGGAGTCGGTTGGGATGATAACCCGCTGTGGGCGGCCCCAAGGTAGAGTCCTAACAGTACCGTTATGACCAGTCCGACCGTAGCAAACGACATTCCACGCACGCTCGGGTGTCGGGAACGGGAACGGGAACGGCTGAGACTCCAAACGATTCCGGCGACAAACGAACCAAAGCCAGTGGCGATCAACCCTAGCGCAAGGCCAGACAGCAAAGACCCTTCATGGAAGAACGCGCTCGTCAACAGCAGCACACCGGCAATCAGCGTCACATACACAATGGAAGCGGTCATGTGGGGGCGCGGCAACGGTGAACCCGCCAGCACCGCCAGCAACTGAATCATTGCGCCCACCATAATCTGGGCAAGATAGCCCAAAGTAAGAAGGTGAGTTAACGCCAACGTGGCGGCGGACCATCTTGTCGTCAAAGCGCTTGGTCCATAGTAAATCAAGGTGACGGCGGCCATGACGCCAAACAACGGAGCGGCTAGAAAAAATCGCACCGGTATAGAAAAGGCCGGCGTCTGGTCAAATGTGAGAATTGCGGGTTTCATTAATGGTGGTTAGAGAGGCCGGGGAAAACGGCGAAGGGGTCATTATGTTAAATCGGGCCATGGCCTAAACTCGCGTTACCCAGGCTATCGATAGTGCTGCGAGCGCAGTATATCGTCTAGGGGCTCTTTCCAGATGGATCGGAGTCACACCGTGTGCTGATCTGATAGCTGGCATGGCAGGCGGCACATTTCTTTACCGTTGCGCTAAGCTGCTGCAATGCGTGCTTGGAATCTTCCAAGCTTTCGGCATCCAGGGCGAGCATGTCAAAGTCGTTGTGGAGGGCGAAGCCCATTTGGCGAAAGGGCTCGGGAAGCTTCTGTTTCAGCGACCGGGGCACCGCATGTGCCATCTCTGTTCCCAGCGAACGCGCAGTATGGGCAACAAGCGGCATGTCTTCGTTCGCTAGCCCCTCGAGGATGATTGGAATAGCGGAGAGAAATAGCCCCATCTCGTGAATAATCATGGCCCTCTCGGTTCGGTTCAAGCAGATTGCTGCTCGATCGGCCGCGCTCGATGAGGCAAGCGGCAAGGCAGATATGAGTACAAGAAAAAAGCAGCGTGTCGAGAGCATACTATGCAACCCTGGAATTGGCAGCAGGGCCAAAGACTATCCGTTATAGGAGAAAGAGCGGCGCTCTTTGCCGTGACGTTCTAACGCGAAGGGCGCGAAGCGCCGGCAACTGCAGAAGCTTCCGTAACCCCTCAGTTGGGCTATTCTCCCATTGCCATATCGATATAACCGGTTGGGCAGACGTCTGCGCAGATGTGACAGCCAATGCAACGTGTGTAATCGGTGTCAACGTAACGGCCCATGGTAGCCTCGGCTTTTGCGGTTCGTTTGACTGCGCCTTGCGGACAATAGATGACGCAGTTGTCGCACTCGATACACATACCGCAACTCATACAGCGCTTGGCTTCACTGACCGCAGTGGTTTCGTCCAGACCGATAACACGTTCGCTGAAGTTACCCAGCACCTGCTCTGCGGTGATGGCGATGGATTGCCGTTTGTGTCGGGGTGTCTCCTCGAAATGAGCGAGGAAGAGCTCGGTGGAGGGAATCACCTCATGCTCTGAGCGGTCCTCGAAATTGTGCACGGCAAAAGGGGCGTTGAAGGTA
>JAGTVB010000049.1 GCA_018224385.1 Gammaproteobacteria bacterium
GGTGCGCTTCGCGCAGCCTTGACAGAGGAAAGGCAGTGCTTACCGATAGGGCAAAGAAACGCTCCTTCCGGTCCTGACACTAAGGTACGCCTGACGTATGAAGCACTCGCAGGCGATCGCAAGAGCCAATACAGCATCCGCACCAACGCGCGATGGCGGATCTGCTTTTGCTGGCTAGCAGGTGAGGATGGTCCCCAAGATGTCGAAATCGTTGATTACCATTGAGAGAGGTCGAAATTATGGCCCCGCACCCCGATCCATCCCGGTGAAGTACTCGCCGATGAGCTACAAGAGCGCGGCCTGAACGCCACCGCGCTTGCTCGGCAGCTACGAGTGCCGGCAAACCGAATCACTCAGCTGATTGCCGGGAAACGCAACCTCACCGCCAATACCGCTTTACGGCTCGGCCGATTTCTCGGCACCGGCCCCGAGCTCTGGATGAATCTGCAAAAGGCCTATGAGCTGCGGCTCGCCGAGCAGGCGTTGAAGGAGGAGCTCAAGCAAGTCCCCCGTGCGAGCTGATGGGAGCTACGACCGTAGGGTTGGCGCCGGGGATAGGTGCTTGCTGGGATAGGTACTGCAAGATAAAACCAATGGCGCTATGGAGCGCTAGGTTGTTGTTTTTCTAGGTCTCATCGAGCACCCCCACAGGATGCTCTAGCGCTAGGGTATGAGGTAATGCTCTGAATAGGTGTGTATTTTTGTGGTGCCAAGCATAACCAATATAGTAGAAACAATCACTTAGACAAGATTCATCCGGGAACGGAACGCCTCATCATCGACCGAGCGGGTACCCATCCGTATAGCAGAAAGGAGAGAGGTGAATTATAACGAAGAGCTTTCAGGTTACGGTTCTGGTTGTTTTACTCCGTGGGTATTGGCTCCGCTAGATATCCCCTCGCCATCAATCGTAGCAAACATAAACTGACAAATGCTTTGCCCTGGCCGAAGATAAATTGCACTTTGACTATGATTGTAAAGCTCTAACATAATACGTAGAGCTTCATTTTTTCCGAATCCACAGTGAATAATTGGGGCAAAATGCACACCAAGCCCAATTCGTGCAATACCGCTTTTACCTTCCACAAAAGCACACACGTGAGATTCGTGAGGCAACTTAACTTTTTCTTCCGTATAGGCCAGCCGAAACTCTCCTGGATGAATTGGGAAATATCCATCTGGTGTTGGATCAACCTCTTCCCAAAAGTTTTCAGCAAATTTTTCTGTCTTATAATCTATCAGATCAATCGCTATTCTGCCGCCGCCTGGGGCTCTTGATTTGATTCTAAATATTGTGTTGGATAAGTGACCTTCTAGCGTCATGTTTTGCCAGTCACTTTCTTTGGGCGATGGAATTATTTCTATTCTTTTGTCCCGCAGAAGTTCTTTGACGTTTCTGTCGCTTAATATCACGGCGATTACCAAAAAAATTGTATATTTCCCATTAAATCGGTTGCTTGAATGAAATCTTTACGCGTTTAAATATAGTTTGTGATAGAAATCTCAGGCTTCAGTTTTTGCACATCCAAGACAAGCTGTATCAAACTTACCTGAGATCACCCAGAACTGGTGATAGAAAGGGGCGCCGCGCAGCTAAGAAAAAAAGGTTTTGCTTCCTTAGGTGGTTTAGATGACGAAAGCAAATTTTCGCCAAGAGGCACGTCTCGCGCTTCACCGGGGCAGGGCGGAGCTTGAAACCGGCGACGATCAGCGGCTCAAATACGCCGCGCTAGAACTGCGCATGGCGATGGAAGCGCTCACTTACGACAGGCTTCAAGCATTTAAAGCCGAAATTCCTCCGAAGGAGTATGAGACGTGGCAGCCGAGAAAGGTCATGCTGATGCTCTTGGAAATCGACCCTAACGTGGATAAGGGATGTACCCTGAGTATGGGGCGAGAAGAATACGGCGTGCCAACTAAGCACATGAAGGTAGTAGGTACAGAAGACGTTCTCGACCTGGCTAGCCTCAAGAAGCATTACGATGCTCTCGGGGCGCATCTGCACATGCCGACGCTAAAGCAGATCGAACAGGGGCCGCCGTTTGATCCTCAGAGACTGCGGGCACGGTGTGAAAAAATTGCCGCCGTGATTGAAAAGGTTCTTTCGTCCAGCGTTTTCAATATCACGCTCGGAAGCTTCGCAGAACTCCCATGTCAGCGATGTGGTACGACGATCCGGAAGCGTATTCCCGTCGGACTAAAGGTGATCAAAGCGAAATGTTTTGAGTGCGGGGCTCCGTATGTCATCACCGATAAAGGGGCTGGCCAGACGCTTTGGAAAGCGCTGCAGGAGAAAATCCACTGTCCTACAGATAATTGCGATGCAAAAATCGGTGTCTGGCGCGATGAAATCAAGCCCGGCACATGGTGGACTTGTCATGAGTGCGGCGAAACCTATGAAATCACCCTTGGAGTAAAAAAACACAAAACAGACTCGACTGACAGTTCGTGAGTATGAAACACAATTGAAGAATCTGTTTCAAAGCCCGGATTCCAGTCCGGTCGGGAAGGGGGGCATGGTATGGCGCTGTACGACACCGGCCGGGGCAACGGCTATCTCCCGCCGAAAAACGCGAAAAACGCGCCGCCTTTCTTGACGCCGCCCAAAATGCCGGCCGCACTGTGCGCGCGTTCTGCACCGTGCTACACGATATAGGGGGTGTCGGATCTCCGAAGCGCTGGTGCTTACCACTGTGCGCATCGACTTTTCGGGCAAGGCCATCGTGTTCGAAGACCCTCAGAAACGCCGTAGAGGCGTCTACAGGGCCGTTCCGGTGCCGGAGGGTACCAAGGGTACACCTAGACATGGTTCATGGCCTCAGAGGGCCGCCAGAGGCGCCAGAGCGGCCCCAAGCGGTCCGAGCGGAATGGGGTTGGTTCGCACGACCGCCCTGACGGCGGGGTGCAGGTGGTGATGGACGCCGCCGGCATCGAGGGCGTCCTGCACAAATGCCCCAAAGGGTTGCGCCACAGCTATGGCGTGCACGCCATCAGCTTCAACCTCGCGGCCAGGATGCGGCAACAGTAGACATCTGTCGTTTCTCCCCTAAGACGCTGCAGCCAAAAGTCTGGAGCAAAAGTTGGCCTTTCAGGCTTTGCCAGGCGCGCTTAGCTGGTTACGCCCTTCACAAATTTAC
>JAGTVB010000050.1 GCA_018224385.1 Gammaproteobacteria bacterium
AGGAGAGCCAAGTGTTTCCCCTGGCAGAGCGCGTGCTTACCGAGGAGGACTGGAAGGATATCGACAACGCCATGGAAGCCATTGAGGACCCGCTGTTTGGAACGACCGTGCAGCAAGAATACCGCGCGCTTTACGACTACATTCGGCACCAGAGTGACTAGGAGGTTGCGGGAAAGCGCCTTCATCCCTACCGCCCGTAAGCGCGTGCGCTCGATTACGCTGACCGTCGTGTTTTCGACGGGGCATTGCCAAGAGTCATTGAGCATTTTGCTGTCCTGACGCGCTTGCCATTTCAGTCACCGGAGCCGACCACGACTGACCCGTGCTTTCATTGCGGGCTACCGGTGCCTCCTAACACCCAGTATGGCATTGAAATTGACGGAATTCGGCGCCCGATGTGTTGTCCTGGTTGTCGTGCGGTCGCCGCGGCCATCATCAATGCAGGTCTGACGGACTACTACCGTTACCGTACCGAAAACGCGCTGACTGGAAGTGAACCAGTCCCCGAGTCGCTGCGTGCGATCGAAGCCTACGATCAACCCCAGGTGCAAAAATCCTTTGCGCGTGCATTAGGGGGGGAAGTTCGCGAGGCGTCACTGATCTTGGAAGGCATTGTCTGCGCGGCCTGCGTCTGGCTGAACGAGCGTCATCTGCGTTCCTTGCACGGCGTGCTTGATGTCCAGATAAATTTCTCTACCCATCGGGCGCGGGTGCGCTGGGACAATTCCCGTATTTTGCTGAGCCAAATTCTGCAGGCGATTGCCCATATCGGCTATCGAGCTCATCCCTATGATCCGTTCGTTCAGGAGACGCTGCTGGAGCGAGAGCGCAAGCAGCAACTGCGCCGTATCGGAGTGGCGGGACTGTTCGGCATGCAGGTCATGATGATTGCCGTGGCGCTCTACGCCGGCAGCTTTCACGGCATGGAGCAGGCCTTTCGGGACTTTTTCCATTGGATAAGCCTATCGTTGGCAATCCCCGTGATCGCTTATGCAGGTCAGCCGTTTTTTCGCGGCGCTTGGCGGGATGTCCGCCGTTTGCGGCTGGGCATGGATGTTCCCGTATCGCTTGGAATTGCCCTTGCATTTGCCGGGAGTGTCTCGGCGACAGTGACGGGACAGGGCGAGGTCTACTATGACTCGGTGGTCATGTTCGTGTTTTTTCTCCTCGTTGCGCGTTACGGCGAGTTCTTGGCCCGCAGGCGCAATGCGTACGTTGCAGAGACTTTGGGCCATGCCGTGCCCGCGGTGGCCACGCGGCTTGTCGCCACCGCGGCTGGAGAATCGCAGGAGGTCGTACCTATCGCTGAGCTGACATTATCTGACCGGGTTCTTGTGCGTCCGGGAGAGCGTATACCCTGTGACGGTCTTGTGGTCGATGGCGTTTCTATTGTCGACGAGTCGCTGTTGACGGGGGAGAGCCGCCCGGTAACCAAGCAACGTGGACACCGCTTGGTGGGCGGCACCCTCAATTTGGAAAGCCCGCTGGAGATGACGGTCGAGGCCCTCGGCACGGACACAGTGCTCTGGCGAGTCCTCGAGCTGGTGGACCGCGCACAGGCAGACAAACCGCGGTTGGCGCAGCTCGCCGATCGCGCCTCGGGTGTATTCGTGGGCGGTGTGCTGGTGCTCGCGATCGGCGTCGGCTACTATTGGTGGCACGTCGATCCGCAGCGCTGGCTCGCCATCACCGTCGCGGTGCTGGTGGCTACTTGTCCCTGTGCCTTGTCGCTTGCCACCCCCGCCGCCATCACCGCGGCCACTAGCACCCTGGCCCGTCTGGGGGTGTTGCTGACCCGGGCGGCGGCGCTCGAAGCGCTGGCACAGGCGACCCACTTCGTGTTTGACAAGACCGGCACCCTGACCAAGGGTGAGGCGAGCTTGCTTGAGGTCCGTCCTTTTTCTGATGTCATGTCGTCGCAATGCTTACGTCTGGCGGCGGCGCTGGCGCAACGATCGGAACATCCGTTCGCGCGATCACTGCTCGCAGCCTCGGCCGGAATCGAGTTGCCTCGAGCCGCAGAAGTACGACGCGTCCCGGGCGCGGGTCTGCGCGGCAGCATCGCCGGAAACCCCTACTGGCTGGGAGCGCCCCAGTTTATCTTTGCGGAAAGGGGCTTTGTCCTCGCCTCCCACACCATGGCGCAGCTCGAGCGCTCCGGGCGCAGCGTGGTGCTATTAGCTGATAGATCGGCGATACGGTGTGCCTTTTGTTTTGGCGACGAAGTGCGCCACGGGGGGCATTCGCTGATCTCCCTGCTGCGCGCCCGCGGACTTGGCGTGTCACTTTTCTCCGGTGACGCAGCGCCATCCGTGCGCCGGGTGGCAGAAGCCGTGGGCATTGACGATAGGGTTCATGGACTTGCTCCTGAGGACAAGCTCGAGCGGGTAACGGCGCTGCAGCGCGCCGGGGAAGTGGTGGTGATGGTGGGTGATGGCGTGAACGATGCGCCGGTGCTTTCCAAGGCGCACGTCTCCGTTGCCATGGGAAGAGGTACGGAGGCGGCACGAGCGAGCGCCGACTTCATCCTCATGACAGAGGAGCTGTCGCACTTGGCCGCAGCTATCGACATCGCGCAACGGACGCGGCGGCTGATTCGGCAAAATCTCGCGTGGGCGCTCGGTTATAATGTCGTGATTCTCCCAGTGGCGGCCATGGGCTACATTCGTCCATGGATGGCCGCGCTCGGAATGTCTCTGAGCTCACTCATCGTTGTCGCCAATGCATTGCGGCTCATGAAGTGCAAATAGCCATAGGGTGGGTAATCTAAGCTCATGGAGATTCTCTATCTGTTAATTCCGATTTCGCTGCTGCTGGTTGCCGTCATCGTGATTATTCTCTTTTGGGCGGTACGTTCGGGCCAATTCGAAGATCTTGAGGGCCCCGCCCATCAGATCCTTATGGACGACGATGAGATCTCCCGGCCCGCGGCGCAGCGACCCCCGCTGCACCAGGGGATGGACAAAGGATGATGAGCGCTTCGCCAGCCACCCTTTCCTTCGAGCAGCGCATGTGGGGACGCTTCAGCGGCGTGCTCCGTTGGCCGCAGTTAGAAGCGCTTTGGGGGCGCGTGCGCGCGGCAGCCAGCGGTTGGTATATCTATGATCTGGAGGCACCACCGCCGGTGCGGCCCGCATCCACGGAAGAACTCATGGCCTTTCTCAAATGGATCGATAAGCACCTACGCCGGACGCATGAATATGACTACTGCGGTA
>JAGTVB010000051.1 GCA_018224385.1 Gammaproteobacteria bacterium
AGCGATTTAGCACACGGATCTCAACGTCCCAAGTGGCGACGCGCCTCTACTTTCGGCGGCCGCCTGAGCGGCCGACACAATCTCTGCAGTCTGCAGTGTCAGGGTTCAAAAGGCGTGGGAGGGTGTGAATGATTGCCCTCAAGCAGCGCCAATGATGGTACAGGCGGTAAACATACCCTTCCGATTAGGATGTTAGAGCTACGCTGGAAGTAATTCTATCTTATTAAGCAGAAAGCGGCGGACTCCTTTGGATGTGATACAGTAGGCCCAAAGCGCTTCGTCTTTGATGCTCTTTGGTACAATGGTACGCATGTTTGTTTATTTGCGTCGAAAAGTGATCCACTTTCAGGGGTGATTTGCATCGAAATTTGACCCACGTATAAACCCTAGCCTGCTTACTTTTTGAGCAGGAGTGAAGGAGTGATTGACGTGGCGTTATTGAGTGTGATGCGACGGTGGCATTTTCGAGAAGGCCTTGGGATCAGAGCGATCGCGCGACGAACGGGGCTGTCGCGCAATACGGTGAAGAAGTACCTCGTGGAGGGGATGCTCGAGCTGAAGTACCCGCGGCGTATGAGCCCGAGCAAGTTAGATGCGTTCGCAGAACGGCTAACAACTTGGCTTGAGGGGGAGCAAAATAAAGGACGCAAGCAACGACGCAGTTTGAAGCACTTGCATCGAGACTTGGTGCAACTGGGTTTTGGTGGTTCCTACGATCGGGTCTGTGCCTTTGCCCGAGCGTGGCGGCAACATGAGCGCGAGCGGCTAAAGCGAGCGGCACGAGGGACGTTTGTCCCATTAGTGTTTGCACCTGGCGAGGCGTTCCAATTTGACTGGAGCGAAGAATGGGCGCTGATTGCTGACACACAGACTCGGCTGCAGGTCGCCCAGTTCAAGCTCTGCCACAGCCGTGCTTTCATTCTGCGCGCTTACCTCTTGCAAACCCATGAAATGCTGTTTGACGCGCACAACCACGCCTTTCGGGTGCTCGGTGGGGTTGCGCATCGTGGTCTCTATGACAACATGAAGACGGCGGTCGACCGGGTCAGACGGGGCAAGCAGCGTGATATCAACGCACGGTTTTCGGCGCTCGTGGGCCACTATCTGTTTGAGGCCGAGTTCTGTAACCCGGCCGCGGGCTGGGAGAAGGGCCAGATCGAGAAGAACGTACGCGTGAGGGGCCATCGCCTCTGGCATGACGCGCCGGCCTTCGCCTCCCTTGAGGCGCTGAACCAGTGGTTGGAGGAACGCTGTATCGCGCTGTGGTCGACGATCCCTCACCCGGAACAGCCGGCGCGCCGGATTGCCGAGGTCTGGGCCGAGGAGCGCCCCCAGTTGTTGGCCAGCTCGCGCCCCTTCGACGGGTTTGTGGAGGAAGCCAAGCGGGTCTCGCCAACGTGTCTGGTGTCGTTCGAACGCCACCGCTATAGCGTCCCTGCCCCTTATGCCAATCGCCGGATCAGCCTGCGGGTGTATGCCCATCGGCTGGTGATGGTGTCCGACAACCGGGTCATTGCCGAGCATAAGCGGCTGATCACGCGTGCCCCCCTCATGGGACGCACCGTGTACGATTGGCGCCACTATTTGCCGGTCGTGGAGCAGAAACCGGGGGCCTTGCGAAACGGCGCGCCCTTCACCGAGCTGCCTGAAGCCTTCAAACAGTTACAGCGGATTTTGCTCCAACGCCCCGGGGGTGACCGGGAGATGGTCGAAATTTTAGCCTTGGTCCTGCGCCACGATGAGCAAGCGGTGATGATGGCGGTGGAATTGGCCTTGGAGGCCGGCGCACCTTCTAAACCCCATGTGCTCAACGTGTTGCATCGCTTGCTGGAGGCGACCCCCCCGGCGCCCATTTGCCCGCCACCGGCCCTTCGGCTTCAGGTCGAGCCGCAAGCCAACCCCGGGCGCTATGACCGCCTGCGGCCGCTAGACGAGGAGCACCGTCATGGACGCTGAGGCGATGGTGAGCGCGTTGAAGTCGCTGAAACTCTTCGGCATGGCCCGGGCCATTGACGATCTGGCGAGCCAAGCCTCGCCCGCTTTTCAAGCGGCTCAGCCCCTGCTCGGTGATCTCATTCAAGCGGAGCTTGCCGAACGCGAAGTGCGATCCGTGGCTTATCAGATGAGAACGGCCAAATTCCCCGCCTACCGGGATCTGCTCGGGTTCGATTTCACCCAAAGCCAAGTCAACGAAGCGTTGGTTCGCAAGCTGCACCGTTGCGAGTTTATTGCGCCGGCGCACAATGGGGTCTTGGTCGGAGGACCGGGCACCGGCAAGTCGCATTTGGCCACCGCCCTTGGGGTGCAGGCGATTCAGCAACATCGCTACCGGGTTCGGTTTTTCTCCACCATTGAGCTCGTCAATGCGCTGGAGCTGGAAAAGCAAGCGGGCAAGGCGGGCCAGATCGCCTATCGCCTCACGCATGCTGATTTGGTTATTTTAGATGAGTTAGGCTATCTCCCCTTGAGTCGAACCGGTGGGGCGTTGCTGTTTCATCTCATCAGCAAACTCTATGAGCGCACCAGCCTCGTGATCACGACAAATCTTAGTTTTTCCGAGTGGCCGAGCATCTTCGGAGATGCCAAGATGACCACCGCGTTGCTGGACAGGCTCACGTACCATTGTCATATCGTCGAGACCGGCAACGACAGCTATCGGTTTAAACACAGTTCTACTCAAACCCAAAAGGAGGCCGAACCCGACAACTTATCCACAACCTGAGCCCGCATTGGCAGTGTTTCAGGCGGGTCAAAATTCAGTGCAAATGCCGGATCAGTTTTCGGCGCAAATATACAGGAGGTCGTCCGGCAGCGTATCCGTCTCAAACACGACAGCCACCGGACCGAGAAATCCTACATTCACTGGATTCGGCGGTTTGTGCGCTTGCGTAGTCGACGTCACCGGTGTGAGCCAGGCAAAGCCGAAGTCGGGTCGGTAGGAACCAATGGGCTCTACTTGGGACCGGCCGCTGTCAGGCTTCTACGGCCATTCAAGGGAGGAGACTTCTAAGCTGACCGGGGCATCTGGGTCCCTTCAGGTATGCGCCGGAGCGATTGGATTTGGTCTCCTTGTTCCCGAGAAACCCGCCTTACATACCCAGACCATGGAACGGAGCAAGCCCGTGATTGACCGGTCAGGCACGAGGCCGTGCTTCGAGCGAAATCCCCTGGCGTTCGAGCTCATCGAGAGCCCATTCAAGCAAAGCACCGGTCCCCATCGCCAAGGAGCCGACAACTTGCTGATCAAGGCGTTCACGCAGCTGCGCCGAAACGGGGATATTGATAAAGCTCGCCGCGTGTTTGCGTGTCGCTTTGCCGGCGACAAGCACTCGGCCCGAGGAGTCCTGGCGCGTTTCGATCGAGAACATGGCGTCTTTAGGCATAACCTTACGGCCCTTCTTGTTATGGTAGCTTCACTGTTGTGTACATTATGGGGTGTGGACACGGAGAGCCCCCTGCAGAGGCGGACGTCAAGAAATAGTGATGGTGAAGCAGGAGAGAGATTTCTTCAACAGAAGCCAAGCCGAAGGCGCCATGGGACAACCGCACTGATGGCGGCGGCTATGGCCGCGGCAATCGCTGGTAGCGACTTTGCTGTGGGTGCCGGCGTGAGCCAGCTGAGGCGCAGGCCGGCTTAGAATCGAATTCCA
>JAGTVB010000052.1 GCA_018224385.1 Gammaproteobacteria bacterium
GCGGCTTTCCGGCGTCTTGAGTACAAGACATAGGTCTTAGTGAATCACGAAGGGGATATGTTCAGGACGCGACTTACGCATACATTAGAAGTCGCACAGATTTCCAGAACGATTGCCAGAGCACTTCTGCTTAATGAAGATCTGACAGAGGCGATTGCGCTGGCCCATGATCTCGGCCATACACCGTTCGGCCATGCTGGGCAGGATGCCCTGAATGACTGTATGCGGGCCTACGGTGGGTTCGAACACAACGTGCAGTCGTTGCGCGTAGTGGACTTGTTGGAGGAGAGATATGCGCAGTTTCCTGGTCTCAATCTGGCTTATGAAACGCGTGAAGGGATTCTCAAGCATTGTTCTTTGGAGTTGGCAAGGCAGTTGGGCGCATTGGGTCAGCGCTTTGTCGTTGGACACCAGCCAAGCCTAGAGGCACAAGTCGCAAACATTGCTGATGAGATTGCGTACAACAACCACGATGTGGATGATGGCTTGAGAGCGGGTTTGATTACGCTCAAAGAGCTTGACGGAATCTCGCTGTTTAGGCGACAGCGTTTAGAAGTTGAGAAAGAGTGGCCTGGAATTGGAGAACGTCGTTTGATCCATGAGGTTATTCGCCGCATGATCAACCAACAAGTGGTCGCGCTTATCGAACATAGCCGCGGGGTCATAGCGTCCGTATCTCCCTCAGATATCGATGCGGTGCGAAGAGCACCGTGTGCTTATATTGGCTTCGGCCATGATCTGCTGATGGAGCACAGAGAACTCAAGACTTTTCTTATGCGGCATTTGTATCGACATTACCGCGTTCGCCGCATGTCTGTGAAGGCTGGTCGCATATTGGCCTCTCTGTTCGAAGCCTTCATGAACGACCTGGAAATGTTGCCCCACGAGACGGGACAGCGCATTACAGAGCTGGATCGTAAACAGGGACAGATCGGTCGGGCGCGCGGAATTGCGGACTATATTGCCGGCATGACTGACCGCTATGCTATTTTGGAGTTTGAAAGAATTTTTAGTGTCACGCATCTTACCTGATGCGACTGAAGTGCACGTGTTGTTTTGATTAGTGACACAACGATTCAATAATTAAGTGTCGCAGGAATCGTTGCATTTTTGTTTAGCAAGTCCGAAGGCCGGAGAGGGTTTTGTAAAAACCCGTCGAGCGCCGGGGTTGCAAAGCGCACGGGGTGAGCTACATAGGTGTACAAGGCGTCTATGAGGATTATTCGCCGCATTCTTGACGTTTGCCCTTTCAGGGCCAGCCTCGCTGTTCAAAATGGTCCCGACCGTTTCGTCAAGCCGTCATCCCATGTTTCTATGATAAATGCGGTAGTTTCAAAAACAGCTTCTGAGGTGGTTGACTCACTTATTTCTGTCAGGCCACTAACCAAGAAGCAGGGGCACGAAAGGCCTGATGGAAATGTTTAATCGTACGGTCCAGCATTGCGAACCTTGCCGAGTTCCAAATCTTGATAGGAAAGCGCCAATGCGGCAGGTGCATTTAGACTATCCGTTTCCCGGCGGTCCGATACCGGAAGCAGTGACGAGAGCCGGTGTCGGCGTATGCTGAATTACGGGTCCTCATTCATAGGGGCATTTGAGCGGAGGTAGGCGGGGCAGCGTCTAGGTCGTAGCATCTCTGGATAGGTGGTTCTGTATGCCACAAGCCCTTTGGACCTTCAACGTCATCGCAAAAGTCATTAACTAACGTCAGCATTGAGGCAATCATGCTGGTGTGCAATCTAGTTGAAGTTTTGTGTAATGGTGACTGTGGAAAAAGTTAGAAACGATCGCCTGCTGCGAGCCCTTGCACGCCAACCAGTGGATACAACGCCCGTTTGGATTATGCGGCAGGCCGGCCGCTATTTGCCGGAGTATCGAAAGGTTCGTGCTGAGGCAGGAAGCTTCACGAAACTTTATAGAACGCCTGAACTTGCCTGCAAGGTGACTTTGCAGCCGCTAGAGCGTTACCCTTTGGACGCTGCAATACTGTTTTCCGATATTTTGACGGTGCCCGATGCCATGGGCCTTGGCCTTGAATTTACGGAGGGCGAAGGACCCCGATTCGCACGGCCGGTGCGTTCTACACGCGATATTCTTCGTCTCAATGTCCCGGATCCCGAGGAGGAACTTGGCTATGTGATGGCTGCAATGCGGCTCATACGATCTGAACTGTCAGGACGGGTACCACTTATTGGCTTTGCAGGTAGTCCTTGGACCCTAGCGACTTATATGGTGGAAGGCCATAGCTCAAGCAATTTTCGCCATATCAAAGGACTTATGTTGCAGTTACCCGCAGAAATGCATCGCTTGCTGAAGGTGGTTGCCGATGCGGTAGCAAGCTACTTGAACGCGCAGATTCTAGCTGGTGCTCAGGCAATTATGATTTTTGACACCTGGGGTGGCGTTCTCACGTCCAGGGATTACCTGGAATTTTCTTTGCAATATATGAGGCAAATCATCGACTCGCTTATTCGCGAGCACGACGGTCAAAAGGTGCCTGTTATCCTATACACCAAGGGTGGCGGTGCTTGGCTTGAGGAGATGGCGCAGAGTCGGTGCGATGCAATCGGCATCGATTGGACCCTCGATCTGGGGGTCGCGCGCCAACGTGTGGGTCATCAGGTATCGTTGCAGGGCAATTTAGACCCTTGTGTGCTCTACGCAAATCCTGAGCGCATTCGGAAGGAGGTCGGCGACGTGCTCGCGAGCTTCGGGGTTGGAAATGGACATGTGTTTAATCTTGGACACGGGATTCATCCCCAGGTGAACCCGGATCACGTGGCTGCGTTAGTCGATGCGGTGCATGAACTAAGCCACCCGTACCATGAATGAGGGGGTGCGGTTGCCTCAAGAGCTAGCACCACTGCCCCAGGACGAAAAACTTGTAGCCCGCATCCAAGAGGGTGTTTCAGAACCCCCAGCGAGCATTGCCAGGGCAAGGCGTCGTACGGTGGCGAGATTAAATAGCCGAAAGCGATTTTCGACAGCAACGCGGACCCTGCAGGGGTGAGCTCCAGCTAGGGACGAGTAAGGAGTGCACATGGGGAAATACAGTGATTCTGAGCCAGCGCGCAACCCCACTGTAGTAGGCGCCGCAGGTCTTCAAAGCACCCTCTAAGGAGAGTTTTGTAAGGATGACTAGGCATTTGCTTGTCTTCGCAAAGGGATTTTGCATGGGAACGGCGGATGTCGTGCCCGGCGTAAGCGGCGGCACTATGGCGTTCATTCTAGGAATATATCAGAGGCTCCTGGAAGCAATTCGCGCTTTCGATTGGCAGCTGCTCGGCCATCTGTCTCGCGGGCAAATTCGGTTAGCAATAGACCGCATCGATCTGTTGTTCCTCTTATTTTTAGGGTCTGGAATCGCCACGGCGGTTTTATTCTTTACGCGCGTGATATCTCTGCCAAGGTTGCTTCAAACTTATCCTGAGCAGGTGTATGGATTATTTTTTGGGCTCATCACTGCGTCGGTTGTGTTACTTTTCAAGTCCCTATCACAGCTACGCTTTGCAGACATTAGCACTGTTTGTATAGGCATGGTGTTCGGTTGGGCGATCGTGAATCTGGTGCCAGTCGATACTCCTCAGGAATCCTGGTTTCTGTGCTTGAGCGGAGCGGTGGCTATCTGCGCCATGATTCTTCCAGGCATCTCGGGTGCCTTCGTGCTGCTCATACTCAACAAATATGCTTTTGTGCTGGATGCAATCGGCCGGATAGATCTAAGCGTTTTGGTGCCTTTCGCGTTCGGGGCGATAATTGGCCTCATGTTATTCAGTCGCATTCTTGTGTGGTTACTGCATCACTATTACAAGCAGATGGTTCTCGGCATCGCGGGTGTTTTGATAGGATCATTGTGGATGATGTGGCCTTTTCAAGAACGCACGTACGAGCTCGTAAGGGATCGCCCGCGGCTTATTCACAGTGTGCCGATTTGGCCTGATGAGCTGAACATAACGGTGCTAGCGGCAATTGGTTGGATAGTTGCCGGGATTGCTGTTGTTCTGTGGATAAGTGCCATTGCCGGAGTGCGGCGTTTTTCGGCAGAACCAGAAGCACCGTAGCGAACAGCTCGGGTGTATGCGATTGCCTGATAGGGAATTACCCGCCCCAAATATGGGGCGGGTAAACCGACTGTACATAGGAGTACACGAGAATTCTGATCCACCGCACAACGCCGCTGTGGCAGACGCAGCCGGTTCTAGAGCGTCCTCCTAGGAAAAGGGACCTGGTTAACGAATTTTTTTTGAGTACGGCGTGCTTTAGCTGGTGAAGTTTTGGTTGTTTCCATCCTTGCTGATGTTGGAGCTGGGCGACGCCGAGAATTGAACTGCAAAATAGTTATGAGTGGGTCTATAGGCTCGATCTCCTACTGATACTGCTTTCGCGCGATGCCCGCCAATTTAACCCCGGAATACAAGAACGCAGAGGCAGCGTTTCGCAGTGCACGGGACTCAAAAGAGCGCTTAGAGTGTTTGCGGGAAATGCTGCGCACCATCTCCAAACACAAGGGTACCGACCACCTGCAAGCAGCTATCAAGTCCCGCATTAAGGAACTTAAGGAAGAGTTGGCGGGGCCCAAGAAAGGGGGAGCCCAGAGCGGACCTGCGACCGTCATTCGCCCCGAGGGAGCAGCGCAGATAGTCCTTATTGGCTCGCCAAACGTTGGCAAATCCGCTTTGCATGCGCGGCTAACGGGATCTAATGCACCGTCAGCTCCCTATCCCTTTACGACACAATTTCCCCTGCCGGGTATGCTTCCCTACCAAGACATTTACTTTCAAATTATCGATCTGCCACCCTTGTCGTCCCACCACCCTATCCGCTGGTTTGCCAATGCGCTTCGCCCGGCGGATGCGGGTCTTTTAGTCGTTGATATGAGCGATCCCGAATGTGTGGAGCAAACATTGTCGCTCCAAGGCCTCCTTGCCGAGAAGCGCGTTACATTGACGGAGCGGTGTATGCCTATTGGGGTGGCAGAACCTGACGCTCAGTACGAGTCGCTACACGATCCCTTTGCAGTGCAGTTGCCGGCACTCATGGTTGTAAACAAAGCGGATCAGATCCAGAATTTAGCGGGCGAGCTCGAGGTCTTTCAAGAAGTTACCGGTGTTCGGTATCCTGTGCTGGCCGCCTCGGCCTGCACAGCGAAGCGAGCCGAGTAGGGGTGCCTCCCCAGGAAGGGGGCGCGCAAGCCAAAGTCCCTGGCGCGCATAAGGATCTTGCCCAGCGCGGAACAGTCACGTGCTAAGCGTAGCCTGCCTCTTGATCAGCCGCTCAGAGGAAGCCGAGCCCGGCGGGCGCGGCGTTATGCCTTACTGGACGCTGCCAAAGGATTCGTCGGTGCTACCAGGCGGTGGATGCAATCCAGCCACCCGACAACCTTGGGCTATAGGCCCTCCAGGAAAGAGCTGATACAAGTACTTAATGCCTCCCTTGCTGTGAAACTTTTCTTCGAGCGCATCACGCAGCGTCCGTATGTGTGGCGTCTCGTTCTTTGCGAAATATTCCTGCAGCGCGCTCACGAGCGCCCAATGATCAGCACTTAGCTCTATTCCTTCTGCTCTTGCCGTATTCTCTGCGGTTGCCTTCGTCCACTCCTCGGGAGCATGCGGAAAGTGAGGATCCGGCTTCGTTCCACTGCCGGGGTGCATGATATCCTTCATCGTTTCAGCCATTCTTCTCTCCTTAATCTTTTTCTGCGCGCTAGCCTACCAGCAGTCAGCCTTTCCGCGGCTGGTTCCTAACCAGGGCTAACAAGATGCCCAAAAAGCGAACGACGTTTCGTTTGCCGCAAGCTGGCCCCGCAGGGGCGAATACCATTCCTTAATTCTTTGTTCTTTATTATTTTCTTTTACCGTTCGAGCGCTCACCGCCGTGGAGTGTGCGCGCTGCCGGTGCTCGCGCTATCCCTAAAACAGCTTGTTATGGCGGCGACTCGATTGGCGAATGAAACTATAACTCACGCAACCGCTCAAGCCTAGCGGTCAAACACGCTGTCAGTAGTCGTGGGTGATGATTTCTTCGGCGCGCCGACAAATTTCTCGACCATACTCCGTCCACACCCCTTGCCCCCAATATCGATAGCAACTCGTCTCGGCGGCAAGTAGATGGAGCAGGGCGTTGCGGTAACGATCTTCGTCGGTTTGCAGATTTTCTCGAGCCAGTACCGCTTCATGGAACTTGGAGCTGGCTTTGTCCATTGGGGCAAGTACATTTTCATAGCCCCGCACCCAGGACAGATTATTTGTCCAGCTGCCGCCATCCATATGGAAGCGGCCGTCTTCCTTTTTGCAATCATCGATGACTTTGACCAGCTTGTCGGGGCCGTCGCCGGGTTTCATTTTGTCCCATATGCACTTTTGAAACAGCGGTTGAAGCGCAGGAAAATCCTGTTCTTTGATACCGAGCGTAAACAGATGCTCAAGATATTCGCTGACATTCATAATTGGCGTTTCTGAGCCCGAGCATTCGTTGACCACCTCAAAGTACTTGGAGGGGAACTCATTCATCATCACGCCACCATTCTCGCCGTCGGCGATCTGGGTCACTAGAGGCGGTACTTGTTTGCCTGCCAACTCCCAACGCTCCAGTCCCTTTGCCTCATAATAGGGCTGCATTTGAGCCACGAGCTTGGTATCGGAACCTTGAGTCTTTATGATGGCAGTGATCTCAGCCTTTTCTCCCTCCGAGCTGTAACAAACTAAACGATGGGGCAGGTGCTTTTTCTCCGGAGCCCAGCCAGTCTCGGGATTCTCGACGGAATGTTCCTGCACCAGCAGCCACTGAAAGCCGCAGTCGCGGAGCGTTTTGACAAAGGCATAGGCGACGTCAGGATGGTTGGGTAAGGCCATCTCCGACGGCGAAAAGCCCCGCATCCGGCCGAGTGCCTCAAGGCCAAAAATAGCAGCGAAGTGGTGCTGAAATGCTCTCACGTGTAACCGGTAGTCCTGAATCGGCGTCGATGGAGCGACGGCATGACCCCATGGGCAACCAAGCCATTCGACGGCGTGTCGATAGCGCGGATTGCAGCTGGCGGTTTTAAGCGCATCGATGACATCGTTGAGGCCCATCTGCCGCATGCCGTGCAGCAGAGTGCCGGAATATTCCAGCATAATGCGCGGCTGTTTTCCCTCTTCGATGAGTTGGGGGATGAACTCACCCATGCGCTTATAGCACCAGACGAAAACCGGCGCGTTGTGATTATCGCCGATGTTCGGGTGCTCCATCATGTGTTGCAGGTTGCTGATGAGCTTCGCTGTCTGAATGTCGTCGCCGCCCGCCGGGATCAACGGCTGGTGCATGTGGAGTGCGATGGCGAAGGTCGATTTGATGCGATCAAAGTCGATGCTCGATTCGGGCCTAAAGACCTGCGTTTCTTCCGCGGTGGAGTGAATAACGTCGCTGATGTCCTTTTCATGGCCGGCGATATTCGGTAGGCCATTGACATATTCGGCCAGATTAAGTGTCCGGATGTTGTCAAACATGGCTGGCAATCCTGTTGACTTGGAATGGCGAAGGTTTCAACGGCAGCGGCTGTTCGTAGCCGCCCGCCGTGTACGTGGTTGCGGTCGCTGCGGACCGTTGCGATGCTAGAGGGGTAGAGGTGCCTACCGGGCGTGCCGATAGGACTCATCCTCCCCTTTTGCGCGATCGGGCCGGAATGCTGACCGGAGGTGGGCGATGAGTCAAGAGGGTTTTGTCCAGTGGCCTCAGAAGTTGTGTTAAAGCGGTTGCGAGCCCCAGATACGGGGCGAGTAACCTGCGGGGCGTGCAAGGGAGTCCATGAGGGTGGCGCGGTGGCGCGCAACGCCGCAATGACAAACGCAGTCATTTTTGGGACAGCTCCTCACAAGTGCTGTCTCGGCTCGGCCAGTGAATGCAGGGAGCGATAATGGCGAGCGGTGATGCCCGAGACTTATCGGGCGATGCGCCTCATGTCGAGCGATTTCGCCGTGACCTCGTGCATGCGGCGGCGCTGTTTTCCGCAGGGCGTTTTTCGGAAGCGGAAAATCTCTACCATGAGCTTGCTCAACTGCAACCGGAGCGATGGGAAATCATTACCCGACTCGGCCATCTCGCGCTGTTGGGAAACCGTCTGGAGCAGGCCGTCGAGCATTTAGCCAAGGCGCTTAATGGTAATCCGCGATCTCATAGCACCTGGAATCTCCTCGCCCTGGCTTATTACCGAAAGGGTGAGCTGGGCTCGGCGGCTTACTGTTATCATCGGTTGCAGCGGCGGGAACTGGCTTCCACCCTGGCGGCTATGGCCGATTGCCGGCCTTACCGCTCGAATGCCGAGAGCGGCGGCTTCATGGTAGAGTTACCCTGGAGGGTTTCCGAGCCACTCCCCGTGGTCTTGGTTCACGTCAACGGGCAGCGAGTGAACTTGGTGATCGATACCGCTGCCGGCGACCTGGTGCTGGACGACGCTTTCGCCATTGCCGCCGGAGTGCGCTTCGGCGGCCGGGAACGGAGGCGTTTTGCGGGGGGACGCTCGGCGGTGGTTTGGTACGGCCACGCGCAGCAGCTTGACCTTGGTCGGCTTTCGGTTTACGACCTGCCCGTGCAGGTGATGCCGCTGGCCCCCGTCTTCGCGCCATTTTTTGCCACATTTCCTATCCACGGCATCCTTGGCAGCGCCATACTGTCGCAGTTCGTCACCACTCTGGACTACCATGCCCGCGTATTAAGGCTGGCGCGCTTGCCTTCCCGGCAATCGGGCAGCACAAGTAAAGAGAAGAGCGAGGCGGATGTGTATCGCCAGGGGGTGCCTTTCTGGATTGCGGGACGGCACTGCCTGGTGGCGTGTGGCGGACCGCTGGGTATGCCTCATGGTCCGGTGCTTCTCGATACTGGCATGAGCGGGGCAGCCTTTGCCATGCCACGTTCGATGGCCACCGCCTTGGGGTTAAATCCCCCCTCGATCACAGCATTGGAGATCGGCTATGGAGGAGGGGGCGGGGTGGAAGGACAGCGGCTGCAAATGGAGGAGGTGTGCCTTGGCGGATTTTGTCGCCGGGACCTCGCCGGCATCGTGCTCCGGGAGTTTCCGCTAGAACTTCAGTTTGGTTTCCGTATCGGCGGATTGATCGCCCATGAATTCTTCCACGGCTGCCGGTTGATTTTAGACTTTGGCGCCATGCATCTGAGCTTGGTGGAAGTCAAGCCAGGTCGGTGAAAACGGGTGCGTGATCCGACGGCGTGATACCGTGCTTTTTCTTTCGATATTCGCGGTCGATCGCCACGGCTTCGATGCGTGCCATGGCGCGTTCCGTTGCCAACAGCGAGTCGATGCGCAAGCCCTGGTTTTTGTGAAATGCACCGCCGCGATAATCCCACCAGGAGAATTCTTGGATATCGGGAAATCGCTGCCGATAGATGTCGACAAATCCGATATCCAGCAAACGCTGGAAGCGCGCACGTTCCGCATCGGTGTGGAATATTTGGCCGTGGAGGAGTTCCTCGTTCCAGCTGTCGAGTCGACCTGGGCAGATATTGAAATCACCGCACAGAATCGTGGTTCGCTCAGGGCTCATGGTTTCTTTGAGGTATCGAGCAAGCGCATCAAGCCAGGCAAGCTTGCGTGAGAAGTCGTCATGCGTTGCCGATTTCCCGTTTGGCACGTAGGCGGTGATAAATGAAAGATCACCCAGGTCCGCACTGATCAACCGTGCCCCAAGGGCTTCCTGCCCCGGTAGACCACTCTGTCTGAGCTTCATTGGCTGCCGGCTCAATATGGCAACGCCGTTCCAGGCTTTTTGGCCATGAACCACAGCATGGTAGCCTGCTTCTTCGAAGATATCCCGGGGGAACTCTGACTCGGTAATTTTCAGCTCCTGTAGGCCGACAATGTCTGGCTGACGGTCCGCGAGCCAGTGCAGGATGAGTTGATGACGAGCCCGTAGGCCATTGATGTTCCAGGTTGCGATGCGCATGTTGACTGAGAAGGCTCCGGTGGGGCTTATTGTTTCATTGCTGCCCGCGCAAAATAGGCTATTTCCTGGTCACGGTGTCGAACGAGCGTAGCAGAGAAAGCTGCCTCGAAGCTACGAGGTCTTGCGACGCTACCGGCGCATCCCTCGACGCGGGGAGCAGGCCAAAGGCGGTACTAGGATAAGGAGGTAGGGCTGTCTCCTGTTGCCGCGATTGTGATCTGTTACCAGCGGCAGAAGCGAACCTGCTTTGCCGTCGCGAGTTACCATACCTGCTGCAGTCGAATCGACTCAGCATTAACAGTTCTGCCCCTGATCCTTGTGACAGTCAATGAGGGTACTCTATGAACAAGCCACAGCAACACAAAAGCAGCACGCGCAAGGATGTTCATCTGCTCAGCGATCAGGAGCTGCCGGAGACTATTCTCAGGATGTTTCATAATTGGTGTTGGATATCGGGTGATTCAGACGCGAAATGCTACTATGACGAAATCTTGGCAGAGGCGGAGCAGCTCAAGCTCACTCACAGCCTGGGGCGCGAGGCCTGTGCCTGGCACTCATAGGGTGGCAATGTTACAATGCCGGTCGAGCGCGACAGCAGGAGTCGTTAGCCACCACCATGGAAAGATCGAACCTTATTAAAGCACTTCCCTCCGGCAGCCTGGCTGCCTACCAGCATACCGTTAACACTATACCGCTGCTGAGCGCCGAAGAGGAGCAGCAACTTGCAGAGCGATTTCGCCGGCAACACGATTTAGATGCCGCCTGGCAACTGGTGCAGTCGCATCTTCGCTTCGTAGTGCGGATTGCTCGGGCATACAGTGGCTATGGTTTGCCTTTAGCCGACCTTATCCAGGAAGGCAGCATCGGGCTGATGAAGGCCGTGAAGCGCTTTGACCCGTCGCTTGGCGTACGGCTCGTATCATTCGCGGTGCATTGGATACGCGCTGAAATTCATGAGTTCATTCTGCGCAACTGGCGTATCGTCAAGGTGGCGACCACTAAAGCGCAGCGCAAGCTGTTCTTCAATTTGCGGAGCGCAAAGAAGCATCTCGGCTGGCTTAATCAAGCAGAAGTTGACCAGGTGGCCAAGGATCTCGGTGTGCAGCCGGAAACGGTGTGGGAAATGGAGCAACGCCTCAGTGCTCATGACGCGGCATTTGATGGCCTGCCCGATGTCTCCTCTGCCGAGGAGGCGCCGCTGGCGCCAGCGGCTTATCTGGAGGATTTGCGCTTCGACCCGGCGACCCAGCTGGAGGAAGCGGATTGGCGAGAGCACGGTGCGCAGCGGCTCGCCGGAGCGTTGGCGACGCTCGATGACCGCAGCCGCGATATTCTGATAAAGCGTTGGTTGAACGAAGACAAGGCAACGCTGCATCAACTTGCGGCATTGCACCGTATCTCTGCCGAGCGTATTCGGCAACTGGAGCGAAATGCCATCAGCAAGCTAAAGGATGCGCTGTCGGCAGGAGATGGCGCTGCGCTGGAAATCGAATTTTAGGCCGGCCTCTCGATTTGACCTCTGTGCTGCGCCACATGGCGAAGACATCGCCATCTTGGTTGTTGAGGCGGCTTCTATGTCCCCGCCGCGGTTGCCAGCCCCCTCAGCCACTGCTCTAGGCATTTGTGACCCTGACTCTCTAGTATGTCCGCCCAACGAGTGGTGTCAGCGCGCAATTGCGAGACGCTGACACCTGCCGTAGCGGTAATCTCCAACGCGTGCCCGATAAACCAGCGTTCCAAACCCCTACTGGTCACCTCGGGATGAAATTGCAGACCGAGGGCGTGCTTCCCTAGGGCAAACGCCTGGTTCTTGCAAAGCTCGGTGGAAGCGAGGTGAACCGCGCTTTCCGGCAAATCAAAAGTATCTCCATGCCAGTGCAAGACCGGAGTAACACCCTCGGCAAGGTGCTGCAGGCAACAGTTCCGTCCGTCAGCGGTGAGCTTTATCGGACCCCAGCGAAGCTCCTTCTGAGGTAGAGGATAAACTCTGGAACCAAGGACCCGGGCCATGAGTTGCGCGCCGAGACAAATTCCCAGCGTTGGCCGGGCCTTCTGAAGTCGCTCGTCAAGGAGGTGAAGCTCATCGCGAAGGAAAGGATAATTGGTCTCGTCCGTGGCGCTAATAGGCCCGCCCAGAACGATCAGCAATTCGGCTTGATAAGCATCCCGTGTGGCGAGATTGTCAACTCCTGCCTCACGATAGCGTATTCGGTACTCATGGTGCGCCAGCGGCTCCGCGAAGGAACCTAAGTCTTCAAAAGGTACATGCGTAATTACCAAGGCGGTCTTCACGGCTTATCCCCATGCACATCGATAGTTTTGGGCGAATACAGGTGATCGCTTGATGCCGGTAAGGCGCCTCTTGGAGGACTTACGCCCTCCGGCTCTGGTCAAAGCACTGCGGCAGGCTGAAGCGGCTGCGCTTCAATGCCTGATCCGGATCACGGGAGTCGAACGATGACCATGGTATCTTGGGATAGCTTGCAACGCCATTGGGCAGAGGGCGCTGTGGCTAATCGCACATTCAGCGGCAGCTACGTCATGAGGGCGTCGTCGGCTTTCTGCCAGCGGCTGGCAAATCGAATGTGCGCCGCAGGCGCACAAAGGAAAGGAGGTTCAGGATGAACTGAAACTTTGTGCCTAAGCTGCACGGGAGATGAAGATAGGCCCTTCGGAGTCGGCTTCCCGAAGCGGGCTTCAAACCACTCCAAGCTGCTGCGGTCAAAAGCCGTCGGTGGTGAGCATTGGAGTTAAAAGCGTCGAGGCGGTACCTCGAGCAGGTAGGGGTCAGAGAGACGAACGAAAGTGAACCTCCGTGGACTCGTCGTAAGCCAGAGACTTGTCGTCAAAACCAGGGGCGTCTCTATCTCCTGGGATGAGCCTGTCGGAAATCGGGTTACTGGGCAGGCGGCGGCCGGCGTGTAGGAGGCGTGAATCTGATCTGGGCTCTCGTGTGGAACTGCGGGAACCCGTGCTCGGATGTTAAGGGAGAAGCACAAGTGGCAGAAACCACGAGGCGAGCGTACCGATGCCGAGTACTGGGGCGGACCGACTCGTAAGAGCGATGAAGGCTGGTAATGCGGCCAGAGCAAAGGGGTCGGGTCAAGCGGTTGTATTCGTCGTTCAACTGCCAGCAGGAGGAGACGAGTGAGTGCAACAAAACCGTTCACTATTTCAAAGCACCTGGTGTACGAGGCCTTTAAAGCCGTCAAAGCCAACGCCGGTGCTGCCGGTGTTGATGAGCAGTCGATTCAGGACTTCGAGAAGGGCTTAAAGGACAATCTGTACAAGGTCTGGAACCGGATGTCGTCGGGAAGTTACTTCCCGCCGCCGGTACGCGCGGTGGCCATTCCCAAAAAGGATGGCGGGGAGCGAATGCTCGGCATCCCAACAGTGGCAGACCGCGTGGCGCAGATGGTTGTCAAGATGACCTTTGAACCGGCGGTGGAGCCCGTTTTCCTGCCCGACTCCTATGGCTACCGACCCGGGAAATCGGCGTTGGAGGCGATCGGGGTCACGCGCCAGCGCTGCTGGCAGTATGACTGGGTCTTCGAGTTCGATATCAAAGGTCTGTTTGACAATATCGACCACGAGCTGTTGCTGCGGGCGGTCGAGAAGCACGCCGAGCAGAAATGGGTGAGGCTCTATATTGAGCGCTGGTTGAAGGCGCCGCTGCAACGGGCGGACGGGACCTTGGTGGAACGCACCAAGGGTACCCCCCAAGGCGGCGTGGTGAGCCCGGTGCTCGCGAACCTGTTTTTGCATTATGCGTTTGATGCCTGGATGGGTCGAACCTTTCCAGGCCTGCCCTGGTGCCGCTATGCAGATGATGGGCTGGTGCACTGTCGAACCGAGCACGAGGCGCAGGCCGTCAGGTCAGCGCTGTTAGCTCGGTTAGCCGAGTGCGGCCTGGAACTGCATCCAGATAAAAGCAGGATTGTCTATTGCCAGGATGGAAGTCGGAAAAGGTCCTACCCGAACACGAAGTTTGACTTCCTCGGGTACACCTTTCGGCCTCGGGTGGTGAAGAATCGCAAACGAAACAGTCTGTTTGTGAGCTTCACCCCCGCGGTCAGCTCGGCAGCCCTCACCGCCATGCGGCAAAAGACGCGAAGGCTCAACTACCGCAACCGGACGAACCTCAGCCTGGAAGATATCGCTCGGCTTCACAACCCCGTCCTGCGGGGCTGGATGGAATACTACGGGCGGTATTGTCCGTCGGCGATGTATCCGGTGTTCCGGCATTGCAACAAGACGTTGGTTGCCTGGGCAATGCGGA
>JAGTVB010000053.1 GCA_018224385.1 Gammaproteobacteria bacterium
CGCGGTCAGGCAATGACACGCTCGCTGGCCTCTCCTTGGCTCAACAGATCATTGATGGTGCCAACCACGTCGTAGAGCATAGCGTAGGAGCGGAACTCGAATTGGGAAGCCGCAAGGCACTGTTGCTCGGCACTCCATGAAAGATCATTCAAAGAGGGAGCAAAGCGCTGTTCCAGTGTCTGTAGTACCGTATGCTCGAGCGGGTTGCGCAGATAAAACTCGATGGTACGCTTACCTTTATCGTAGTGGATGCGGTCCACGTGGCGATAGAATCGGCCTACGATATTCAATCCGATGTCAATCGTCTCGGCAAACTGAAGAATATTGCGATCCGCGGCGGATATGGTGCCCCGACTGACCATGTGATCCAGATCCGCGCGCACCATTTGCCAGCTTTGCTCGTCGCCAACCGCCACCAGCGGGTGAATGGGCATTTTTCCTGTTTGTATCAAACAAAAAACCTCCCACAGCTCGTCCCGCGTGCCTCCGCCACCCTCGAGAAAAAAGAACGCTTTGGAATACGCCACGAGAAAAAACTTTCTTACAAAGAAATAATGGAAATCGGTCTGGGTACCGAGGAAAGCGTTCTTGCCCGATTCGAAAGGCAGTGTCACCGCGCAGCCCACCGAATAATCCTCGACCGGCAGCTTGCGCCGTTGTGCTTCCTCATAGGCGCCTCGGTTGGCGGCGAGCATCACTCCCGAGCTACCCCCGGTAATGACGCCATAGCCCCGCGCGACGCATCCCCGAGCCAGTGCTTCGGCAAGGTGTGCACCATCCGATCGCTCCGGCAGCCGGGCCGAACCGAAAACAGTAACCATGAATCGCTGCTCGAGCCGCTGGAAGGACTCTAACGCGCACAGATACTCAGCCATGATGCGAACGCTCCTTGCAGCGCCGGAGGTACCTTCCTCAATGTAGGTCTTCATGTGTTGGCGCATGGCACTTATCCTCAACGGTGAACGATTACTTACGTCCTGCCGATCCAGCCCGCGGCTCCCCAGCATCGCCAAGATACTGAATTCTAGGGCGAACCACGCAGTCTATCGGGCTTTCGTTACTAGCGATTGATAATTTTGTGACACTCGGTCACGCAACGTACGACCGATGGTGCACCCGCCGTATCGCACGGCGGACCGGGGATCCGTCTTAGCCGCTCCTCTCTCGCCGTGCATATCGCTTGTGGCCTCTTGCCCTGTGTCCTCGTGGAAATGCGCCTAGGAAAGCCGGTGAGAGGCACGACGCCGGTCGGCTTCCTGCTCCCACAAGGCGATCAACAAACGGCGTTTTTCCTGAACATCCTTCTCTAGAAAGGACTTCATTCGCACCGCCTCGGGTGCATCGCGGCCAGCTAACTCCTGCAAAAGGTTTTCGCTGTACGCGATTACCTCAGCAAGCCGCTTTCTCATGACGTACCGTGATTCACTCAAACCGTTGCTCCTCTCGAACAAGGATATCGCGTTTTCAGAGTCTACAGTCTGATACCGCGCCGTTTCACAAAGGTGAAAATGCCGTGAAGTTACGATGAAGCTCGTTTCATTCCGATATTTCGGGCGCTTTTGCGCTCTCGTGTTTCCTTCCCTCTCGGGTTCTATAGCGGTTCCCGCTTGAGTTGGTAACAAGGGGCCATCGTTTTGTGAGTGCCCCCGTTCACGGTGCAAAAACATGCCAAGAATCTGCTGGCAACCGATCGCCTGGCCTCAAGGGACGCCGTAAATACATCCTTGTAGTCTTGAGTCCGGCATCCATGCCGGACACACCCTTACGGCCAAGGGATCGGTTGCTACACCGACGAAGAAGCATCTCCTGGTGGACGATGTTACCTATGCAATTGGGAACCTCTCTAACTGCACATTGGCTGCTCGGTCTATTGCTCCGCTTTCGCGCCGCCTTGCTCTTAGCTCGCACAGAGGTGGCTCAAAAACTGCGCGGTGCACGCTTCCCAAGAATAACGGCTCGCGAACTCTCGGCAGCCCGTCGCGCGCACCTTGAGGCATTCCAGCGCCGCACTTTGCAGGTCCTGATCGGTATAACCGTTGTAGCTGTTGCGAATGAGGTCCTTTGGACCCTGAACGGGATAGGCGGCTACAGGCACCCCGCAGGCCATGGCCTCCAAGATTGTCAGACCAAAGGTATCGGTCTTGCTTGGGAAAACCATGACATCAGCCGATGCGACGTGGCGAGCCAGGTCCTCTCCAACCTTGTAGCCCGTAAACCGGGTGGTTCGGTAGCGCTTTTTCAGGCTTTGCAGGTCCGGTCCTCCTCCAACAACATACTTGCAACCCGGTAGATCCAATCGCAAAAACTCCTCGACGCTCTTCTCCAGAGCGACCCGCCCCATGTACATAAAAAGCGGCCGCTCCCCCTCCAAGAAATGCTTGTCGCGTGGCTGAAATACATTTAGATCGACGCCGCGCGACCAAACGACGAGGTGTTGCAAGCCTCGCTCCTGCAGTTCTTCGCACAGGGATGGCACCGATACCATGGTCCGCCGAGCCGGACCATGGAACCATCTCAGATAGCGGTATCCCCAGTCCAGAGGCACTGGCACCCGCAGCCGCACGTATTCTGGAAAACGGGTATGCAGCGATGTGGTAAAGATATGGCCGACATGCAGGCAGTGTGCCCGCGTTGCTATACCTATCGGTCCTTCGGTCGCGATATGGACAGCATCGGGTGAAAATTCCTTGAGTTCTTTCCTGACAAGGCGGCGCGGTTTAAGGGCTAAACGAATTTCAGGGTAAGTGGGACAGGCAATGGTGAAAAATTCCGCGGGCGTAATCATGAGCACCTCGTGACCGAGCCTTCCCAGCTCAGCCCGGGTTCGAGATAAAGTCGTCACCACGCCATTGATCTGTGGGTGCCATGCGTCCGTTGCGATTGCAATGCGCATTAGGAGTGTTTTACCGGGCGATGGTCTGCAAGCGTGGCGAGCGCCGGTAACAAAAGGCACAATCGGGGGCTGCATCCCTCACTTGCCGTGTCCATTTCGATGCTTGGCTAAAACGTCTAATTGAAGAACTGGAAAAATAAGATCAAAGACGGCTGTTATAGCGGTTCTTACTGGCCTCGGTCACAGCGTGTCATGTTGAGCCGTTGTTCCGCCCTGTCATCGTTTCGGCACTTTTTGTCCTCAGGGTCGGTGTGGGCGCCCAGTTCCCGGCCTCGAGAGAAGGCGTGACTACACGCAGGTGGGCTTGCGTCCGACAACCCTGCCGCGGGGACACTCTTGCGGGCGGGAGAGGGGCTACCCGCGGATGCTTGACACGGCCCGACCTTCTTGCCGGTGACGCGGACGAAACGATGACCCTGGCCCGTTATTCTCAGCCTTCCGGTGGAGGCTGTTAGGCATGCAAATACGCGGACCGCTATAAACCAAACCGATTACCTTACGCCCCGCTCATTAAATTTTTATGATTTATTTATGAAGGAAGTATGAACAATTTTCTGCAGATGCTGCTGCCCCTTGCTGCAGCCCTTGTCGCGACGTCACGGATTGTGCTCGGACGCTACGTTCCGTCCGATGGGCTGGCAGGATTGCGTCTTGGTGCCGTTCCGGGACTCATCAGCGTGATCGCGTCATGAAGCAAAAAAAAAGGGCGCCTAGGCGCCCCTCTCGAAAATCATCGCGTTTATTTACTATTTGCTGATTGTTAAGCTACGCTGATGCGCCGCGGCATCGTCTCCTGGCTCTTTGGCAACTCCACCGTCAACACGCCGTTATCGAGCTTTGCACTGATACCCTGACTGTCGATCTCGCTAGAGAGCCTGAAATCACGGTGATAGTGCCCGATGTTGTATTCGGTGTACAAGGGCTTTAACTTTTCATACTTTGCGAAGTCGATGCGCCCTTCGATCGACAGGATATTTTTTTGGAGCTTTATGTCCACCTTGTCTTTCTCAACACCAGGCATTTCCATGGACACCCAGAGTGCTGCATCGGTCTCATAGATATCCGTGTAGGGAACATAGAACCGCGCTGGAACAGTCTGCTCCTCTTTCGTCTCCAGCTCTTTTTTCTCCTGAACTTGCAATGATTTGTCCGTAGCCATGACAACCTCCTGAAACTGAATTAATGCTCTGCCCGTTTTTACTACTGGACTTCAATGGCCTTTGGCCGCTCGCTTGCCGCTCGGGGCAGGAATAACGCGAGAATGCCGTCCTGATATTCGGCTTTGGCGCCCTCGGTTTCGATCGCCGCCGGGAAGGTGATGACGCGATCAAATTTACCCGAAAGTCGCTCCCGACGGTGTACGCTTTTGCCCTCACCGTTTCCCACCTGCTTGGTGCCAGCAAGGCGCAGCTGATTGCGCTTTATCTCAATATGGAGATCTTGCTTGTTTATACCTGGAAGCTCAGCAATCAAAACGAAGTCGTCTCCCTGCTGAAATACATTGACTAGGGGATAGGCGCCTTGGCTTGCCGTGGTACCGCCAAACCAGTCGCTGCTTCTTGATGACTCCAGAGCACGCTGCAGAGCTAACAAGTTATCCAATGTGTCGGACCAATTAGTGAACATCGACGAACCTCCTCATGCACTTTGAACCGCTATGCCGATCCGTTAATTTGGGGCTCTCGATGATCTTTTCAAGTACGCCAACACGTGACAGCGCCTGGCGCGCATTGGCTCGTGCCGATGTCTAATCCCACGGAAGGTCGCGCAGCGCGCCGCCGCTAGGCTAAGCGGGGCGAGTTCTTGCGGCGGCTCTAACAGGGCTGGCAGTAACCTGCGCCGGCAAGCCTACCCCTGCGGCACGCGGTTTCGAGGGCAAGCCGACGCGAGACTAGGGCCGCTTCCAAGCGTTCACCATAATGCTCAAAGCCCGGCACCTGAACCCGGCTCACGTCGCAGGCGCGGTCGTCGATACGGCGCAACCAAACCGCCGCCCGGTGATAGGGATTTTCCTGAAAATCACGAATCTCGCTTCGCGTCAGCGGCCCCCCTTGGATCGCAAGCCGCTGCAGCGATGCCTCCGGGAACTGCTTTGCGTAGCCTGGCTCCAACGCGCACAGATAGCGCTTCGCCTCGACGTGCAGCCGGACAGGTTCGGTAATCGCGGGGCCAAATAACGGCGCAAGCCACCCCGCCCCGATCTGTTCGTGAGGTAATGCGGACTTTCGGTGTGCGTCAGCCCCATCGCACGCTTGGGCCAGCAAATGTCCGATATCATGCAACAGCGCGGCTAACACCAATGGCGGAGCGGCCCCTTCTGCCTCTGCGAGTGCCGCCGCCTGAAGCGCATGCTCGCGTTGTGAAACGCCATCGCGAAGCTGTATTTCGCGCCCCTGTCTTTCGAACAAGTCGACAATGCTCGCAGCGACAATCATGTCTCTAAAATCCAGTCTCGATTAATTCGTCATTATCCGCACTCACGGGTCTGAGGGGCTTTGACAAACCCTCTTCGACCCTCATCCAGGATCATTCCTCGGCGGCCAGGATATGGACGTCAAAGTTTGTTAGGATGCCGCACGAAAAAGAACAAAGTATTACAAATTGGTGAATCTTTGACTCAATCCTTGGTGGGCGTATGCATTCCCGCAGCCTGCTGTAGCCGCGGCTTTATCAGGTGTCGCCCTGCCAAGCCGACGCTCACGTGCGATTGGAACACCGGTAGCCGGCACCGCGCACGGTCTGCAGTAGACCGTGATGACCGGAGGGCGCTAACAGCTTCCTCAGGCGACGCATATAGACATCCACGGTCCGTTCTTCGATATAAACATTCGTGCCCCAGACCCGGTCCAAAAGTTGTCCCCGGGTGTAGACCCGTTCCTGATGGGTCAAAAAAAAATGCAGCAGCCGAAACTCGGTGGGGCCCAGTTCTAACAGCTGACCGTGGATGCTCACGCGGTGGCTCACGGGGTCGAGCCGCAGCCCGGCAAGCTCTAGGACCTCCTCCCCTTTGTGGGGAGCAACGCGACGCAAGACCGCCTTAATGCGCGCCACCAGCTCGCGGGTCGAGAATGGCTTGCTGATGTAATCATCGGCGCCGCTTTCCAATCCCCGCACTTTGTCGTCTTCCTCGCCCCGGGCGGTCAACATGATGATAGGAATGTCGCGGGTCGCGCTGTCGCGCTTGAGCTGACGGGCAAAATCGATCCCACTCAAGCCCGGAAGCATCCAATCCAGCAAGATGAGTGCGGGCGGGTGATCCGCAATACGATGCCGTGCATGCTCGGCATCGACCGCCTCGGCCACCTGGTAATCCGACTGCTCGAGCAGAAAACGCGCCATCTCCCGCACACCGGCATCGTCTTCAATGATCAGGATGGTATTTTCGCCCATGCTCTCCGCCACAGCCTAGGTATCGACCGAACGATTGTTTTAATCACTTGCGCTATATAACCGCAAAACATTACAAACACGTGAAAGTAGGCCCACCGCTTCTCCTTCTGCCACCCTCATCTCATGGAGCCGCAGCCCATGGCCTCCCCTCCATGCTCGCTCTATAATCCAGTGCTACGCTACCGGGAAATCGTTCGCTTCCCCGCCCTGGCTAACGGGAAACAACAATTAGGGTAAGGGGATAAGTCTTTGACATCGAGGCCCCCGCCCCAACCGCTCCCCAAGCGGGAGAGGGAAGTGAACAGTGACATAGCACAGTTCCTTTGTTTCAAGCCGGGAGAAGACGATGGCTCTTAGTGATTTGCTCAAGGGGGAGACGAGCAAAGGCGTTGCCCTTGGTGTTGCCGCGGCGGTGTTGGCACCTTTTGTCGTGCCGGTTTTGACGCAGACCGCTCGTCCGCTGGCCCGGACATTGATCAAGACGGGCATCATTCTTTACCACAAGGGCCGCGAAACCTTGGCGGAGGCGGAAGAGACGTTCGAGGATCTGATGGCAGAAGTTCGTGCGGAGCTCGCCCAGGAGCAGCGCCCCCAAGATGACGCCGCGCAGCACATGGCCCCTACCGAAGATAAGAAATCAGTATAGCGGAGACGCCGTTGCGTCTTACCGCAAACGAGGTCTCGCCCTTGCCAGGTCACTCAACGAGCAGGCACATACCCTGCCACCCCGAAACGGGTATCGAAAAAAAATCACCTGAGACATTGCGTTAGAAATGTCGCACGCACCGGAGTCGCTCGGCGCACGCCCGCAGCGGCGAGATCTGGTCGATAAATCGGGATCAGCAGGGCCGCCCAACGGGCGCTATCGGCAGGCGTAGTACGTTAATTCACAGGCGCTGCGCCAAGCAGACGCTGTGGTGCTGGACGATTAGGAGGGGGAGGCGCGCCATTGTGGGGGAACCGCAAACGTCCCAAGCGCATACCAGAGCAGTGTTGACGCGGGAGCGGAAATATTGCCTTTCGCAAACTGCGTGATGCTAAAGCCCACCGTCAAGAGAAAGACGGCGCCCCAAAAATCGAGGCGGCCTTCCGAATATGCGCGGATCCTGGCATCGAGCACCTGTAATCCGTCAGCAAGCCGGGCTGACAAGGGTATGACTTCATCGCGCGGCGCAATCATGCGAAACAGTGCGCGCTGCTCTGCGAACTCACTAATACGTTCGGCGGAGACAGCGCGCTGGTGGAGAAGAAGGCTTGCGGTCGATGCATTGGCTTCCACGCCTTCGATGCCTGGCAAGGCACCGAAGGCGCTCGCAAGGGAAGCGAAATACCCGGCATCGTGGCGTTTTTCCGGGACGCGTATCCGCACCCTATGCGGTAGCATGTGCGCGATGTGGGCTGAGGGGATCATTTGGCGGACAGTAGGGCGTCCAAGTTTACCGAAATTGGCGAGAGCTTAGCACGCCATTAAATTGCTGCGCGAAATTGGCCGCGAACCCCCGGCCCACACCACGCCTCCAGTCAAATCAGGGTTACGCCGTCTTCTCCTTGCCCCCGCTGCTGCTCGATTGCGCCTTGCGCTCCTTCGAGCCGGAAGCCCCCTCCCCGGCGGCGACCACCCCCGTTGCGGCCGCACCGTGCTCCGATCTCGCTTCGGCAACGAGATCGCCAAGCTGCTCCGTGCTGACGGCGGCATATTCTCTAACCTTGTCTTGAACAGTCAAGTACCCCTTGATCGCGCCTTTCGCCAATGGACGCAGTCCCCTGCCCAGCACCGGCAACAGTATGGGCCCAAGAAGTAACACACCCGCCGCCACCAAGGCATTCGGGGAAACAGCCTCTGCGACATCCTCTAACCAGTTAAACATCCTCTGCCCCTCCTATATCTTTAGGGTAACATTGCCGACGGACGTCTGCGAAAAAATAGGGTAACATATCAAGTCTATTTTACAAATAGATGACACGTGGTTTAACTTAGCCTGCTTCACTGTTGCGCAGGGTCGTGCATATTCGGTGAGCTAAACGTGCCGTCCGCTGCTGGCAATTCGCCAGAATCCGACATTAGAGCATGTTTTAAAACCTTCTGCGCTTGCCATAACGGCATTGCGCGCTGGTTCGAAATCCTCATGAACTCCCTTGGTCTTACGCTACGCCAAGCGGCGGCGCGGTAACTACACAAGCACGTAAGCGCCTGGATCGGCTGGTCTCGAGGTCGCCTACTGGTGCGCCTTGCGGTCGCAGACATCGACCCAGGGTCGGGGCATTACTGCCGCAGTTCCATTGAACGAAATTCCTGGCCATGGTCATCGTTTCGTCCGGGTGGCAGGCAGTCGCCTTGCCTCAAGGGACGTCGTGAATACATCCTTGTAGACTTGAGTCCGGCATCCATGCCGGACACACCCTTGGGGCAAGGCGACTGCCTGCCTACAGATTCTGGGTGCGGTTTTAACCTCTGAAGGGTGACGCTGACGAAACGATGACCATGGGCAGATCCCTCAATCGGTTAGCCGCGCTCCCGAATGACGGCCTAGATGTGCGGGCGTTGCATCTGGAGAAACCTTCCGCGCCGCGCCGGTCTAGAGAATCGCGCCGACCAACGCGACGGCAGAGCGCTCCACGACACGCTCGACCAGGGCGCCCATCACGGCCTTACTGACTATCGTTCCCACATCCGATGCCGTTTTTTCCGGGGAGCGGTTCTGTGCGTGCAGATCGACGCCCGGTCCGATGTAGCCGCCTCGCTTTAACAAATCCAGCACCCGATAAGCGCTTGTGGCCGACTCGTCATAGCGCACCAGCACGCTGCCGGTGATTGGATTCACTTCGCAGCTTGCGATGCCTTCCTCGGCGCTCAACAGCTGCGTTACTGCCTCAGCACGATTCGCGTTGCCCTTGAGTAACAAGCACTTCACACGCAATCGCCCGGGGACATAATGAACGTATTGGGGCATGTCCGCTTCCCTCGTCTCGTTTAATGCTCAAAGTATTAGCATTCAAACATTACAGCGTGATGACAAAATTATTTCCAAATAATCATCATCATCGAGCTCGGAAACCGGCGAACAACTGCGGGCAGTCATTAAGAGGGTTTTTCACCCATGCCCTTAAAACACCTCTAATGGATTACCTTCCATGGCGAATCTTGCGGTGCGCTCGGCCCACCTAAGGCGACCCCCTGTGCGTAGTCCACACCCAATTTTTTAAGTTCTTTCAAAACCTCATCCGTTTCCACCGATTCGGCAATCGTTTGCATGCCGAGTGCGTGACCTACGTCGTTAATCGCCTCCACGATGGAGCGGCTAACCGGATCGGTGGCCATGTCTCGAACCAGACGGCCACGGATCTTGAGATAATCGACGGGCAGTTTCTTGAGGTGATAAAAAGATGACGGTCCATTGCCAAACTGATCTAAAGCGAACGCGCAGCCATTGCTTTTCAGATCGCGCATAAACCGCACGGCCCGCTTTAAGTTGCGTACGGCGCTGGTCTCGGTGATTTCAAAGCACACCTGGCTCGGCAATAAAGCCGACTCGGCGAATTGCGTACGAACGAATGCGGGCATCGATTCGTCACTCAGCGAGCTGGCGGAGAGATTGATGGTAATTCCGAGATGGGGATACGCCGCGAGCTGTTCCCCCCAATAGCGAAAGGCATTTCCAATGACCCACCGATCGATACTCGCCATAAGCCCATACCGTTCGGCAATGGGAATAAAGGCTTTTGGCAATAAGAGATGATCTTCGGCGTCTACCAGCCGCAGCAGTAATTCCCGCAAAACGGGGCCACTCTCAGCGGCAGCAAGGGCAACGATCGGTTGCTGATAAAGGAGCAGCTGATCGCGCTGCAGTGCTTGGCGAAGGTGCGCAATGCGCGAGAATTCCCAGTGCCTTTTCAGACCTTCGCCGCCGCGGGGATGGTAAATGTGCACTCGGCCACGGCCCAAATCTTTGGCGGTGTAACAGGCGATATCCGCCTGCGTGAGCAGATGCGCCGTGCTCTGCGAGTCCGCCGTAATGGGCACCAGACCGATGCTGACACCGATGGCGAACCGGCTCTCCTCCCAAACAAAACGAAAATCCTTGATGGCGCCGACCAAACCCTCGGCAATACGCAGCGCATGGTCGAGCGGGCAGTTTTCCATCAGCAGACTGAACTCGTCGCCGCCAAGTCGCGCCAAGGTGTCCCGACTCCGAATTTTGCTCATCATCAGCGCCGTCACATCTTTTAGCAGCATGTCCCCTGCCCCATGACCGACGCTGTCATTGACCGCCTTGAAGTTGTCGAGGTCGAGATAGCACAGAGAGTGATGGCTTCCGTGGGCCTTGGCACTGGCGCGCGCATGCTCGAGGCGACGTTCGAATTCGGCCCGATTAACCAACCCGGTGAGCGCGTCATGGGTTGCCTCGTGTACCAGTTGGTGTTTCGCCCGTCGCGTCTGCGTCACATCATGAAATACCAGCACGGCGCCAATGATCGCCCCGTCGCGAGTGCGAATGGGCGCAGCCGAATCTTCGATGGCGTATTCCTTGCCGCTACGCCCGATGAGCAAGCTCCCTTCCGCCAACCCGGTGATGCGGCGCTCCTTGAGGCAATCGTGTACTGGATTGGCCACTGGGGCGCGCGTCTGTTCATCGACAACCCGAAAAATAGCCTCCAAGGCTTGGCCTCGGGCCGTTTCTGTGGTCCACCCGGTCAGCTCTTCAGCGACGGGATTCAAATACTCCACGGTGCCGGCGGCGCTGGTCGTGATCACACCATCGGCGATGCAATGTAACGTAATCTCGGCACGCTCCTTCTCCTGAAACAGGAGCTCCTCGGCGCGTTTACGATCGCTGATATCCTGAACGATGGCGATGAAGTTTCTCGGTTCGCCTTGAGCGCTGCGAACCATGGAAACGGTCAGGCAGGCCCATACGACGGCTCCGTCCTTGCGGAGATATCGCTTCTCTATCGAGTAGGTGTCGATCGCTCCAGCCAGCGCACGCTGGAAGTACTCCACACTGGCGGGCAGATCATCGGCGTAGGTGATGCGCTGGAAATCGAGCCTGAGCAGCTCCTCACGGGCATAGCCGAGAATATCGCACAGTTTTTGGTTGACCTGCAGCCATTGACCCTGGGTGCCGACATGGCCGATACCCACCGCCGCCTGCTCGAAGGTCGCCTGAAACAGCGTTCCGCCCTTGCGCAGCCGCGCTTCGACGTTTCGGCGCTCATGGATCTCTTGCCATAAGCGGTCATTGGCGTAGACGAGCTCGCCGGTGCGCTCCATGACCTTGCGTTCTAGCTCTTGGTGCGTATCGCGCAGGTCCGCCAGAGCACGCCGATGGGATTCGGCCTCCTGCGCAAGCCGCTGGTTAATCTCGACCGTCTGCCGATGCTCGGCGTGCAGGGTATTGGCAAGCGCCTGCTGTTCCAGCGACCGCTCTATCGCACGTGTAATGCTGCCGTTGACATTGCGACCGAGAAAATATAGGGCTGCGGTAAAGACCAGCGTCAATGCCCCCATGGCAACGGGCATGGCTTCGGCTTGAAAGAAAAGCCCACCGGCAAGGGGCAACAGGGCCGGCAGTAAGAACGCGACGTACGCGGGGAGGAAACTGGCATTCACGGCAATCGCGCCGATCGCCATTGTCCCCACCACGAAAGCTACGAACAGCTGATAAGGCAGGCTTGAGTAGTGCGCCGCCATAGCAGCGAGCGCCCCCCAGCTTGCACCGCCAAGCACCGCCCCGAGGACATAACCACTGCGCCAGCGCCGCCCGGTGGAGTCCGTGAGCGACGCATAGCGGTACTTCCACCCCATCGGCAACCGAGCCAGCGCGACGGTGGTATTGATAACGAGCCAGGTGACCATCAGGGAGCGTGGCAGGGCGTACCACAATACACCGGCCGCAATGAAGCCATTGATGATGCTGACGGCCGCCCCGATAGGGGCATTGCCGTGGAGCAGCCGGCTCTGCTCGGCATGAACCGTTGCTTGCGCGGCGCTTCCATGGAGGTGGGAATGGTCGGCTGACGCCTCCGAGAGACCCGGCGACAGCGGATTCACTTCAATTCAGCGGCTGCACGCCATTCCGAGGCGCGGGCGGCTGCCGGGTCTAGCGCAGTGACTCGATCTTGTCGGTACATTCCCACGGCACCGCCATGTCCACCCGCCCCATTTGACCATAGGCCGCCAGTCTCTCAAAAAAACGGCCCTGATGCTGCGCCGCCAGATCTCGGAGGGCAAATGCTTTGATGATCGCCCCCAGGCGGAAATCAAAACAACGCGCGATCCGCTCCAGCAGGTCGTCGTCCGGAAATTTGCTGGTGCCGAAGGTTTCCACCTGTACGCTCACGGGTCGCGCCAGGCCGATAGTGTAGCTCAACTGCACCTCACATTCTTCGGCCAAGCCCGCGGCCACCAGGTTCTTTGCCGCGTAGCGAGCCGCGTACGCGCCTACTCGATCGATGCGAAGCGGATCCTTGCCGCTCAGTGCCGCGCCACTGTGGCGTGAGTATTCACCATAGGTATCCACCGCGTTCTTGCGTCCGGTCAGCCCCGAGTGGACCACCGGCCCGCCAATGATAAGGGGACCGTCTGGGTTTACAAAAATATGGGTTTGGTTATCGGGACGCACCGGCTCGTCGGCAAATACCGGGGCCACGACCCGCTCCATCAGGTCGCCACGCAGTGCCTTGAGACTCGGCTCATCGGATCGCGCCTGGCTTGCGATGAGCGTCACGCTGTGAATTCTCGCCGGCCTTCCTTCTCGGTACTCGACTCCGACTTGCGTCTTGCCGTCGGGGCAGAGATAAGATAAACCGTCGCGCGCCCTTACGGCGGCCAGCCGGCGCGCCAGTCGGTGGGCAAGCCAGATGGGCAGGGGCAGCAGCGCCGGGCTTTGCCGACAGGCGAAGCCAAACACCGTCGCCTGGTTGCCGACGGTAAAGCGCTCCAGGTCCTCGTCGCTCAACCGCTGCTCATCCCGTAACTCATGCACATCTATGCTGAGCTCCGTCAGGCTTGTCAGAATGGTGCACTCCTGTGCATTGAATTCGCCCTCCTGATAACCGACACTCTGGATGATGCCGCGCGCGATTTCTGGAATATCGAGCTTTGCCTTGGATGCGAAGCGCGCGGCGATGAATACCATACCCTTGGATACAGCACACTCGGCGCGAATTCTTGAGAAGCGATCCCGAGCCAGAAACCGATCGACGACGGCATCGCTGATCTGATCGCACAGTTTATCCGGATGCCCCTCTGTCACAGACTCCGAGGTAAACAGAAAATCCCGTTTCATGGGCTGAACTCCTTGTTTCGTGAGTCACTTCCCTTTGCACTTTCCCCTGCGCGGCGCGTCCGGCGCTTCTTGATGGCCTCGTTGATAAGCAGCGGCCCGACCGCCCCCGCCGCAGCCACCAGACCGTCGCTCAGCGCAAGAGGCGTCGTCCCGAGTAGCTGCCGCAGTCCGGGCACCAAGACCGTGAGCAGTTGCGCCAGTACCGAACCGCTGAGTCCGATGTCGAGGTAGTGATTGGCGGGCAATGCATCTTTGGCGAGCAGGCTGTGCGTTTCCGAACGGCAGCTCAAGGCGTGCAGCAGCTGACCGAGCGTCAAGGTCATGAAGGCCTGCGTGCTCGCCCTCGGCCCCGAGCCGTACCGAAGTAACGCATAGCCGAAACTCGCCAAGGTACCGCCGGTAATCACGGCGGATTCGCCGGCCAGGCGTCCGAGATCCGCCCCCGTGATCACCGCCGCCTCGGGTGCACGCGGTGGCCGCTCCATGGTGTCCAGCTCCGGCGGCTCCAATGCCAAGGCGAGGCCCGGCAGGATATCGGTGATGAGATTGATCCACAGTAACTGCATCGGCGTTAGGGGCTGGCCCGCGCCCAGGGCAATACCGATCGCCATCACCTCAATCTCCGTGAAGTTGGTGGCAAGCAAGAAATGCAAGGCCTTGCGGATGTTACTGTAGACGGTACGCCCCTGACGTATGGCGACCACTAACGTGTTCAGGTTATCGTCCTCGAGTACCACGTCGGCAACGGAGCGGGCTGCTTCGGTGCCGCTCTTGCCCATGGCCACGCCGAGATCGGCTGCCTTCAGCGCCGGACCATCGTTGATCCCGTCTCCGGTCATGCCCACCACCCGGCCAGCGCGCTGCAGTGCCTGAACAATCTGCAGCTTGTGCGCAGGACTGACCCGGGAAAACACGTGAACCCGGCGCACCACCCCGGCGAGCACCTCGGGGTCGAGCTTTTCTAAGCTGGCCGAATCGAGGATTTCCAGCGGCGCGCCGTCGCTGACATGCAACTGCTTGCCGATGGCGTGCGCCGTGGCACTCTGATCACCGGTGATAAGGGCGGTCTGAATGCCGGCCCGGTGAATGCGTTTCAAAAGCCGGACCATTCCGGGTCGTAGCGGATCGGCCATGCCAACCAATCCCAGCCAACAGAGCTCTTGGCTCTCGATGGTGGCGCCGTGGTCCTCGTGACGATAGGCCAGACCGAGCACCCGCAGTGCTTCCCCGGCCATGGCGTCGTTCTGCGCCAGGATCGCCGCCCGCTCCGTCGGTGTGAGAGGCCGCCGCTCATGGTCCACCAGATACCACTGGCAAAGCGCCAGCACCTGACCGGGACTCCCCTTGACCGCAATCCACCGGCCACCTGTGGGCGTGCCGTGCTCACTGACCATATAGGTCTGTTCGTCGGAGCGATGCTGGAGCCCAAGCATAGGGTACTCGTCACGCAGAGCGGAGACATCGATACCCGCCTGCAAGGCGCATTGCACGAGTGCCTGCTCGGTCGGCGAGCCCGTCAGCACCATCCCCTCCGGCGCCATCTTGAGGTCGGCCTCGCTACACAGAGCGCCGCTCTCCAAGAGCCGCTGCAGGTGATGTTGAGCGTCCGCTAGCACGGATGCGCCGCCTACCAGGAACCGCCCGTCGTCAATGCGGAACTGCTGCATTCCCGCGTGCAGCGAAACGATCGTCATGCGATTGAGGGTGAGGGTCCCGGTCTTGTCCAAACACAGCACCTGAATCGAGCCGAGGCCCTCCACCGCGCTGAGCTGGCGAATGAGCACTCGGCGCCGACGCATCTCCCTTATCCCCAAGGCCAGTGTGGTGGTGGCCACTGTGGGCAGACCCTCGGGGACCGCTGCCACCGCCAGGGAAACAGCGCTCTTTAGCATGATGAGCCAACCGTAACCCCGCAGCAGACCGCCAACAAATACCGCGCCGCAGACGGCACCGGAGAACACCGCTAGCTGCCCCCCCAGCCGGCCGAGCTGTCGTTCCATGGGAGTCTGCGGAGCCTGGGCCTCACCCACCATCGCCTGAATCTTACCCATCTCGGTGTCGCTTGCCGTTGCGATGACCACCGCCTTGCCGCTGCCGCCGGTGACCAGCGTGCCGCGGTAGACCATGTTGAGCCGATCGGCTAGTGGCGTGTCCACAGGCAGAATGCACCGCGGATCCTTTACCACGGGCATGCTCTCGCCAGTGAGCCCCGATTCGTCGATGCTAAGCCGCGTTGCTTGCAGCAGCCGTGCGTCGGCGGGAATACGACTGCCGGGGGAAAGCAACACAATATCACCCGCTACGATCGCTTCGGGATGAATTTGATTCCGCGATCCGCCACGCACGGCGAGCACCGGCTGCGGAGCCGTCTTGTCCAGCGCGGCGATGATGCGCTGCGTCTGAGATTCGGTGACAAAGCCGATGATGGCGTTAATGGCCACAACGCCCAGGATCGCCATGGCATCGAGCCAGCCGCCGGTGGCCACCGCGACCGCGGCGGAGGCACCGAGCAATGCGATCGGTGGGGACACGAACTGGCTGAGGAACAAACGCAGCGCCGAGGTTTGTTGCGCTTTCGGAAACACATTGGGGCCGAAACGACGCAGCCGCGCCGCCACCTCCTCATGGCCAAGGCCCCAAGGCGCCGAGCTCTGCAGGATCGCCAGCACCTCGTCGCCCGACCGCGTATGCCAGCTTAATCGCTCGGTGAACGAGGCTGGACTGAGCGCATTTCCCAGCTGGGCGCCGGCAGGCGGGCTCTGCCGGTTGAAAACGCTCCGGTGGCGGGTCATTGACTCAGATTTCGGAGCACTCTCGATCGATGGGGCGGCCGCGATCGCCTCGGCCAGTACGACCGCCAGGCAATCGATCAGCTCGCTCGAGGAGATGTGCACGTCGTAGAAAACCAGCACATTGCCGGTCAGTGTGCTCGCCGCCACGCGCCTCACAGAGGAGACCCGTGGGAGGATCGTCTCGATGGTGCGCTTCAGCATTGGCGAGCGGCGCAGTCCCGCGATGTTGAGCCGCGCACGCCCCGGCACGACGGTGTGTACCGCGCTGATGCGCAGCCCAGATGGCTCCGCCAACTGCCCGACAGGATCAACCCCGTGAGGAAAGGACATCGGATCGTCATCCGCTTGGTTACAGGCGCCAGGGTTACCACGCAGCAGGTAGACGGCTGCACACCCCCAAGCACCTCTGAAAACGCTGCGGGGCGCAATGGAGCACCCCCACCCTGCCGCATTGGCGCAATCCAGACGGCCATGATAACGAGGGTTCGAGCGCCACAACAGGTGAGATGTTGGTGTCAGAGGTTGTGAAGGCACCCTAGCGAGCGGACCGGGAGCAAGGCAAGGTATCCACCTCACTTGACACCGCCTGACGTTCTCAATGGTGACGCTGGCGAAACGATGACCCGGGCGGAGCAATCGCGCAAAATGACACGGTGTCACCGAGCCAAGTAACAATCGCTGTAGGATAACAACATGGCAGGAAAGCAAAGCAAAATTCCTCCTGGCGATCCTTCGCAGAACGTGAGCGAAGCGTTCGCCACCATACTCGAGCACAATCTGCGTGCACTCCTCGCATGGGAAAAGGCGGCCAAGTCCTGGAAAGACATTGAGGGCGTTCATCAGGTCCGCGTGGCATTGCGGCGCCTGCGTTCTGCGCTCACGGTATTTCGCCCGGCAATACCCCGCCACATCACTGACAGTTGGGCACAACAGATGCGCCAGTTCGCGAGTTGTCTTGGCCCGGCACGGGATCTGGACGTATTCATCAGCGAAGGCCTGGCGCCCCTTACCGAGCACCTGCCCCTGCCCGGCGCCAAGCCCCTGATGGCGCTTGCCGAGCGCCACCGGGCAGCGGCTTACCATCCGGTACGCACCATGCTGGAGAGCCGCAAGTACCGGCGCTTCAAAAAAGACTTTGGCGCCTGGCTGAGGGCGCAGGGCTGGCGCAGCGCTGAGCTTACGGAACGGGAACGGGAACGGCTTGATTCCCGGGCGGTAACCTTCGCCCGCGAGATATTAAACCAACGCTTGCGCAAGGTCCTGAAAACAGGCCGCCATGCCGATCAAGATTCGGCGGATGAAATGCACCAACTGCGCATCGAGTGCAAGAAGCTCCGCTATGCCGTCGAGTTCTTCGTGCCCCTGTTCGAAGGGATGGAGGATTTTGTCGCTCACATGAAAAAGCTGCAGGACCTGCTGGGTATCATGCACGATGTCGCCGTCACCCCAGCACTGATCGACCGCCTCTTGGAGGCAGAAGATGATCCGCACGCTTATCGCTACGCCGGCGCCCTCATCGGCTGGCGGGCGAGAGAGTATTATGACCTGAAGAGCAGTTTTCAAAGCCGCTGGGTGGAGCTGGCCGAGGCGCCGGTACCATGGTCTGAGAGCGCCGCTGCGTGAGCCGCATGTGCTCTGGGGGGTGCGCCGCGGGCGGCGACAGGCGCAGCCACCGACGGAGGGCGAACCCGCAGTCATAAATCTGTCATTTACGTGTAACCTCGTTGTCACCTGCCCTGCCTATAATTCCCCTATCTGTTGCCAGAAGACAACAGCTGAAACATTTTGTAGCTTTACTCATGAGTCGTGTTGCATAGAGATTTGAATGCAATGCTGAGTCGCGTAATCGCCGTATCACTCGTTATGTTTTTCTACAGAATTTGCAAGGAATAATGGCATGAAATATACGCCGAAGGATCTCCTCTTACGCTCCTTCATCCTAGGCTGCGGAGCAGCCGTCTGCGCTCCACCTTCGGCAACGGCTGCCGAAGGTGATACCGGCCTCATTCTGAGCACAAAGGGTGGCCTCAAAGTAGAGTCCGCTGACGGCAGTTTCGAGGGCCAACTGGGCGGCCGTCTGATGTTGGATTACGCCTATTACGACGCCGACCAAATTGATCTCGGCAGTGGTTCGGAAATTCGTCGAGCACGCCTCTTTGCCTCCGGAAAATTGTGGAAGGTTTGGAAATTCAAATTCGAAACCGACTTCGCGGCTAATGAAGTCGACATTAAAGACGCCTACATTCAGTATGGTGGCTTCAAACCGCTGTCCATCAAAGCGGGTAATTTCAAAGAGCCCTTTAACATCGAAAACCTGACCAGTTCCCGATTTATCACCTTTATGGAGCGAGCCTTGCCGGTCGAAGCCTTTACGCCCGATCGCAATCTGGGACTGCAGCTTCACACCTACGGCAACATCTGGCAGGCCGCCATTGGGTTATTCGGTGAGGGAATCGACAGCCCCGGCACAGACGAAAGCCAAAGCTACGGCACGGCCGCCCGGGCGAGCGTCGCCCCCATAAACAACGAAGGCAGGGTCCTGCATGTGGGCGGTGCTTTTGAATGGCGAACCGGCTATGAGGGCGATGAAGTGCGCTATCGCGCACGGCCGGAATCCCATGTGACCAATGTGCGTTTAGTGGATACCGGCGCCATTGACAACGTCGACGACACACTGAAATTCAATGGCGAAATCGCGGGGGTGCTGGGTCCGTGGTCGCTGCAAGGCGAATACGTGCGAACCGATGTCAGCCGCACCGACGGCAGCGAGGACGTCGACTTCAACGGATGGTACGTCTATGGCAGTTGGTTCTTGACCGGAGAATCTCGTCCCTATGATGCCGAAGATGGCTCCTTTGACCGCGTCGAGCCGAACAGCGTGCTCGGCAAGGGCGGTTATGGCGCCTGGGAGGTGGCGGTTCGCTACAGTAGCATTGACTTGGACGACCAAGACATCGTCGGCGGCAATGAAGATAACATCACCCTCGGCGTCAACTGGTATCCCACGTCACACACGCGGCTGATGTTCAACTATGTTTATGTCGATGCTGAAAGGCTCGATGTGGCCACAGGGCTCAAGGTGGACGAAAAGCCCAATATCTTCCAGGTCCGCGCTCAAGTCGATTTTTAGTCATTCATGTGACCGTAGGAGACGCCACCGGATATTACCCCGCTGGGCACGCAGCGGGGTAACGCTGTATCAGAATTCCTCATGCCTAATTGCTCAATCCCTTCACAAGACAAACCGCGAAGTCGGTTTTGGTCAATAAAGCGGCGACCAATAAAATAAGAAGAAAATATTGCCAAGATAATCCCGGTTTAAAGCGGTCGCCGATCAGGACCCATCCAAGCACGGCACGGGACATTCCCATATTTTTGCTAAGAACCCGTTCGAAAACATGCCGCGTAGCGCAAAGCTGACGCGCCACCGAATCAGCCGATTGAATTCACTAAAAGCGGAAGAATCCATTATGGTGCGCACTAGCGGCTAAAAAGGATCTGCAATAGTGCATCGCGCACCAAAAAAGAACACCCCGCCTAAACGACGGGGTGAATGGCCCTAGACTGGTAGGAGGAAAGTAAATAGTACACGATAAAGTATTAAATCCTCATGAATCCTTAAAAATAACGGAATAAAAAACGCTTTCGCCAATGCCTCCGGAAAATCCCGTACGCCGCCTTCGGAAACCCCGGATTTCTCCCTCGACGCGGTTCTCATAAACTACTGTTGTTGCAAATGTGTCACACACGGCTTGACGTTACGTTCTGTAGTCGGCGTTTGTGTCAACTCGAACACGGACCACCGGAGTGGACCTCACAGGTAAGGAAAGTATGATGAGCAGCAGATTCGTTGACCTTCTCTTCGTGATTGCGGTCATGTTCCTCTTGGCGTTAAGCGGCATGTACATCCTTGGCGTAGCCCTACCGCTTCTCGTGCGCGCTGTCGGCCCGATGCTCGGCGCCGTGTAGCCAGGGGGAGAAGCTGTTCTCGACTGTCGCGAGGCGCGGCAGCGCATGGCGCGCAGCGCCGACAACATCGTCCGAAACGATGTGAACAGCTGTAAGCTGGCCCCGCAGCAGGCGCCTGCGCCAAGAGTGGGAAGCCACTGCGGAATGCCGCTATGACAAGCGCCGTCGGTTCTTGAACCGCTTCTGCTTCTACGGTTCAGCGTTTTCCATAGGCCCGAGATCGGGAGGGCGAGCCGGTCTTCGGTGGTTCTCCACGGATGGCGTAACCGCCTTCATTGAATCTTGGGGAGACAACTTCGATTTCGATTGCTTGCCGCAGAGACCGTTCGCCAGTAGGCACGCTATCTCCCGCCGACTCCATTGCGCCATTTCTTCGGCGCTCATCTCGTGATGCCCGCATAACGCGTTCCCAAAGCTCAGCTAGGCCGTCCAGTGAGATCGGCCGAAAGCCGGCAAACAGTGGGAAACGAAATAGGCATTCCCCACCCAAGCCATCCCCGGTGGCTCGAAACGAAGGGCGATGGGAATCACCGGTACACCGGTTATCGGGGCAAGCCCAAAAATGCCCCGTCTGAAAGGAAGAACCGCGTTGCCGAGGGTGGTTGTCCCTTCGGGGAAATTCAACACCGACACGCCCTGCTGAAGCACACGCAATGACCGACGCAGCACCTCCGCCCCACTCATCGCAATTTTTCATGGATTACCATGCTCTTCGAAAGCGCCGTCTTCTGCCCGGCTAGTTATCCCCATCGCCTTGTTCACGGGCCTTTGCCTCATAGGGGCGCCAAGCCCTAACTCGATCGACACTAACGGCTCGCCAATTGGGGCCGGCCGTTGCTGCCTTCAGAAAAGCAATGACGGCGCCGGGATCCCTCATGTGAACGCGGGCACGACGACAATCACGAACCACACCACGATAACGTTGATGATCGCGATAAACACCGCCGCCGATCCCATGTCCTTGGCTCGCCCAGAGAGCGGATGAGGCTCGGAGCTGAGGCGGTCGATAGCGGCCTCAATAGCCGAGTTGATGAGTTCCACCGCCAAAACGAGCAGCAGGCTACCGACCAATAGCGCTTTTTCTGCTGGCGTTTGGCCCAGCCAAATGCCGACAGGGGCAAGTAGGGCAAAGAGCACCAGTTCCTGCCGAAAAGCTGTTTCGGAAAGTGCAAAACCAAGCCCTGCAAGGGAATAAAAAAAGGCTTTAACGAGATGCCGAATGTTGTTCACTTCAAGCGCAGTTGTTTGCAAAACAGCCGTTAATGCGCGTGCTGTGATTGCAGAATGGTACACCCGTCAGAATGGCGCCTTGCTTCATATAAGCTTCACGGAATTGTCATACAACAATAAGAAAGCTGGGGTATGTTCGCCGGCGGGGTGCAACCGATGGGAGGATCGATTATATGCAGCCGCTTCACTATCGGGCAATCTTTTTGTCCGACATTCACTTAGGAACGCGGGGCGCGCAAGGAGCGTTCTTACTCGATTTCCTCACCCACACCAGCTCGAAGTATCTGTATTTAGTAGGCGATATTCTTGACCTTTGGAAAATGAAAAATGGTTGGTACTGGCCGCGGGTTAACAATGAGATCGTGCGCTTGGTCTTCGATAAGGCCCAGAACGGCACCCGCGTCATCTATGTGCCCGGTAATCACGATGACTTGCTGCGCGATCTGGCGGGCAGCGAGTTCAACGGAATTCACATCCAACAGGAGGCTATTCACGAAACCGCAGACGGCAAGAAAATGCTCGTACTGCATGGGGATGAATTTGACAGCATCGTAAAGCACAATCGCTGGCTCGCGGTTGTCGGCAGTGGCGCTTATGAAGCGCTCCTGGTGGCAAACCGCTGGTTCAACTCGCTGCGGCGCCGCTGGGGTTTCCCCTATTGGTCGCTGTCAGCATACGTGAAGCACCGCGTCAAAAATGCCGTGCAATTCATCAGCAGCTTTGAGCGGGTTGTCACGCTCGAGGCGACCCGGCGCCGGGTGGACGGTTTGATCTGCGGTCACATCCACAAGGCAACCGTGGAAAAGGTTGGCGAAGTGCTTTATGCCAATTCCGGCGACTGGGTGGAAAGCTGCACCGCGCTGGTGGAAGACGATGCCGGCGATTTACGGATTCTGCGATGGGTGGACGAGAGTGCACACCTTCTCGACCAACGGGACGTTTACGAAACCCACCGTCGCCGGCCGAACCTGGCGCGCGCAGACGAGCGGCAATGGCATCCCCAGTGAATTTGCCGCAGAGGGCCCGACCACCCCCATGGCACCGGGTTGCCTGGTCGAAACCTTAGAAGCTGTTTCGAGTATGAGAAGCACAGAGGTCTTTTCAGTATTGCTGAAGTTTACGCTAGCCTCACCCTTCTGTATTCTAGACAAAATTCTTGGAGTGTTCGGTTTTGACCGATATCGATATTCGGCACAATCATGCCTTGGGTCCCGAGGAAACTCGAGCGCTCGCTGAGAATATCGCGGCGAGGGTAAATGAAAGCTTTCCCATTGAGTATTATTGGGAAGGGGAGTCGCTCCACTTCAAACGCGTTGGTGTCAGCGGACGCATCGATCTCGAGGAATCGGAGGTCCGGGTCCGGGTTCAGCTGGGGTGGCTGTTGCTCCCCATTAAGCAACGCGTCGAAGACCGGATCCGATGTTACCTGTCCGAAACGCTGGACGCTTGACGTTTAATGAGCACAGCCCATCGTTAAAAAAGGCGGCGGCCCCC
>JAGTVB010000054.1 GCA_018224385.1 Gammaproteobacteria bacterium
CGCGACACCTACGCCGGCTTCGACGGCGGCTGGGGTAGAGTCATCTTCGGCGACGCCTCCACCTCGTGGAAATCGTCCTACGCCTTCATCGATCCCTTGTACCGCACTTCAGCTCAGGCACGCACGGGTATCGATCAGGTGTCGGGCTTGTCCGCCGGTGATGGCAAGACGAACCTCGCTGGCACTCAAAACACCGTCACCCGCGGTCGCGCGTCCAATCTCGTGCGCTATGACACGCCGAGCTTCGCTGGGCTGAAAGGTAGCGCCTGGATATCCCTGGCGGAAAGCGTAGTAACAGACACCCAGGATGTCTTCGATGACTCCGGGTACGGGCTTGGCATCCATTATGAGACCGGGCCCTTCTTCGCTTCCTTCGACTGGCAACGGGACGACTCTATTGACGCCAATGGTGGCAACAAGGACGCTTTTGCGGTCGGCGCCAAATTCACCGCCGACCCGTTCGCGGTCTGGGGCCGGTTCGAGTATGACGGTGGCGTCATCTCCGTGGTCGAGCAGTTGGGTGGGACCACAACCTCAGTTGCAACAGCCGAAACCGAAACCGAGGACGCCCACTACGCCTACGCTGGCGTTTCTTTCAATCTCACGCCCAACAACGTGCTGTACGGCACCTACGGTCACCGCTTCGAGTCGGAAACCAAGGCCGCGGCGGGAAGCGTGAAAAACGACGATGATCTTGACTCCTTCCTGGTCGCCCTCGCGCATGGCTTCAGCAAGCGCACTTGGGTGTATGCGGGCTACGGCTACAACAGCGTCGGCGATGGAGCGCCCCTGGGCGATTTCCATATCGTGACCACCGGCATCAAGCATTCCTTCTAACGAGGACGGGATCGCCTCGCTTGGCATTGGACGGGGCCTTCGGGCCCCGTTTTTCTTTTGCGCAAGTCCTCGAGGACCGCTTGGCCCACCTTAGCTCTGGCAACGCTGGTGTGCGTCAAGGCAACGCATTAAAATCGATAGATTCCGGCAGTCCGCAGGCACGCCGGACAACCTATATGACCGCTTAGAACGAATGCCGCCATGTTTGATCCCTCCGCCTATGGACCAGAGCTCGCCCGTTTGCTTCTGCCGGAGCGGCTTAACGCGCTCGGCCGGGGCAGTCCGCATACTGAAGCGAGGGCATCGCTAGAGAGGCTCTCTGTCGAGCAGCTGCTCGCGCCGCACAAGGTGATCGATCAGCAGATGGGCGCGCTCTGTCGCGCAGCGCTCTGGCTCTACCACGATTGCTTAGAGGAATCCCATCGCATCAGCCAATCCGCAGCGAGCGCGACCGGCTGTTATTGGCATGCGCTAATGCACCGTCGTGAAGGCGACTTCTGGAACAGCAAATATTGGTTCCGGCAGGTAGGGCAACACCCGGTCTTCGAGCGGCTGGCAAATGCCGGCGCAGAAATTGCCGCCGGCACGGCTCGGAAACCCGCAATCGATTTTCTGACCACCCAGGCGCACTGGGATCCGTCGAAGTTCGTCGACCTCTGCGAGGCCTGCACCACTGGGCGTTGCGACCACGAGCTGTTGTGCCGGCGCATCCAACAGCGCGAGTGGCAGCTGCTTTTCGATTACTGCTTCCAGCGCGCGATCGGCTGTGCCGGACACTAACGCTCGCCTTGTATGAGCTGCGTTGGGATTTTTTGTCCTTCCATCACAGCCGCCGTTGCCCCGGCCTGCGTCAGACCTCATGCGCCTGAGCAGGCGGCGGCGCCAATGGACGGCTCTTGAGTCACTCGAGGGCGTTGCGGTTCGAAACGGGACCACCTCGGCAAAGCCAAATTCTTTCCCGTTTCCTGCCGTCGCCACATCTGTCCATAGAACGGGGCTCAGAATTTCCGCGGAGATCTATTTTTCGGTGTCATCCCTTGATCAGAAGCAGTTGCCCCGCGGGCTACCTCCGTCTCCTCTTTTGACCGCTTGCGTCGATCCCGCAAAAATTTTTCCAGCTCAAATTCGAACTTTGGCATCGGTACTCGTCGCACGGGCGCCGGTCCGAAACTCGTCCCAAAATGGGTATTATTGCTCATAGCGTTGCACCTCAATTTTTGTTGCCCAAGCGCCTGACTTCGGCCTGAGCCATTGGGGCAAAGCAGCGCTCGTGCCAGACCCAATAAGGGCGCCGTATCGGCTCCAGAGTGTGATGGGGCTCGCATTGGGGACTTCAGGAGTGCGCAGCCTGCGCGTTCAGCTGTTGCGGTTGCGCAGCACGTGTTCGACCGGGTGTGGATCGCAGAGGCGGCCCTAGCCGTAGCGCCCCGTGGTAGATGCTGGCCGTCATCCCCCGAAATTGGGCCCTGGTCATCGTTTGGTCCGCACCACTATTCAGAAGTACGACCACCCCCCGGAATTTGTAGGCAGCCAATCGCCTTGTCACAAGGGTGTGTCCGGCACGGATGCCGGACTCAAGTCTACAAGGAGGTATTTACGACGTCCCTTGAGGCAAGGCGGACTGGCTGCCACCCCGGACCAAACGATGACCAGGGCCCCGAAATTGCGCGAATGTTGCCGGTATTAAGCCGAGCGGCACTGCGTCCTGGCGCAGCAATTCCTTGAACACTAACTGGTTTTGGTATATTCATGCTTCCCAGGGCAGCGGCCGATGGGCGACGCTGCCGAGACGCCTAGGGTAAGCGCGGGGACGTTAAGGCACCCACAAGAAAAAGGGGCCGAATCAGCGTGAGGATAGACACTCAATGTCGGAGTTGATACGTTTTGATATCCTGGGTTCGCCTCCTCCCTGGTCGGTGACGGCAGTCGACAAATTCATCGTGTCATCGCTGCAAAGAGCACAACGGGAAGGTGGTGCCCTACCTCAGCGGTTCCGTATGACGATGTGTCCGTGGGGCGAACATAATGCAATGGGAGAGGCTCGGAGCAGGGTTCAGGCGGTCATCGACCCTCGCTTGCGCATCGTACACTTTACCGGCTGCAGCCGGCCTTATCTGGTCGTTTTATTTGTTGGAGAAGAGGCAGCTCAATACCAGGAAGTGATGATGAGATGCATGCCTTGGTCGGAGCATTATGAAGTCGAGCTTGATGGTCAGGGCAGCATCTGTCTACGCTTCGTCGGGTGCACGGAAGAGCCCGAAGAAGAAAATAGCGGAGAACAACGGACCAGAAATCTGCAGGAGCTCTTCCGCGCTGGCGGCCTCACTGATTTCTGAGCCATACCCTCTGGAAACGGCCTTGGCAGGCAATGCTTGGTATCGCGTCGCGCGACACAGGCGAAGGCCCGTCCGACACGGCGAAAAGGCCCCATAGGGAGGTCTAGGGAGTCGGCCACATCTTGGCGCGCCACGCCCCAGGCGCCGCTACGATTTGCGGCAGTCCGGACAGATGCCGTAAAGATAGAGGCTGTGGTCCATAATGGTGAAACCCGCCTGATTCGCAATCTCTCGCTGGCGTTTTTCAATGGTCGGGTCGAAAAACTCCTCTATTCGGCCACACTTCACGCAGAGAATATGATCGTGATGGTTCCCTTTGTTGAGCTCAAAGACCGAATGGGCGCCTTCGAAATGATGGCGCAGCACGATATGTGCGGATTCAAACTGGGTCAACACACGATAAACCGTGGCAAGCCCAATATCCTCCCCGGCCTCGAGCAATGCTCGATAGACATCTTCCGCGCTCATGTGCCGTTGGCCGCTGCGCTCCAGGATCTCCAGAATCCTGATTCTGGGCAAGGTTGCTTTCAGGCCCGTTTTGCGCAATTCATCCCGATCCATACCGTAACTGCCTCTCGCTTACACGTGCGAGATCATACCGTTCGGCCAGCGGCTCGTATAGCGACCTCGGGGTTTAAGGCAACATCAGCGCACTACGACTCACACACCTGCGCATTGAGTTTCGCAGCTAGTGCGGTGTCATGCGCGGCAGTCGACCGAAGCCGTCTACACTTTTTAAGGATCAAAGGAAGACGATGGCGGTAAGATGGCATGAGGCCCATTTAGTGCACCGCCCTCGCTAGGACGACCATGAAATACCGCGATCTTCGAGATTTTCTTGTCCAGCTCGAGCAGCGGGGGCAACTGAAACGAGTCACGATTGAGGTGGATCCTTACCTTGAAATGACCGAGATCTGCGACCGCACCCTGCGAGGTGGCGGCCCTGCCCTGCTGTTTGAGAAGCCCAAGGGCCATGATATACCCGTTCTTGGCAATCTGTTCGGAACCCCAGAGCGGGTCGCCATGGGCATGGGAGAGGACAGCGTGGAGGCACTGCGCGAAGTGGGCCGATTGCTGGCCTTTCTGAAGGAACCCGATCCTCCGCGCGGCTTGCGCGAAGCGTGGAAGAGCTTGCCCATTTTCAAGAAAGTCTTGGACATGGCACCCAAGACCACGCGGCATCCTTATTGTCAGGCGCACGTAATTAATGCAGAGCAGGTCGACCTGGCCACGCTCCCGATACAGACCTGCTGGCCTGAGGATGCGGGTCCGCTGATTACCTGGGCACTCGTCATCACCAAGGGGCCCCGAAAACAGCGGCTCAACATAGGGATCTATCGCCAGCAAGTGATCGGGCGCAATCGGGTGATCATGCGCTGGCTGTCTCACCGCGGTGGCGCGCTAGACTATGCGGATTGGAAAGCCGCTTATCCGGAAAAACCCTTTCCGGTGGCTGTGGCGCTCGGTGCCGACCCCGCCACTTTGTTAGCAGCGGTAACTCCGGTGCCCGATAGCCTTTCCGAGTATGCCTTCGCCGGTCTGCTGCGCGGGTCTCGAACAGAACTCAGCACCTGCCTGACCAATGAGCTACAGGTGCCGGCCAGTGCGGAATTCGTGCTGGAAGGCCAGATCCATCCCGGTGACGTTGCCTCTGAAGGACCCTTCGGGGACCACACCGGCTACTACAATGAGGTGGAAACGTTCCCGGTATTCACGATTCAGTGCATCACCCACCGCCCGCAACCCATCTATCACAGCACGTACACCGGACGCCCCCCCGACGAGCCCGCCATGCTGGGCGTCGCCCTGAATGAAGTCTTCGTGCCCTTGCTGCAGAAACAGTTCCCAGAAATCGTCGACTTTTACCTCCCCCCGGAAGGCTGCTCTTATCGGCTGGCTGCGGTGAGCATCCGCAAACAATACCCGGGCCATGCCAAACGCGTTATGCTGGGGATCTGGTCGTTCCTGCGTCAGTTCATGTACACCAAGTTGGTCATTGTGACCGACGAGGATGTCGACGTACGCAACTGGCAAGACCTTATCTGGGCCTTAACCACTCGGATGGATCCCGCCCGGGATACGGCGATCATCCAAAACACACCGATCGATTACTTGGATTTCGCCTCACCCGTTGCAGGTCTCGGCTCCAAGATGGGATTCGATGCCACGAGCAAATGGCCCGGCGAAACGCAGCGCGTGTGGGGGCGACCAGTGAGCATGAGCAAGGAAGTGAAAGCCCGCATCGACGCGTTGTGGACAGAGTTGCAGATCCCTCTATTTGAGTGATTGTTCCGCCAGGGTCATCGTTTCGGCACTTGTTGTCCTTAGGGCCGCTGTGGCAGCCCAGCTCGCCGGGGCACCAGGGTGTGTCCGGCTGGGATTGCCGGACTCACGCCTATAGGAATGTTGCACGGCATCCCTTGAGGCCGTGAGAGGACACTGCCTGCGCGTTCCTGGCACGGCCTGCTTCTTCAGGGTGGCGCTGCCAAAACGACGATGACCCTGACCCGTTATGCTCAGCGGTTACTGATGGAGGCGGTTAGGCACGCAGATTAGGAACCGCTGCAAGTGGCGAGCGATGCTTCAATGCGCTTTAATGATCGGCTACAAAAGCAGGCATGCGTACCTCGTGTGCTGGAGCTATTCGATTTTATGTGCGTGGTAAAATTACAGAGATTGGAACATGAAAGCCGAGATTCACCCAAAGTATGAGGAGATCACCGTCACGTGCAGCTGCGGCAACACGTTCACTACCGGCTCTACGCTGGGGCGCGATCTCCATCTGGACGTCTGCTCTGCGTGCCATCCCTTTTATACCGGAAAGCAGAAGATCATGGACACCGCGGGGCGAGTCGATAAGTTTCGACGTAAGTACAATCTGAAGTAAACATAAAGCGGCCGAGCCGGACGAGCTTGGGGTCCACACTCCGAACCGTGTCCCAGTGACTAAACGTAAGCGCTGGGGCGCGCGGTACGCTATTTTGGGTTCTGGGCTGCTCTCGGCCATCGTTTCGCAATGCCTTCCTGCCGCACAGGCGTCCTGCGGGCTGGATCGGCCTCACGAAAAGGCGGTCGTGGGGTATGTTTACGATGGCGATACAATTCGTCTTACCGATGGGCGCAAGGTGCGTCTGATTGGCATTGACACCCCTGAGCTCGGGCATGATGGGAAACCCGATCAGCCCCTTGCCAAACAGGCAAAAGAAAGGCTTGAACGGCTGGCGAAGCCTTACCTCGAGGTTCAGCTAAGATACGACGAGCAACGGCGAGACAGCTACGGGCGTACCCTGGCGCACGTGTTCTTGCGGGATGGTACCAATGTTCAGCGCGACCTGCTGTCCAGCGGCCTGGCCACCGTCATCGCCGTGCCTCCCAATCTATGGCAGCTCGAATGTCATCTAAGCTCGGAAGCCAAAGCGCGGACAGCGCGTCTTGGATTATGGGCCTTGCCCCGCTACCAACCTATTGACGCAGAATCCCTCGCTGAGGATGACGTTGGCTTTCGTTTGATCACGGGCCGCGTGCGGCGCGTGGGAAAAGGCCGCAAGACCGTTTGGTTGCGTCTCGCCAAACGCGTGACGGTGCAAATCCCCCATCGCTACAGCCACTATTTCACGCAGTACCCACCGACCCAGCTGACCGGACGGCGCGTGCTCGCTCGCGGCTGGTTGACCCCCAGGCGCCGCGGGCTGGGCATGACGATCCGCCATCCATCGGCTTTACGTGTTTTAGATTAACCTTTGCGTGCTCTATAACATTTGCAACTAAGGTATGCGGGCCGAGCACGCCCGGCCCCGCTCGGGTCGCTCCTGTAGCAGAGCCAATACCACGACACACGGCCCCACGCCGGCAAATTTCTTGTTAAAAAGCTAAGCCGGGAACCATTATGACGAACTGCGGTCTCATTTGGGTGAGCGCTTTGCGCAGCGCTCCCCGCTCTTCCTCCCTGAGCGGGAACCCCTCCCGGCTTCCCCAGCCGGGTAATCACTGGCCCCGGCTTTAACCCTTCCCCCCGATTGAGAAGCCGGGGCTCTTTTTATGCCAACCCCAGATATTATTCGATATTAAGGGCGTGCCGCCAGCGGATGGGCGCGCTTCGACGGCCGTGCGACGCCGCCCCCAGTTGCACGCTCTCGCAGGACACTCAAAAGATGCCAGCGCGCATCCTGCTGCCACCTAGAATATTAACTTCCTATAATATAGACTACATGAAAACTTCGGCATGGGTGAACTTAAATGAATGCAGGCGATACCAAGACGCGCCTGCGGGGTCGATGGATGACGAGGCGGGTGATCATCCGGGCTGGATGTGTTGTGGTAGCGAGCGCTGAAGAAAAGTGCTGCCCAAGGTGATCCCCAAGCAGGAAAAGAGAAGGGCAGAATTTGCGGGGGCTGTCCTAGTGAGAAGGGATGAGCGGCCTAGTGGCTGGATCCTCTTCTTGCCGCACGGCAAGCTCCATGCTTAGCCCTACAGCTGAGCGCATTTCGCGACGGGACCCGCAACAATGCCGTCATGGAGCCGATGCCAGCCGCCCGTAGCGATACCGATACCGCCGATCTCGCAGCCTATTATGCCGCTCAATTGTGCCCATGATCGCCTCTGCCCACGAAGCATTGGCCGTTTCATAGATAGTGGTCGGCTTTTGTAACAACGCACAGCTTTAGGACCGGGCGAATGAACAATATAAACAAGATTATCACCAGCGCCTCACTGGCAATTTGCCTCGCATCCGCGGCAGCATCGGCAGCGGAGGATACCGCTGCTGCCGCGCAGGGCGATGCTGCAGCCGGTCAGGCCAAATCAGCCTCCTGTGTTGCGTGCCATGGTCAGAACGGCAATAGCACTAACCCAGCGTGGCCCAAACTTGCCGGCCAGCATGCACGGTATATTGCGAAAGAGCTCAGAGATCTGAAAGCCGGGAAGGGCCGCAGTAATGCCTTGATGGCACCGATCGTGGCAGGGCTTGATGAACAAGATATGCAAGACTTGGCGGCCTATTTCGCGACGCAACAGATGCAAGCGGGTTACGCCAATGAAGAGTATGTCGATCTAGGCGAGAAACTATACCGCAGCGGCAATTTCGAGTCCGGATTTGCCGCCTGTATGAGTTGCCATGGCCCTTCCGGAAGCGGCAATCCCCTCGGCGGCATCCCGAGACTCTCGGGCCAACATGCCGAATATACCGTTACACAGCTAAAGGCGTTTCGATCGGGAGAGCGATCAAATGATCCCTACGGGATCATGCGAGATGTAACAAAACGTATGACCGACGAAGAAATTCGCGCGGTCTCCGAGTACATGTCCGGTCTTTACTAAGACGGCGAAGCTGTAAACCAGAAATTCATCAGGATACCTGACGGTAAACCTCGGCAAGATTGGATTATGAAACGACTGAGTTCTTGCGCCAGTAGGCTTATCGGTGTGCTCATACTGGTCGGCGTATCTGTTACTCCGGCACAAAGCGAGGACATTGACGTATTTGGCCGTTACGAGCGTATCGATGCTCCAGTGGCCACTGAATCGCCCGGCCAGGTGGAGGTGGTCGAGCTATTCTGGTACGGCTGCCCGCACTGTGCCGATTTCGAGCCCTTCGTTTCTCGCTGGCAGAAAAATAAGCCCGAGTATGTGAACTTTCGACGCACGCCAGCAATATTTCGGGAAAGTTGGGAACCCCATGCCCGAGTGTATTACACCGCGCAAATATTGGGGGTCGTCGATCAGATACACTTGCCCTTATTCGAAGCAATGCACACGCATAAGCGCAAGCTCATGACACGAGAAGAATTAATGGCGTTCATCGCCGAACGAGGCCTTGATGAGGCGGCCTTCAGCCGTACGTACGATTCTTTTGCCGTGGATTCACTGATTAGCCGCGCCAAAGTGATGCAAGCCCGATACGGCGTCATGGGGGTGCCGGCAATGGTGGTTAACGGCAAGTATCGTACTTCCGGAAGCGAGGCTGGCAGCCTGGAGAACGTCATTCCCGTCGTGGAGGCTCTCGTTGAGCGGGAAATTAGGGCCATGGTGTCCGACGACGAGCCCTCCACGCAAACAAAATGAATCCCTATGTCCGCAAGCGAGCCACCCAAGCCCCTTACTCGATCGGCGTATCTGGCAGATTGCCCCACTCGGACCACCCGCCCGCGTAGCCGCGAACCCGTGGGTAATCGAGCACTTTGAGCACCACGTAGGTATGGGACGAGCGGTGGTGCGTCTGGCAGTAAACAATCACTTCGCGCTCCGTCGTAACACCTCGCTGCTCGAGCAATGCGCGTAATTCCGGTTTAGGCTTGAGCCGTAAATTGCGGTTCCTGTCCATGGCGAGCACCCAATCCATATTTACCGCGCCGGGAATGTGCCCAGCACGTGTGGCGTAGCGTGCGATGCCGTCGAATTCCTCCGATGTGCGAGTATCTAATAGAACGACGTCGGGATTATCAAGATTTCTTAGGATGTAGTCCTTGTCGGCATAGCCGTGCTCGGTGCAGATTGCCTCATACCGCGAAGGTGAGCGCCGGACAATACTCGTCTCCAGGGGATAACCTTCATTCGCCCAGGCGTGGATGCCTCCATTCAACAGTGCGAAGCGTCTATGGCCGATGACATCAAGAGTCCAGAGAAGCCGACCCGCCTTTCCTCCTCCTTCGTCATCATATGCCACGACATGCATGTGGGGCGTCAAAGCGACAGAAGACAATGCCTGGCTGAGCTGCCCTTCATCCGGGAGCCTCCTCCCAATGGGCCGCTGGCTAGCCAACAATACACTGTAGTCGAGATGCACGGCGCCGGGGATGTGTCCAATGCGCTGAACGCCGGGCCCCGATAGATCAACGACAAGGAGGGAGGATTCGCCCAAACGTGCATAAAGTTCTTCGGGCTCGAGCAGGAGAGGGAACAAGAGCAGGCCCTATCTAAGAAGCTGTCCTAACCACAATGCTTGCCACGGCAAGCAGTGCGCGCTGGCATCTGTCCTCTATACGCGCTGCTTCAAGAGCCGCAGCGCTCGTCGGCGCAGCGCCGCGCGCCCGTACCCTGCCACAACACGGCGACATGCGTAAAACAGCGTGCAAGAGCGATCATGCCATCACGGAGGAGACCCAGATCACCGGGCGTCCTCCTCGATACTCAACGAGACAGCATCGTCGGCTGCGCCACTTCCGCATGACCGTCTCTTGCCTTTTCACCCGTCTCGGGCATCCGCCGGGCGTCCGCAAGCATGGAAGACAATTCCTCATTGCTCTTGGGATACACATAATCTGCCTCCGGCCCCCATCCCGATGAGTCCCGACGCGTATCCCAAGTCCTTCCCAGAATGAGGTGCTTGACCCGGTAGAGAGGCGCCGTCAAAGAGATCTCGTCCTCTGCCTGCCCCACCATCTGGATGCAGCTTTCTTCAGCGCCCGGGGGCGCTAGCTTTGAAACCACTAACAACTCCTGATCGTTGCTGTACACAGCCTCGATCTCAATCGCCCAGCAGGGACTCGGCGTCTGCACAGATACCCGCAGAGTCTGCAGCTCACTCTCCGTTGACACCGTCATTTCGTCAGCAACGGCCCCACATGCCAACAGTACTGTGGCAAAAAAAATTCTTTGATGAGATGAGATCATGCCCACGTTCTCACCGGCCGCAGCGAGCTTTTAAAACCCCCCGCAACCCGTTTTCACATCATGGCTTACTGGACCCGCGACGGCAAGCTAAGAACTCCGCTCGCTCCCACGCCGCTTGTGTTACCGATTCCCAAGACTATTGCAGTGTTCGGTCCTTCGCAAGCTTTCTCCCAAAGAGAAATTTGGATCACCATCAGGCAATAGGCTTACGGTGCGCGGTCGTCCCGCGCCGGTGCAAACAGGTAACGTTTGCACAAAGACACACGCTCGGCCAGCGCAGACATCGACAGGAGGGCACGATTTCCCGAAGCCTCCGTGGCTGCAGATTTTAGAACCACGAGGCGGAAGACAAAGGCGATTGGCGCACCACTACCCGCAAAAGTGGTGTTCGATGCGCTACTTATCTTCCCGCGAAAGCTGCGTGGCAACTTCGTATAATAGATTGGCGTTGGCATTCGCCACCGCCTTCTTGGCGGCATCAGATTTTGCTTTGATATGCTGCCATTTTGCCTCCGGGTCGTCCTGGGACCCATCAGCTGACAGTGCGCCCTGTTGCGATAACCACTCCCGCATCTCGCACTCCAAACGTTCCCTTAGGCTTTCCTGCTGGCCGTGTGATTGATCGAGCTTTTCCTGTCGCTGCTCAGTCAACGGGTCCTCATCAGTCTCAGCCTCTTCCCGCAACCTCTCGAAAGCTATTCTTTGCTTCTCTATGATCCGCTCCGCTTCCTGCGCTGCGGCATGCCTCGCCGCTTCCGCCGCCACCTTCTCCTGCCTTAGCTGCTCCATGATTTCCGAGTTACGGGCAACCTCTTCCTCGACGCGCTGTCGTTCGACAGCAAGCGCTTCCCCTAGCTCCTGGCGAATCCGTTGCTCCGTAGCCTGGTGGGCTACACGCATCTGCTCCAGGCTTTCCTCCAGCGAGCGGCGACTCTTCTCCGTTTTCTCCGCCCTCTCCTCTACCTCAACCACACGCTGTTTCGCTTCGGCCACCGCAGCTTCCAGCTGCATTCTCTCTTCTTCCCACCGCGCCTGCGCCTGTTCCTTAGCCTCCTGAAAACCCGCCAATTCCTCGGCATGGCGCGCGCATTCGGCTTGCAAGCGATGTTGCTCAGCCTTGAGGCGGTTGTCCGCCTCTTCTGCCAGATGGCGCATATGTTCTTCTTCTTGGTCACGCTTGTGGGCGGCCTGCTCTTCGGCCGCGTGCCTAGCCGCTTCTAGCTCCTGCTTAAGACACTGGGCTTCGGCGAGCACCTCGTTCGCCTGCACTGCCTTTTGTTCTATGTGCTGACGCTCCTGGCAGAGCCTTTCTTCGATTGCCACCTCAGCAGCCTGCTTGGCCGCCTCGGCTTCCGCCTTGAGCTTCATTGCCTCACTAAAACGCTGTTCCAGTTCCTGTTCACGCTTCGCTTGTTCTTC
>JAGTVB010000055.1 GCA_018224385.1 Gammaproteobacteria bacterium
CAAGGAACCCCGCAGCAACATCACTGGCATAGTGCAGGCCCAGCAACATTCGGCTGAAGCCGATCAGGCCGATGAGGACAATTGCCCAATAGGCCAACTCGAAGCGCTGCCGCGTCGTCACAAGGTCCCTGGCGATGATATAGGCGATAAAACCATATACGGCCATGGCACTCGTTGCATGGCCGCTGGGAAACGACGGTGTCAAGCCGGCGATCTCCGCCACAAGCTCCGGCCGTTGTCGCGCCAGCACGTATTTCCCCGCATAGGTGGTGATCTGCGATCCAATAATCGTCAACCAGAGCGGGCCGATCATGGGCATTCGGCGGTGCGCCCACAGCAGGCCGGTGGTCACAAGCGCGACCGCGATCAAAGCGACCGATCCGGCAAGATCAGTGATCCAGTGGAAAACGTTGGTCAGGCCATCTGTGCGCATCCAGCTAATTTGTTGGTTGATGCCTTCATCGAGGCGGACAAGGTCGTCCGCCTCCCGCAGTTCATCGACCAGCCCCCCCAGCAGGGCGGCGAGGTAGAGCGTAGCGATTGCAATGAGCGTCAAGGGCAGGCCGGTATAACGGCTCGGCGTCAGCCGGGCGTGCAACCTGTCGGTCGCCGCAGGAAACGACGTCTTGATCCTCGTACCGAGTCCGGAAATATCTTTGCGATCCCGGACGTGCTTGAGGACCGTCAACGAAATGCTGAGAAGGCGTGAGGCCAGACGCAGCCCCCACCAGGCAGCCTGTCGCAGCAAGATGATTGCCGCGGCCATCACCAGTACGGTTATCAGTGTACTGTGCAGCGGCAATATCAAGTCAAGAACCTGCCGAGCAGGAGGTCTTCCATATTTTGACGGGGGTCGATTACGGACACCACATGGTTAGGCCGCAGCCCCAGCTGGCAGTTACAGGCCACGAACGCGACACGCGAGGAGCAGCAGGCCAAAGCCGCCAATCCAGGACCAGGTTGCGTATGGCTCCGGGATCGTAGCGAAGCCGAAGTGAGCGGCGAGCGCGACGAGAAATAGAACCAGGGAAATCACCCACACTACCGTTGTTGGGGCACTACTGACATTGCGCATCGGTGTTCTCCTTTGTGGTCTGGTCGAACGTTATGGTGCACTTGCCTAGAAGGGTTCCACAAAAAGTGGAAGGGGATGTCAGCCTCGCTGGTCACCGACATGCCTCAGATGTGGGAAGCGCCACGCGGAATTCTGCTCCGCAACCAGGCGTGCTTGCGACCGAGATCGAGCCACCATGGGCCTCGGAAATGGACTTGCAAATGTAGAGTCCGAGGCCGAGCCCACGATGCGGATCCTCATCGGCCTTCCGGAATCGCTCAAAGACATGCGGTAGGTCCTCTGGCTTTATGCCCGGGCCGCTGTTCCGCACTACGAGCACGACCTCCCCTTCGTGCGCCTCGGCGCACAACTCTACGGCCCCGCCTGTTGGCGTGAACTTCAACGCGTTGGCGAGAAGGTTTGAGAGCAACTGGACGATCCGGTCGTGATCGAAAGGAGCAAGCAACGCAACCGTCGGCAACTCGACTTGGAAGCGGATCGCCCGGTCCACGAAAAGCGGTCGATAGGAGCGTAGCACTTCGGCAAGCAGGGCCCCAATATCGTGGATGTCCTTGGCGATCCGAAGCGTTCTGGACTCGATGCGCACAACGTCCAGGAGATCCTCCAGAATCCGTCCCATGCGGGTCGCCGCGCCCAGGATTTCTTCGGCCGCTTTGCGCGTTGCATCTTCTGTCGTATCTTCGATGAGGAGGGCCGAATTTCCAGCGATCACGGTGAGTGGGTTGCGAAGATCATGCGTCACTATTGCCAGCACCTCATGATTGCGATCAAGGGCGGCCAGGGAAAGGTCTGACCCGGTCCGCTCTATGGCCAAACTCGCATCGGTTTCATCCCGCTTCACCTTCCGCTCTCTGCGCTCCTCATCCAACTCCCGTCGCTTCGCCGCCGAGCGCTCATCCACCCGGCCCCGCTCGCGCTCAAGCAGGGAGTCGGAAGCTTCGCGCTCAGCCTGAATGCTCTCGTCCGCGCTTTCACGCTCGTGTTCCACACCCCGGTTTGCGGGCGGGGAAGCTAAGCGATCAAGTTCGCTAAGTCGATCCGCCTTTTCGCGGAACTTGAACAGGCGGTCGTCTGCGAGGAAGCGGTCGACTTCAAGGAGGTTGTCGAGTCGGCGTCGTACCTCGTCGGTGACCGCATCCGATCCGGTGCGTTCCGCATCCAAGCTCGCATCAGTCCGCTTGCGATCGTCCGAGCAATGTCCACGCTTCGTTCCCATATTATCCTCCAGGCGCATACCCCTATCGGGGGGCGAAGCCAGGGTAGGATGGTATCTCACTGAGAAGCGATAAAGGCGGCTTCGCCGGCGTTGGTCGCAGCCTCGATGCGACCGGTCATCTCGAGAATGTGGCGCAAGTACGTTGTGCGATCGAGCCGAAAACCCGCACGGACGTAACCCTATGGCGTCTAGCGAGTTCCAACACAGCGACTCGCTGTTCCTGCAGCATTTGCATGGTCATCGCGAGAGGCCGCCCAGATGGGTACCTCTTCAGTCTATCGTAGTTCGGCCATTTTGCGCAACTGCTTCGGATACCTCACGTGGGTCTAACGTGCGGCCGCTCAGCTGCGGGCCGGGGTGGCGCGACCCGTGCCCCGCACGGGGCGTGACGACCGGGTTCGTCGGCTGGAAGCGGTGTTAGACAGTACTAGTCCGTCGGCCTTCCGGCAGTTGCGCACTGTGCCACACGGCCACAACCCAAACTGTCTTCCCCACAACCCTATAGAAAAACCGATAAGGCCGAACGATCACTTCTCGATGCGGCAGCGCCGGAAACTCTGGTATAGAGCGCCCGGATTCCGGATACCCCTCCAGCCGACGCAAGGCCTGCTCCGCCTTTTCACGAAATCGAAAGGCGGCGGTCGGGCTGTCCTGCCGGATATACTCCAGACCTTCGAGGAATTGTGCACGAGCGGTCGGCGTAAACCTAACCTTCACGTCCTCCGCCCTTCAGCACGTCGTCCGCTTCTTTCAGAACGCTGGCCAAGGTGTGCCCTGCACCCGCAGCGATTTCCTTTTCACCGATGGCCAGTAGACGCAGGAGTTCGCGCTCGCGCTCAGACTTTTCGTACGCGTCTATACTCTGAATGACAGCAATCGCACGACCGCGCTGGGTAACTACCAAAGGGCCAGCGGAATCCTTGAGCTTCTTCAGGACAGCTGCCGCATCCTGGCGCAAGTCGGTGACGGGGATGATTTCGGGAATCTTCATTCAAACGTACCTCCTAAGGTACGTTGTACGATACGTCTAAAAGAGCGCCTGGGCTACCCCAGAAATTCGTCTAACCCGCGCTGCGCGCGACCGCCCGCCAGAAGACACCACTGACCTGATAATGCGGATAACGGCAAAAGGATTCACCCTGTTCGAGGAAATTCCGGCGGTCGAGAGCCGAGGCGCCCGGAAAGCGAGCCAAAGTTGCGCCCAGCAGACAGGGCCGCGCCGAACCGCCTGCCCGACGGGCGAGCCGGCGCCGCGACCAGGCCGAACGTTCAGGGCATGCTGGGCGCCAGGGCACAGAAAAAACGCGACTGGATGGCGAGCGCACCGCGGCCGCAAACGATTGGTCCCTCAGGGCACGGCGTGGGGGACGAGCTGTGGCGGGAAGCAATAGACAGCAACCGAAAAAATTTCATCCTATATCGTCGGCTGGAAGCAGATGTTAAACCTCAGTTCCTTACTTTGCCGTCACCGCCTCAGAACATACGGCTGCGCGGTTTGCATAATAGAAAATGTAAAACAGGCCTCCCAGCACCAGGGGCGCCACTGCTGCTGGAGGTGGCGGCATAAAGAACATCAAGCCCAAAGGCAAAAGGATGAAATAGGTGCCGCGGACGGCCCGTTTCTGAGTCGGAAACATCCTCGCCAGCGCGAACTGGATCACGAGAATGAGGGCATGGACAACGAGAATACCTATCACCTTATCCGTCACTGAAATCCCCCGTTATGTAGGTTTAACGTCTGTATCACCCTCAAGGGCGGCTTGGCGCACGGCCTGCGCCAGCA
>JAGTVB010000056.1 GCA_018224385.1 Gammaproteobacteria bacterium
GCAAACTGTTGGAGCGCACCATGCATGATGTGGCCGTTATTGTGCCGACCCTCAATGCCGGCGACCAGTGGCGGGGCTGGCTGGAGGCGTTCGCGCGCCAGCGGGCCAAGCCCGCGTACCGCTTGATTATCGACTCCGGATCGCGCGATGACACGGTGGCGCTTGCGCGACAGTATGGCTTTGACGTGGAGATCATTGCGCCGGAGGCTTTCAACCATGGCGGCACACGACAGCGGGGCGTGGCCCGCCTGCCCCAGGCGGCGATCGTGGTGTTCCTTACGCAGGACGCGATTCTGGCCGGCCCCGACGAGCTGGCAAGGCTGGTGGCCTGCTTCGCGGACGCCGCCGTGGGCGCCGCCTATGGGCGCCAGCTGCCGCAGCCCAACGCAGGGCCAATCGGAGCCCATGCGCGGCTTTTTAACTATCCACCGACCAGTGCCGTTCGCACTTTGAGGGACCGTCAGCGCCTCGGCATTAAGGCGGCCTTTTTGTCGAATTCATTTTCCGCGTTTCGGCGCAGCGCCCTGCTGGCGGTGGGCGGTTTTCCGAGCTCCACCATCATGAACGAGGATACCTACGTGGCCGCTAAGCTGCTGCTCGCCGGCTGGAACATTGCCTACTGCAGCGAGGCGGCTGTGTATCACTCCCACGATTATCGCCTCACCGAGGAGTGCCGTCGGTATTTCGACATTGGCGTCTTCCACGCGCGCGAGCCCTGGGTTCGACAAGCTTTTGGGGCACCGGAAGGTGAAGGGAAACGCTTCGTTCTCTCCGAGCTCGCGTATCTGACACGGCATGCCCCCGCCGCCTTGCCTGGCGCTCTGGTGCGAACGGTGGCCAAGTGGTGGGCGTTTCGGCTCGGGTGTTGCGAGCATCTGCTTCCGTACAGCCTTAAGCGCGTGCTGAGCTTGCACCGCAGATACTGGAGACCGGCGCATGCGGTAGCGCGATACGGCTGAAGCGCTAACCGCCGCTGTCGGCAGGTCAAAGGCGATGAACCTGGGGTGGATGCGATAGGGGAATGGCCCTCGCCGAGCGTTCTCATGGTCTGCGTAGGATGCCGGCATTGGCCGTGCTTCCGTTGCTGCTGGCGGTTCCCGGCGATCTCGACCCGGCGCCGCTTTCCCACCCCCGCGAGATAACACACGCCACTTTGACTGCGGATTCTGGGAGCCGGCCGCCGCAGGGGTTGCCGGTCGCGGATACCGCCCGTGAATGGGCCGCCCTTCGGCGCCAGGTGCGCGCCACCGCGGCGCGCGGCGGGCTACCCCCGGTTGCTGAAGTGCGCGTTGCGCCAGCGCAACCGCTGCACGCCGGCGTGCCGGTGGCGTGGCTTACGGCGGGGGTTTTCGGCGGGCGAGCGGGGTACTCGGCTTATGGGCTCGATGCCGAAGAGCGGTTACGGCCCAACCCGGGCGATGGTTTTATCCGCAGCGTGCTGCTGACCGACTATTTCGGTCGCTGGACCGCCTGCACCACGGGCGCTGATGGCCGCTGTGCCGTAGTTGCGCGGCTGCAGGAGTCATTCACCTGGCCGCGGGGGACGGGATATGCTCATGTCTACCTGCACGTGCCCACTCAAACCGGCGCCTTGCTTCGCGTGGGCGGTGCGCTACGCCGCATAGCCGCCTGGCTGGATGGCAAGGCAGTGGAATTTGGCCGGCACGCGGCTCATCGGGGCAAGCTCGCCGAACTGGAGTTGACGCCCGGTTGGCATCGATTACTGTTGAAGCTCATCACCGACCGAGATCGTGGGGAGCCGTTTGCCTTTAGCGCGCACTTCCTGGATGCGGCCGGGAAACCGCTCACGGGCGTGCGCACCCAGCTCTACGACCCGGATGCCGATGTCGCGCTGGCGAGCCAGGCGAAGCGCCTGACGGCGCTGCTTTTCGTTGAGGCCCAAGCCAACTTACCCCAACCGGGCGATGCGCTGCGCGTGCGCGCCGAAATCCGTTGGCGTCCCAAGCGGGCGCAGGACATGCCAGCGTGGGAGCTGCCGGTCATCCCGTTCCAGGCCGAGCTGCGCGTGCGTCTGCGGGATTACCGGGGCACGGCGCTTGCCGAGCAGAAAATTACCGCGACCTTCCCCGCATCCGTTACCCTGGACTTCGGGATCGCACCCGAGATGGGCTATTACGCTTTGGAGCCAACGCTCTACACCCTGGATGGCCGTCTGATAGCGCACTATCCCGCGGACGGCTTCACGGTGGTGCGGGGGACCGCCGATCAGCGCCAGCGCCGCCATCGGAAGAAGGTTTGGATCAGCTACTACGATCTCTTCACCGGCCGTCGCTTCGGAGGCGCGGTTAGGGCTTACCAGCATGTCTTCCCCTGGATGGAACGCATGGGGGTGCTGCACAATCTCGGCTCTCACGCGGGTTTCCGAGCACCGCTGTGGCAGGCGGCGAGTGACCACGGTATTGTGCTGACTGGCGATTTTCGTGATCCCCATAATCAAACCGGGCCTATCCAAAGGCTGCACCTGGCCGAACGTATTGCCCCCGCTACCCGCTACTTCAAAGCCTTTAACGAAATCGATATCGACCGCCGGGCACGTCCTTCGCCGCAACGATGGGTCGAGATAACACGTTGGGATCACGAGGCGGCCAAACGGGCGCGGGCCGACGCCGTGTATGGCGGCAGCAGCCTCGCTCGCCCGGGCGCTCGGGAGGTCCTCGACTGGTTCGTGGAAGCGTTGCGGCTGGGATTAGATCGCCACCAGGATCGGTGGGATGTCCATGTCTATCCGCAACAACCCCCGGTGTTGGAGGGCGTTATCGGTAACAGTGAGGCGGAGGGCGAACGGGGCGTGCGCCGGGCCTACCGACAGCTTCAGCGAGACAATCCGCTTGATTTCTGGCTCGGGGAGACGGGCGCGCTGCCGTGGCATGGCTTCGACGGCCTGCGGTGGCAGGCCGACACCACCGCCAAGCTGGTCGCTTGGGTGAACAGCCGCTCGGATTTCGAGCTGATCGCCTTTTGTGCTGCCTTCGCCTATGCGCGCGAATTGCCGCTGCGCTGGGACTATGCAATGGGTCACCTTCCGGGAGAAGCCGCCCTTTATGCCGCGAGCGCCCTTATCGACGGCATGCCGTATCGGCGCGTATCCAAACAGGGGGCGAAGGTCCAGGCGGCTTTCTTCGGTGACACGTTTGTCATCTGGACTACCGGTGATGCAGCGGCATGGGCGCTTCAGCGGGATCCGAAAAAACGCTGGCTGGTGGTCGATGTAGTCGGACGCACGCGGCCACTTCAGCTCGACCAGGGCGGCCATGCCACGCTTGCGATCGACACCAGCCCACGCTACGTTCTGAGCGAAGAGCACTATCAGCAGCTTACCCGCACGGCACCCTGATTGGCCGCCATCGGTCTCACGGTTTGGCCAGGTACGGGTCCCAAGGCCGTGGGGACTCGTGCTCGATCGATCGCCGTGGCCGCTTGCAAATCCCGAGTAATCCGGCCACATTAGTCACACCGCGGGAGCCGACCGGGCAGTCGCTGCGACGTGAGGCACACAGTCGCACCGTCGTAGAGGAAAGTCCGGGCTCCACAGGGCTGGGTGTCAGGTAACGCCTGGGGGACGTGAGTCCACGGAAAGTGCCACAGAAAATATACCGCCAAGACAGTGCTCAGTTTTAATCCACTGCGTTGCTGTCGTGGTAAGGGTGAAAAGGTGCGGTAAGAGCGCACCGCGCCGGTGGTAACATCGGTGGCAGGGTAAACCCCACCCGGAGCAAGACCAAATAGGGGAGCTCGTCATGCTCGAACATGACAAAGCGTGGCCCGCGCTGCTCCCGGGTAGGTCGCTAGAGATGCACGGCGACGTGCATCCCAGATGAATGACTGCACTCGACAGAACCCGGCTTACAGGTCGGCTCCCGCGATCACCCAGGAGGGTGTTTCGCCACCGTGCGCCTTGCCACTCCGGTGCTGGCCGGGGTATTAAAACACCCGCTAAGCGCGCGCCAATCGGCTGGTGATGCCCAATAGGTAAGCCGGCTGCGCCATTCTGACAAACCCATTTCCTGACTTTCTCTGCTCGGTCTTGGGTTTACCAATCGCCTCTTGGTGGTGCCCGCTAAAACATCAAAAGAGCTTTAAGAGATTTAAGTAACTCTCTGTTGATAGATTATTTCTGTCATTCTGACGACGGCCAATGCCCGGTGTTTGACAGGGGTAAAGTTATTGACCAATATTTCCGATAAGTGGGAGGAAGTGGGACATTGTGGGCCGGAGTGACCGCCGGGGTGGTGCGTGTTTCGTGGGGAATTCAGTCTCAATCTGGACGCCAAGGGCCGCTTGGCGGTGCCGTCGCGGTATCGAGAACAACTTATCGAGGTTGGCGGCGGAAGGCTGATCGCCACGATTAGCCTGATGAATTCCTGCTTGGTCGTCTACCCGCTGCCCGATTGGGAGAGGATCGAGCATCAGCTGAGAAGCTTACCGGCCCTCGATCGGCAGGCCCAAACCATCCGTCAGCTGCTCATTGGGCGGGCGGCGGATCTTGAGTTGGACAGTCATAATCGCGTTCTCCTGCCGCAGCATCTGCGCGAGTTCGCAAAGCTGGAAAAGCGGGTGAAGATGGTCGGGCAGGTAAACAATTTCGAGCTCTGGAACGAGGCGGCCTGGCAAGAGTGGTGCGCCGGACAGCTTGCTCTAGTGCAGACCGGTGCGCTGCTCAGAGATCCGTCGGAGGCGCTGAGTTCGCTGGTCCTAAATTAGGAATGTCGGAGCGTGCGGCTGTCCATGTACCGGTTATGGTGGAGGAGGTCATGGCCGCCCTGGCTCCCCGGATAGGGGGGATCTATGTGGATTGTACCTTCGGTCGGGGCGGCCATACCAGGGAACTGTTATCAAGGGTAGGCGCCACCGGTCGGGTTTTGGCTCTCGACAGAGATCCGCAGGCGGTGGCGGTGGGTCAGGCAATAGCGATGACGGATACACGGTTGACGATGGAACGCAGCGCCTTTTCTGAATTGAGCCGCGTCACCAAAGCCGCAGGAGTGTTTGGGCAAGTGGATGGCGTGCTGTTAGATCTGGGCGTGTCCTCACCTCAGTTAGCCGACCCGCGGCGCGGTTTTGGTTTCAGCACCAATGGCCCTCTTGATATGCGTATGGATCCCGACCAGGGTGAGAGTGCTTCCGCGTGGTTACGACGTGCATCTGAGCGGCAAATCACGGCGGTGCTTTGGGAGTACGGGGAAGAGCGCTTTGCACGGCGCATCGCGCGGGCAATCGTCAAGGCTCGCGCCGAGACTCCTCTGGACACCACCGGGCGGCTGGCCGAAGTCGTGGCGAAGGCGGTGCCGGCCTGGCCCCGAGACAGACATCCGGCGACCCGTACTTTCCAAGCGGTGCGCATCTTTATCAATGCCGAGCTGGACGAGCTCAAGGCGGCGCTGGTGCAGGCTCCCGAGGTGCTCGCTGGCAGAGGACGGCTCGTTGTTATTAGTTTTCATTCTCTGGAAGATCGCATCGTCAAGCGTTTTTTCCGCGACGCCTCTAGGAGCCAACTTTCGGCAGCGCCGCGCAACCGCTGCAGCCCGCAGCCACCTTGCTTAACGCGGCTCGGTAAGTTGGTGCGGCCTTCTGTGCGGGAAGTCGCGAGCAATCCGCGGGCGCGCAGCGCGCGTCTACGCGCTGTGGAGAAGTGCGCATGAAGCAGGGTTCGGTGCTCGCCATGTTCCTCTCCCTGCTGGTGTTCGGGTCGGCGCTGTCGGTGGTCTATTCCAAGCACCTCAATCGAAAGCTTTTCGTCGAATTGGGACAGCTGGAGCAGGCCCATGACGAACTGCAGGTGGAATGGGGACGGCTGCAGCTTGAACACAGCACGTGGGCGAGTCATGATCGAATCCGCCAATTGGCGCGCTCCCGGTTGCAGCTCCATACGCCCTCGGCGGATAGCATCGTGCTGGTGAAACCGTAATGAGCGCCCGGAACAAGACGTACTCGCCCGCCCGCAGTGGATTTGTCCTCTGCCTCATGAGCCTTGCGGCTTTGGGTCTGCTGTGGCGGGCGGTGGATCTGCAGCTGATCGACAAGACATTCCTGCAACGCCAGGGGGATGCCCGCTTTTTACGCGTCGTGAGCAGTCCTGCCCATCGCGGGCGGATCTTGGATCGTCATGGTGAGTCGCTCGCCGTGAGCACGCCGGTTGACTCCATTTGGGTTTGTCCGCCCACCTTTGTGACCGAGCGCCATCGCTGGGGATTGCTTGAGCCCTTGCTGGGGCTGGACGAGGCCGCGCTTGAGCGCCTTATCCTCGATCGCATGGATCGGGAGTTCCTGTATCTCAAACGACACGTCGCGCCGGGCCTTGCGGACCGCATCGCCGAGCTCTCGCTCCGTGGTTTGCATCGGCAGCGCGAATACCGGCGTTACTATCCCAGCGGAGAAGTAGCCGCCCACGTGGTCGGTTTTACCAACGTCGACGATGTGGGCCAGGAGGGTTTGGAGCTCGGCTTTGACGACCGGCTACGCGGCGTGCAGGGTAGCAAGCGGGTCATTCGCGACCGTCTTGGGAGAACGGTCGAGGATGTGGAGCGTATTAGCGCCCCGCGCTCTGGCCGCGATCTGGTGGTCACCATCGACCGGCGTATTCAATACGTGGCTCATCGGGCCTTGAAATCGGCGGTGAAGCGTCATCGCGCCAAGTCGGGATCCATCGTGGTACTCGACTCCCGTTCCGGAGACGTGCTGGCGATGGCGAACGACCCTGCCTATAACCCAAACAATGGGGCCGAGCGTACCGGCGAGCGATTCCGCAATCGAGCCGTGACCGATGTGTTCGAACCGGGCTCGACGGTAAAGCCGTTCATCGTCGCCGCGGCGCTGGAAACCGGGTGGGTAGTGCCTGAAACGCGCCTCGATACGCGCCCCGGGCTGTTTCGCGTGGGGAAGTATACCGTCAGGGATCTGCGCAACTATGGCGTCATTGATATTCGCAGCGTGCTTAAGAAATCGAGCAATGTCGGCGCCAGTAAGCTCGGCCTGTCCATGCCTCCAGGCCGGCTTTGGCGCCTCCTTTCAGGGTTGGGGTTCGGAAATGCGACGGACATTCATTTCCCTGGGGAAGCGCGGGGGATGCTTCCTTCCTATCACGACTGGGGCGAAATTCATCAGGCGACGCTTTCGTTCGGCTATGGGCTTTCAGTCACGCCTTTGCAGCTGGCGCGGGCCTATACCGCCATTGCCACCGGCGGGTGGCTGCATTCCCCGACCCTCGTCCAAACACGGGAGCGCGTTCCCGCACGGCGCATCATGTCTGAGCGTACGGCCCTGGCGGTGCGCAATATGTTAGAAGCGGTGGTGGCACGTGACGGCACCGCCCCAAAAGCCCATGTTCCGGGGTATCGGGTGGCTGGCAAGACGGGGACCGTACGCAAGCCCATTCCGGGTGGTTACGCCGATGATCGGTATGTGGCGGCGTTTGTCGGTATCATCCCGGCCTCAGCCCCGCGGCTTGTAGCCGTAATCACCATCGATGAGCCCCGCGGTAAAGAATACTATGGTGGCGACGTGGCGGCGCCGGTATTCACTGAGGTGATGTCTTCCACGCTTCCGCTGCTAGGCGTCGCGCCGGACGAACCCACGCTGTTGGCCAAGCGCATCGATTTATCCGAGGATCCGGCGGTCTTAACCGGGGCACCCTCGCGGCGGCCTGAGCCAGGTTTTGTCGAGGCGGCCTGGCAGCCGGGTGATTTCAATCGAGGACCTGAGCAGTGGAATCTGGCACCCTGAAGAGCGAGCAGCGATCACTATTGGGCCGGCCCCTGAGCCAGCTGCTGGGCGATAGCGTGCGGATGCGGCCCGGGGACGAGCGTCTGATCACCGGACTGGCATCGGACAGCCGTGCGGTGGTGCCGGGCGATCTGTATTTTGCGCGCCGGGGGCGCCGCCACGATGGCTGCGCTTTCATCGACGCGGCCTGTGCCGCCGGTGCGGTGGCGGTGGTGGTCGAATCCGGCGCGGCAGTGCCGACGCCGATCCACGCGCACAACGTACCCATACTGTGTGTCGCTGATCTGCCGGGCTGTATCGGGCGCGTTGCGCACCGGTTCTTCGGCGAAGCGTGTCGAGCGCTAAAGGTCATTGGGGTGACCGGGACCAATGGCAAGACCTCGGTCGCCTTCCATGTGGCCCAGGCGCTGCACCAGTGGGATCCAGAGGGAAGCCGGGTAGTGCCTTGCGGACTCATCGGCACCCTCGGTTACGGTTTGTTCGGGCAGCTCGAGCCGAGCTCGCATACCACACCCGATGCCATTACCCTGCATCGTGCTCTGGCGCACATGCAGCAACGCCAGGCACGGGTTGCAGTGATGGAAGTCTCATCCCATGCGCTCGAGCAGCAGCGGGTCGCGGCGGTGACCTTCGACACCGCCGTGTTCACCAATCTCACCCGGGATCATCTGGATTTCCACGGCACCATGGCGGCTTATGGCGCCACCAAAGGTCGCCTGTTTCAAACCCCGGGGCTTCGCTTCGCGGTGCTCAACGTGGATGATCCCTTTGGGCGCCGCTTGCTCGCGGAGCGGCCCGCCGGCGTGGAGGCGGTGCCGTATTCGTTGGACCTTGCCGAGCGGCGAGCGGCCGTCAGGGGACGGGTCCTCGGCAATGGCGCCCAGGGGTTGGCCATCGGGGTGGAAACGCCCTGGGGCGGGGGCGAGGTAAAAACCACCCTGCTAGGCCGCTTCAATGCATCCAATCTGTTGGCGGTGCTGTCGGTGCTGTTGACCAGCGGGGTACCGCTCGGTGATGCCCTCGCACGCCTGGGACAGCTGACGCCGGTGCCGGGGCGTATGCAGCGCTGCGGGGGAACCGGGTCGCAGCCGCTCGTGGTTGTGGACTATGCGCATTCTCCAGCGGCGCTGACGGCCGTGCTCGACGCATTGCGCGAGCAGTGCACCGGCGTGCTGTGGTGTGTGGTGGGTTGTGGAGGCGATCGAGACCGCGGAAAGCGCCCGCTCATGGGGGCCGCGGTGGCGCGAGAGGCCGACGTCGTGGTGCTGACCGACGACAATCCCCGCAGCGAAGAGGGCCAGGGCATTATCGATGAGATATTACAGGGCATTCCCGAGCGCAGCGCCGTGATCGTCGAGCGAGACCGCGAGCAAGCCATCCGCTACGCCGTGCAGACCGCGCAGCCTACCGATGTGGTCCTGATCGCCGGGAAGGGCCATGAGCACTATCAGGAAATCAATGGCGTGCGACGCCCCTTCAGCGATGCGGCGGTGGTTCGTCACGCACTTCGAGAGCGCAGTTGATGATTAGGATGAGGTTGTCCGACATTGCGCTCCATCTCGGTGCCGAACTGACCGGCGTCGATGGCTGGATTCAAGGCTGCGAGGTCGATTCTCGGCGCTTGCCGGCGCAGGCGTTGTTCGTGGCGCTGCGCGGCCGTAACCAGGACGGTCATCGGTTCATCGGCGATGCCGAAA
>JAGTVB010000057.1 GCA_018224385.1 Gammaproteobacteria bacterium
CGCCACCGGCATTGATGAGGTATTGCAAATAATCACCGTTCGGTCCATGAGCACGCCGCCACCCCTCGGGTCGGCGAGCTTTGGGAATTCGCTGATGGTTTCGACCACCTCTCCTGCACGTTCGCCGCAGGCGACGACGATGACGATATCGACCGCGGCAAAGCGTGCGATGAGATTTTGCAGTACCGTTTTACCGGCCCCAAAGGGTCCGGGAATGCAGCCGGTGCCACCCCGGGCAATGGGGAAAAACGTGTCGATCAAGCGTATCGTTGTCAGCAGCGGCTCGCTGGGATAGAGCCGCTCGCACCGATGATTTCGCAGCAGCTGTTCAGGTAACGGCCGACGCACCGGCCAGCGCATCATCAGGGTCAGTGAACGCTCCGCGCCCGATGCCTTGCGCACTCGCGCCACCGGCACATCCACCGGGAAGGCGCCTTCCTGAATCCAGGTGACTTCGACTTCAGAGGGCTCATCGAAGGGCAACATGATGCGATGGCTGAAACGTCCTTCTTGGACGGTCCCAAGCACGGCGCCCGCCGTGAGCCGGGCGCCCGCCTGTACCGTCGGAACAAAAGACCAGCGTTTTCGCCGATCGAGCGGATCGAACGCCGCGCCGCGGACCAGAAAATACCCATGGGTGATCGCGATTCTCTCCAGCGGGCTTTGCAGGCCATCGTAGACCTGACCGAGGATACCCGGCCCCAGCGTCACCGACAGCAGTTCGCCGGTCTGCACCACCGGATCGCCGACGCCGATACCGGCCGTGGTTTCGAACACCTGGGCGTCGGCGGTGTGTCCGCGAACCCGCAGAACTTCGGCCTTGAGCCGCTGCACGCCGTTGCCATTAGCAGGCGCATGTGTCGGGCAGATGTAGACCACTTCGTTTTTGACGAGAGGCGTCATTTTTCCGCCCGCGGCAACGCACTCGATGGTAACCAGATCGTCCTGAACCGTGACCACACGAGCAGTGGCTTGATGCTCGGTCACGCTCATCATTTCGCCACTTTGTTGTTGCCTCTCACGGAGCGTCCTTGCAGGGAGCACAGCGCCCACGCGCAGATGCGCACGACAACGGGCCATTGTCTTTGTTTGGTCAGCACCGCATGCAGACTAGAAGATCGTGCTAACAAGCTGCAGCAGCCCGTCGCCTGACCACAAGGGTGGGTTCGTCGGCATGGATGCCGGACTTCAAGCCTACAGGATGTATTCACGGCGTCCCTTGAGGCCAGGCGGTGGGGGCTGTCACACCGCAAATAAATCGCCACATTCGCCAAGCTCGGCTTCCAGGAGTCCCAGGAAATGGGCTCTTGAGGCTGTTCGGTCCCATCCCGCCCACGACGCGATCAAATCAAAGCGCAGCGCATAGATCACCACGGCTTCAAAATCGAAATAGTGTCCCTCGCCGGCACGGCCCAAGTGATCCCAAGCGGTGGCCATCAGCAATCGTTCGAGCCCCACGGTATCGTCGTGTTCGAGACAGCTCCTGGCGTTGACGATCCAAGGAAATGCCTTTTCCAAGCCAAATCCCGGTTCTTTCCAGTGGCGTTCGATGTGGGAAACCCACCGTTCATAGCCCCACCGCAGGCCGCGTGGCGGCGCCGCCTCATCGCGATGGCGTCGACGCAAGGCGGCGACGATGGTCAACAGCTCGAAACGAGCGATGATCAGCTCTTGGAGGAACCGCCGGCCGTCGAGTTGGTTCAGGAGCTGTCGTAACTGGCTGAGGATGTGCTGATCGGTCGTCTCCAGTGACAAACGCCCCCAACTCATCATTGCCTGAATGTGGCGCAAGGTAGCGGCATCTGTTGGCTCCAGCATACGCAGGCGTTGATTGAGCTGTAACCGCGATAGCGGTATTTCCCGTAATGCGAACAGCGAAGGCAGGTGTGGCAAGCTCGACATCACCAGGGTGTATCGCAGCGCTGGGCGCATATTATTTGACAATACCCTCGAGCAGCGCGCGGAAGCGCGGTTGCAGATACTGAAGCAGCAGCTGAGCAATGGCCCGATCGGTGAGATCGAGTGTAATTCCGCTATCCTGCAGGCGCACCTGGATGCCGCCTTCCCTGTCGTCGCTGACGCCGAAGGTGACCCCTTCGCGCAGAATATCGCCCGTTATGGCCAGCACAAAGTCAGTCAAAGCGCCCTGCTGGAGCTCTTCGGGCTTCTGACGCAATTCTTCGATACCCACGACGTCGCTCGGCAGCAGCACGTGCAAGCCATTTTGCGCCTCCACTTCGCTGCGCAAACGGCCAGCGATCTCGATAATGAGACGCGCCAGCAGCTCCTCGTCTTTGAGCCGTTCCGAGACGAGCCGCTCGATCTCGCGCGAAAACCGCTGGCTCAAGGTGGACTTGAGGGACAGGATCGTGTCTCGCGCAGCGGTGCGTAGGCTCTCCTCGGCCGCCTGCTTAAAGCGCAGTGCCGCGCGCCGCCCCTCGCTGCGAAGGGTGTCGGCCTCCTGCTCGGCTTGCTCTATCATCCAACGCGCCCGAGCTTCGGCTTCTGCAACGATGCGTTTGGCTTCCTCACGTCCCTCGGCAACGCCCTCGTCGCGCAGCCGCGCGATCAGGGCCTCGACGCCGGCGGCAACCGGATTTTTCTCATCCGGCGGGCCGCGGTCGCTCATTGACCCTGGTCTCCAGCCACCGGCGTCTTAATCCGTCGGTAATCCACCGCTTAACACCAGGGCAAAGATGAAGGCGAACACCGCGAATCCCTCGGCGACAGCCGCGGGGGCCAGCGACAGGCCAAAAAGCTCCGGCTTTGCCTTGATGGCATTGATGGCCGAGGCGACCAGAAGGCCCTGGCGGATGGAGCTGACCATCAGCGCCAGCCCCGCCAACACACCGATACCGAAGAGGCCGGGCGCCACGCGCACGGTGATCTCCCGGTTCAAGGTCAGCATGACCACAATGCCATAGATAATCTGCGACGAGGGCATGGCCGACAGTCCCACATACCGCCCGTGGCCGGTCTCTGTATCTATCATGGCACCAATCGCTGCCTGGCCAGCAATGCTGCAACCGATAATGCTGCCGACTGCGCCAAGCGCCATGGGCGCAAATAATCCCACCCAGCCCAAGGCGATCACCAGGTCGTTCATAAGGATTTCATCACCCTGTTACCGTCGTGCACGGAAAACGCGCGGAACGGATAGCCCTCCTCGAGGATGGCCCAGCTGAAAAACTCGATGAAGTTAAGGCGCAGTCCGTGCACCAAGCCGCTGACCACGGCGAGGACCAAATTGAGACCGTGCCCAAAGGTGAGAACGATGAGGGCGAGCAACAGGCCCACCCCCGGGAGCTGAGCTATCAGTTGTCCTGACAAGTCGTTAAAGGTCAGGGCAAGGGAAGTACTGGCAAGCCCCAGGGCGAAGAGTCGGATATAGCTCATGACATCGCCGAACAATTTGGTGATTTGGCTGATCCCAACCAAGCCCGCCAGCAGCCTTCGCATTGCCGAGCGTCCTGAAAACGCCTGCGTTCCGGAGAATAGCAGGATCAGCAGCACTCCCACGGTCAGCGAGAGGCCGCCGAGCGCACGCAGGACCGACGGGTAGTTGCCCGCCTCGCCGAGCCAAAGCGCCAAGGCGCCACAGGTCACGGCAATCCAGCCCATGGGTGGGAGCTTGCTTCGCAGGCGCGGCCCCCGATGATAGGCGATCAAGGCATTGGCGAGCACCACGTGGGCCGCGCCGATTGTGATGGAGAGCTGGAGCATACCGTCGAAGTCGCTGAGATCAAGCAATCGGACGGCCGCTGGCAGCGAGTGCTCGGCCGGAGGTCTACCGAAATAGCTTCCAACGAGTAGGCCATAGATGAGGGAAAATCCCGTGGTGGTCAGCGCCAAGGCGCGAAGCCGCTGGCCCGTGTCCGTTTTCCCCAGCGCGCGCCAGCCGAAGGCAAGCAGCCCACCGAGGATGAGCGCATAGCCCGCATCGGCCAAGATCATCGCGAAGAACAGCGCGAAGGAAAAATAGACCACCGCCGAGGGGTCCCAGGTTCGATACCCGGGCGTTTGAAAGAAACGAACCAGGTCTTGTCCGCCGGCGATGACGGCAGGCGTGTCAAGCAGCGTGGGTGGCGAATCGGTCGGCGTCGGGTCCTCGATGAAAAGGGCCAAACCACGGCCTGTCACGAGCCGCTGGATCGCGGCAACAGCCCCTCGAGGCGCCCACCCTTGCACGGCAAAGATGGCATCGACGTCGAGTGTTTGCGTGGTGGCGCTCTGCAACGCGGCCTGATCCTCGGCGCTCGCCAGATTTTGGGTCAAGAGAAAAAGCCAGCGCGTCAGCCGTTCGCGCTCGGCATGCAGTTCATCCAACTCAATCTCGGCCTGTTCCAGCTGCTGACGAAGTACGCCGAGCGGTCTGAAGCCGGCGTGCGTGCGCGCTACCGGAAGGGCATCGGCGGGCGGTTGCTCGCTGGCGATGAGCACTACATAGGCGTGACGATGATCTTGGTACACGATCTGCCAGGGGTGGGCGAGCTTGGCGAGGCTGGCTGATTGATTGCGCGGCAATCGATAGAACCACAAGCGCAGCCCGGCAAGCTGGTGTCGCTGCGGCAGGGCGAAATCGCCCCACGGCTCAAGCTCCTGAATGCGGTGCGCTAGGAAATCCCGGCTGTCGGTGGCGGTGCGCAGGCGTTGCTGGTTATCCAGCGTGCGCCGCACGGTTTCTCCCATGTCGAATGCGGGATCGCGGGGCACCGGGCGCCTCTTTCGAGGCGCCGAGGCAAGAAATCTCACCGCCTTGTACGCATCCTGCGCATGCGACGCCGTGGTGGCATCGGCGTCCTGGGATCCCGGGCGCAGGGCGATGAGGTGCAGGCAGCCGAGTTTCTGAAGCTCGGTAAGCACCTGCGTTTTCTCGGAAACGAGGCCGCAGATCGTGATCTTGTTAAGTGCGACGATGCTCAAGGGATTTTTCCCGAACCGCCTTCGAGCGCGCAATCTTAGCCCTGACCACCGCGGCGCGTTCGGCGTCTGAAAGGTAGATGGAAATCTGCTTGATGTTGGCCCGTGTCTTTGGAATCAACACCTTCTCAAATAGGTTCACCCGCTGGGTAACCTTTCGAACCGCTTGCTCTAATCGGGCAGCCCGCGCTGTCTCCACATGGAGACGAACATGGAGCTCGAGGCCTAGCGACAGATGTTTGCTGAGCTTATCGAGCCACTGCGCGCTGGCGAGCAGCGGGTAATCGGACGTGTCCAGAACCACCCGAGACAGGCGCGGCAGCCGAACTCCGAGGAGATTTTGTTCATTCAATTCGATGCTGGCGATGCGCACGACGTGGCGCAGTTTTCTGTGATTAGCCAGCATCGGAAGCTCGTCCGCCACCTTCCGTTCCAAGCTGTCGATCTGTTGCCGGGTGCTAACGAGCAGACGAGCCGCTTTCCTGCGTTCGGTAACCAGCTGTCGCCGCTTGAGGTCCAGGGACGGTAAGAACCGCTCGAAGGTCCGCAGCCGTTTGCTTTCGCGCATAAGCGAAGCCTTATTAAGGGCCAGCCTTGGCATGGCGAGGGGCGTGGCCTGCGGCCTGCGGCCGCGGAAAATATTTGTCGATGAACGCTTGTTTTATGAGCAGCTCTTTGGGTTCGAAGCACTCGGAGAGCGTCTCCCAGCAGCGATCCAGTGCGCGCTCAAAGGCCATGGACACGTTGATATCCATGAAACGCTCACGAAACAGCTTGCCGAAACGCAGGAGCTTGTGATCAAAGGGTGATAACTCAAAAGCCATCGCTTGTTTTTGCTCGGCGTCACGGGCGCCGGCGTAGAGCCTGATCATGGTGTTCATGATTTGCGCATGGTCTTCTCGAGTGATTTTGCCAATCACATGCTGCTTGAGGCGCGAAAGTGATCCGAAGGGATCGATCTGCCCGTTGTGAAGATAGAACTGTCCTTCCGTGATATACCCGGTATTATCGGGCACCGGGTGGGTGACATCGTCTCCCGGCATGGTCGTGACGCTCAGGATGGTGACTGAGCCGGCTGCTGCGAAGTCGCAGGCCTTCTCGTAACGGCGCGCCAGCTGGGAATAGAGATCGCCGATGTAGCCGCGATTGGAAGGCACGTGTTCCATCGCGATACCCACTTCCTTGAGGGCGTCGGCGAAGGCGGTCATGTCCGTTAACAGCACGAGTACCCGCTTGGATTCCTCAACGGCGAAGCGTTCCGCCACGGTCAGGGCGAGGTCCGGTACCAGGAGCCGCTCGATGATGGGATCCCCGGCCAGGTTGACGAACATGACGGTACGCGCGGAGACACCGGCCTCCGCGAACATGCTGCGAAAAAAATGATAATCGTCAAAAATGAGGCCCATGCCGCCAAACACCACGATGTCGGCGTCGGCTTGGATACCGATACGTGCCAAAAGGGCATTGTAGGGCTCACCGGCGACCGAGAAGATGGGGATCTTCTGGCTTTCCACCAGGCAGTTGAACACATCCACCATGGGCACATCGGTGCGGATCATCTTCGACGCAAGAACGCGGCGCACCGGGTTAACGGGCGGGCCGCCAATCGGCACACGGGGTTCCTCGGTCAGGTTGGGACCGGCGTCGATCGGCTGCCCGTCGCCACCAAACACCCGTCCCAGAATATTGCGTGAGTAAGTGACCTGCATCGGATGTCCCAGGAAACGCACCGATGCCTCGGTCGACAGACCTTTGGTGCCAGAGAATACTTGAAGCGCTACCACATCGCGGTCTAGCCGGATAACCTGGGCAACCGATTGCCGGCCACCGACGTCGCGTACCAGGGCGAGATCGCCAAAACGGGCAACCGGCATTTTGCCATTGCGAGGCTCCGGCACGCTGACCTTAATGATATCGCCGACAATCTCCAGTATGTGCGAGTAGCGAACCAGGAGCTGCGTCATTGGCCGACTGCGTCTCCGGCGCTATGGCGCGCGCCGCTGTTTCCAAGACGGCGGGTGAGACGTGGGCCTCTTAAATGTTCCTGCAAAGACGTGACTCTCCCTTCGCCGGCGCCTAATGGGTGTCTATGGTGCCACATGCGGCGTGAGCACTCTACTGCCCCGCGCCGGCGCGACTTCTGCACGCCGGCAAACCGGCAAGATGCACGCTCCGCGGTGGCAAAAGCACACAGCCTGACGGAGCCTGACGCGGGACACTCACTTTTCGTCGCAGCAGCACAACGCCTCGGCTCCCGCCGAATTAACGAGCCCGCAATGAGTCTGATAGTTACTGGAAGAAGTGGTTTGGATACGGCAGCATATTCAATTTCGGCTGCGCAGAGTGGCTCATTGCCAATGCTAACGTCAACTCTTTCTTTTCGCGAAGAACCCTTTCGGCTGACGCCCGATCAGCGATTGCCCTATCAAGGTTTTGCCTTTCAAGACGCGTGTCAGCAGTTACTCAATGCCGTGCGGGAAGGGCGCGGTCCGCTGCTTTTAACCGGCGAAGCCGGCACCGGTAAGACGCTTCTGCTGCGGGTGCTAAAGCGCGAGCTGGAGTTGATGGGAGTCACCGTCTGCTTTCCTTCCTTGGTACACGCGTCACCGCTGGAATTGTTGAGCGCCTGCTTCCAGGACGGGGAGGCGGCCCCGGTGCTTCCCGATTCAGATACGCTGCTCGCGGCCCTAAAGGATTCGCTCGACAAGCGACTCAGGTCCGATAGGATGATCGTCCTGCTGGTTGACGACACCCAGGATCTTGACGAAGCGCTGCTCGAGACGCTCGCCACACTGTGGTCGCTCCAAGAGGGTGGTCGCCGCTTGTTGCCTGTGGTTCTTGTCGGTCACCCCGGGGTAGTGGAGAAGCTGCGTCCGTACCTTGCTGACACCACCCCACTTGCCGTGGAGATGTGCTTAGGTCCGCTCGAAGCCTGGGAGATCCGCCCCTTCATACTTCACCGCTTGCGGGCCGCCGGGCATCAGGGGGATGATCCGTTCGCCGCCGCCGCTTATGGCTTGATTCAAGAGCGTTCCAAGGGTGTGCCGCGGCGCATAAACCTCCTCTGTGGTACCGCCCTTATGCTGGCGAGTCTCGAGGGCCGCAGCACGGTGATTGCCGAGGATGTGCAGCAAGCGCTGCGGGATAATTGGCTTGATGACGAAGGAGCGACCGGACTAGCGGCGGCGCCGGCCAATGAAGATCAGGCGGACACACCGAAGGCGGCGGCCGCGTTAACGGTGGTGCGTACGGATTCTTGGGTGGAGCGGATTCAACGCGCGCCGCGCAGCGCGGTCACGCGGCGCGATGGTCCAGATGCCGCGCCGCCACCTGACCACCGGCCCTCGGCGCTCGGCAATTATCACGAAGTAGAGAAAGAAGACAAAGAAACGCCCACCGAAGTCAATTTAGCTGTTCCCGAGCAAACCGCTTGGGCAGACGGGCAGACCTGCATGGTCGCGGTGCGCAATGACGAGCAGCTCGCTCTGCCGGTCGGGTCTGAATTCCGAGCGGATCAGAGAGACGCGTTTCACGAAGTGAGGCGCTCGTCTTCCCAGACCGGGAGATGGCGCTGGCTGCGAAGGCCTGCGTTGGCGACGGCCGGCTTGGCCGGCGGTGTGCTCATCGGCGGACTGGTCGCGACGCACTATCCGGAGCTGACGGAAATGCTAAAAGCACAGTTCCGCGACGCCGGGATGTATTTGGGTGTGGGCGTTCCGAGCCCGAAGGCACCGGAGCAGGCGGCGCTCGCAGCGGTTCCAAACAACGGTTCCGCCCAGGCTGAGCAGCCGCAGGAAGCCGTGGCTGCCGCCTACAGCAATCTGGCTATCATGTACCAGACGCGAGGTGAGCTCGATCAGGCGGAAAGCATGTACAAAAAGGCGCTGGAGATCCATAAGGCGCGGGGGAATCGGGGGAGCATGGCGAGGGAGTACAATAACTTGGGTTATGTCTACTGGTCTCGCGGTAATCTGGCGGAGGCAGAAGCGGTTTATCGCCAGTCCTTGGAGCTGCACGAAGCGCTCGGGGAGAAAGCGGGAATGGCGGATAATTATGCCAATCTGGGAAGCGTCTATTGGACCCGCCGCGATCTGGCTAAGGCGGAGGCGATGTACCGTCAAGCACTGACATTGAATGAGGCGCTGGACCGAAAAGAAAAGCTGGCCAACAACTACGGCAACCTGGGGGTGGTTTATCAGACCCGGGGGGATCTCGAAAAGGCGCAGGCGATGCACCAAGAGGCCATTGCCATCTACGAGCGTGCCGGTCGCCAGACAGAAGGCCTGGCCAATGCTTATGGAAATCTCGGAAGTGTGTATAAGCGTGCTGGCAATGTGGATCAGGCAAAAGCGATGTACGGGCGGGCGTTGCGGCTCTACCAGCGCGTCGGAAATCAAGCCCAGGCAGACAGAGCTAAGGCGTTGATCAGTTCCTTGCGCGAGGCCAATGGCGCAAAGGAGAAGCTCTAGAGTTTGAGGCCCGATCAGCGAAGCGAACGGGTTAACCTCCCATGGGCGTTTTCAGGCTCAACGACGAGAAATGGATAAGGTGATTGGCGTCGCGTTTCGGATTACTGCCCAGTGAAAGAAAACCGGTCCCTTCAAGCTGCAGCGTTTCCCGGCGAAGCAGGGTAATCTCACCGTCGGCCCTTCCGATATAAGTACCGTTCGTGCTGTGGTCGAGCACGAAAAACTTGCCGCGCCGACACTCGATGGAGGCGTGGCGACGGGAGGCATAGGTATCCTCCACCACCAAGTCGCAGCTGGGGCTGCGGCCGAGAACGAACTCGAGCAAGCGCGCGTCGAGATTGACGTGACGCTCCTGATAGGTGAGGCGCAGCGCGGCGGTTTGCACCAGGGTCTGATCGGTACGTGGATGGTAGGCGGTGATATCGCTCTCATCGGTCACCACGGCATAAGCGAGAATCGGATCGGGCTTACCCTTTACGGAAACCCTTCCCAGCAACCGGGTCTGCTCGCGTAGCGACGGAGAAAGACTGTTGACGGTGTCGTTGGTGATGATGATTTCGCCTGCCTTGGCGAGATTGGCCACCCGTGCGGCCACGTTGACCGCATCGCCGTAGATCGTCTCCCCGGCCGCGATCACTGCTCCGAAATGGAAACCGGCATGGATGCCAAGCTCCAGATCCTTCTGAACGTCGCGCATCGCGGTGGTCGCACAGAAAGCGGCATCGGCCGTCGGGAAGGTACAAAGCATACCGTCTCCCATGATCTGGACCACTCTGCCTCCTTGCTCCAGGGTGACCGATCTGAGCCGGCTGATGCAATCGGCAACGAGGTGGCGTGCCCGGTCATTACCGACGTCCGAGTACAACCGGGTGCTGCCGCAGATATCCACAAACAGCACCGCCATGGGTTGTGCCGGTACCGATACCACCTCCGGCTGTTCTCCCATCAACCTTCCCCGCTCGCACCCATCACGGCCGCATTCCGGGTTATGGTTGCTGGATCGACGCGGACACCGCGTTTTGATGACGGGCCGCGGCCAACGTCACCGACCTGCTGCGTTGCGGCTCGACGAGGCTGGCGATGTCAGCGAAGCGGCTCGGCAAGAACAGGAATTCCCCTGCTTCATGCCCGGCATACTGGATGGGTGCATATTGGGGCTCTTGATCCACCCGGAATGCCAACGCCGCCCGTTTCACCTCTTCCCGTACGGCCCGATACAGGCGCCATCCCTCGAGGATTTCATCATTGTCCCGCAGCACCTGGAGGAATGCCTGCGCGAATACGGAATGTTCGCCACCGCCAGCATCGAGAACGGGCTCGACCCCGCCGGAGGTCAACACGGCGCGCGTACGGGTCTTGGCCATCGCCTTGAACCACTTGACTCGAGCTTGATTCGACATGCCCGCAGGCAGCCGAGCCAGGGAGCTGCGCGTCATGGCTCCCGAGTAGCAGGAATCAGCGATGACCAGGATATGCTTGGCCGACATCACATTGAGGATGTCAGTAATGGCGACGTTGGAGATCCAATTCGCCGTGCTGTCGGCCTCTGCGTCTACCGGGAGCCAATGGCCGCGTTGATTGGTGGCATCCAATTCACCGTGACCGGCATAGTAGATGAGCAAATTGTCGTTTTCCGTCAGTGCTTCCCGGTATTTGTTGAGCGCGGATAAGATGCTGTAACGATCGGCATTCAACAGCACCTCGGTTTTGAAGCCATATTTGTCCTTCAATATTTGCGCCACGGCCGTCGCATCGTTGGCCGCGGTGGAGAGATCCGGGAGGTTAAGGTACTGGTTATTACCGATGACCAGGGCGTAGTAATCTCCGAACTCCACCTCGACTGTCGGCGATGGCGTGGCGGCCAGTGATGCCTCGGCCTTCTGCGCGCGCTCTTTTTGCGCCGCCGGAATGAGCATGAAATCGACCGCCGCCCGATGGCCGCTCTTGTCCACGGCAACGACGCTGACGGGAGTCTCCGCCTCCTTTACTGGCATCTTTACCTGAAACAGCCCATCCTGGCCGATCGATGCTGGCAAATCATTGACACGGAAGGTCATCAGATTCTCGGGTGCGGTGACGCGCCCGATGATTTCCAGCTCGGCTATTGGGGCGCGCAACGTGACGCTGGGGATCCCTCGCGTTACCGCAAGCGGTGGCTCGATAATTTCAATCGTCGGTCCGATGGTCTCGATGGTTGGACCGATGGGAGCAAACGCCAGCTCGCTTGGCGGCTGCCGGCGGGCCACCTGGCTTTTCTGCTGCTTAATCGACACCTGCAGCTGCTCGATTTCCCCTTTCTGCTTGGCAATCTCGGCTTCGCGTTGGCGCAGCTGAGCCTCGATCTGGCGAGCCTTCGCATCCGCCTCGGCCGATGCTTGCTGCACCTGTTGCGCTGAGCGTTCCCGCTCCGCCGCGAGTTCTTGCTGGGTCTGCGCAACCTGCGCATCCCGTGCCTTGAGCGCCTCGCGGGTGTCGGCAAGAGCCGCCTGTGCTTGGCTCAATTCGGATTGCAGCGACGCGATTTCCTCGCCTCGCGCGTCCAGGGATTGCTGCAGTGCCTGCTCCCGCTTCTGAGCGGCTTGCAGATCTCGGGTCAGTTGCTCACGTTGCTGTTCCACCTCCGTTTCAAGCCAAGCCATGTCTTGGCGTTGCTGTTTAACCATGGCTTCGCGATCGGAGAGCACCTGAGCCATCCGCTCGATTTCTTGGGACGCATCCGTGTCGGCCTGTTGGCTGGCCTGCAGGCGCGCGAGCTGCTCCTGCGCCTGGTCTCGTTCTGCCTCGGCCTGCGCCAGGTCGCTGCGGCGCTTGGCAAGATCGTCTTGCTTCTGCGCCAGTTGCTGGCGCAACGAATGGGCCTGTTCGCGCTCGCGTTCCAGTTGTTCCAGCAGCCGCTGTTGCTGCGCTTCGGTCGCCTGGAGCTTTTGATCCAGCTGTTTTTGCTGCTCGGTGGCGGTGGCTTCTTGCTCGGTGAGCCGGCGGCGTTCGGCTTCCAGCTCCGCCGTACGATCCGGATTGCTGGCCGCTGAAGCGCGTGTTGCCCCCACCGGTTCGCCGCTTGCCTGCCGTTTGTCGGCCAGGGCCACCTGAAGTGCTTCCCGGTCTTTTTCGGCCAGTGCCAGCTCGTTTTGCCGCTGGGCGAGCCGTTGCTCGGCGGCCTCTAGGCGGCGACGCAGATCCTCGGATTGCTCATCCTGGGTTTTCACTTCCTGTCGCAGCGTGGTGAGCTCCTGCGCTTGCGCTGCGCGGCTGGCGATCTCCACAGACGAGGCGAACTCGAGCTCCCCGTCCGCGAGCCCGGAAGCTTCGCGGTACCAATTGAGGGCACTCGTGACATCCTGTTCGACGCCGAGCCCCTTTTCGTAGAGATAGCCGAGGTTGATCTGAGCGCGCGAGTAGCCTTGCTCGGCAGCTTGCCGATACCAATGGACCGCCACCTTGTAGTCGGGCTGCAGGCCGAGGCCCTTCTCATAGATCTCGCCGACATAGGTTTGCGCCGCGGCGTCTCCTTCCTTGGCCTGAGGCAGCCAAACCTTGAGGGCGGTGGCATAGTTGGCTCGGTCGTAGGAGACGTACTCCCCGCCGCGGATTTCGCAGTCCCGTGCGGCGGTCTTGATCGCGCGGCGGGGCGCGAGATAGGTGAGGTTCTGGCCGAGTTTTCTGACCTGACTCGGCAGCAAGCAGTCGACGACGAGCAACTCGCCCGCGTCGGGGCGGTCTCCTGCGGCGAGCTCCGGGGTTGTTGGCTGAGCCGCACAGCCGGCCAACACCCCGACGAACACGGCACCGAGAGCCGCGGGAAGCGGCGTGCCCGGCGCGAATGCTGATTTGCTAGGACGTTTTGTTAGCATGACGGCCACCCACGTTGAGCGATAATGAGGTGTAGAATCATTTAGCATACAAAAGGGGATTTGGCAACGGTGAAAATCCATGTTTTGTTTCAAGAACAATACCTTGCCTTATCTGAACGCTAGTTAAAGCAGGATCTTACCGGGCTCAGCAGTTGCCGCTCGGTGTGATATTCCAGGCCGGCTTAGCCCGCGACCTCGCGACCAGGAGATGTGCCCAAATAAAGACACTGAGTCTTCCTCCGTGGTGGTGATCGAGGGTGGGTCGCGGAGCCGGCCGGCTTTTAGAGCCTTGATGGTGGTTGTCTACGCGTCCATGGTGTACCGCAGTATGCTGATCCGCAGGCGGCCAAGGGCCCAGCGGCAGATGCGCAGCCTTTATGACTCTGTGAGTGCGCCGTTCCCGGTGCTGGTTCTGCTCTTGGTGCTAGTCGGTTGTGCTAGCGCGCCCGAGCGCATCGACCAAGAGGCGGCACAGCTCGGCTATAAGCGCATCGAGGTGCAGGGAAACGGCTTTGTCCATGTGGTGTATCAGAAGCTGAAACGGACCCCGGACAGCGTGCTGCACGTTTATCTCGAAGGGGACGGCACGCCCTGGATCCGGGAGCGCTGGGTGGCAGACGATCCGACGCCTCGCACGCCGCTGATGCTTCGTTTGATGGCGCTCGATGCGGTCGACAGCGTTTATGTCGGTCGCCCTTGCTATCATGGCCTGGCGCGCACGCCGCCCTGCCAAGCGAAATTCTGGACCTCGGCGCGCTATTCCCGTGAGGTGGTCAGCAGCATGGCAACCGTGGTGCGCCGGCTACTCGACGCGCGCGCAAGCGATGCACTCTGCCTTTTTGGCCACAGCGGCGGCGGCACTTTGGCGATGTTATTGGCGGCGCAGCTTGGCTCAACCCGGGCGGTGGTGACGCTCGCCGGCAACCTCGATGTCCAGGCCTGGGTCGGTCACCATCACTACACGCCGTTAGCGGGATCCCTGGATCCGGCGCGAGGGTTGCCGCTTGACCGAAGCATCCGTCAGTTGCATGTCATTGGCAGCGATGATCGGGTCATTTTGCCGCGGTTTCTCGATGCGCTCGCTCAACAGGGGGTAGCCGACAACGTCGTCGAAGTGAAGGGCTTGACCCATAGCTGCTGCTGGGAGCAGGTCTGGCCCTCGGTGCTACAGTGGGTGATGACCCCGAACGGAGCCCGCTGGCGCGGACCTGCCCAGATGGTGCCCAAGCGACCGCGCAAGGACGGTTAGCGGAAGGTGCGATGATCACCGCGCCCCCAGCCGCTGCCCTCAGGCGGGGCGGCTGGCGGATGAAAAGGCCGGGCGTTTACTCGAATCGGTTCGCGCAGCTCAAAATTCGAACCTGACGCCGCCGGTAAATAAATTGCGGTCGAGGTTCTTGTAGCCGAGGAGGGCTTCATAATAGAAGAATGCCGAGACACCTCTTGCAAAGGTCCCGGAGATGCCTGCCCCAACGTTAAAGAAGTCCCGGTCCGGCGCGTTGGTGGGCACGACGAACGGGTTGGCCCCTGGATCTCCGATGAAGCTCACCGGTATCGACCGCGCTTCGTTCTCGAATTCGTGTATCCACTCCGCAAGAACCAGCGGCGACAGGACGCCCCACTGCGTGCTCACGGCATAGCTCGCCTGGCCACCGAGTTGGGTTGTCAACGAATCAATCTCCTGATCGTTGTAACGAATGCCCCAGCCGTCAGCGCGCGTTTCGGTGAAGGCATCGATATCCATGCGGATGAAATTGACTCTTGCATAGGGGGTCAGCGTGACGGAACGTTGCGTGAGCTCATACCCCGCCCCGGCGCTCACGGCGAACTGGGTGGAGTCGGGCTCGGATTTGGCCTGGGTGACGACACGCTCCAGATCGCCCGCGGGCGTCGTGAAGCCATAATCGAAGTTACGGGACGACTCGAAATTGTTCCAACCGTAGCTGAGGAGGCCGTCGACATAGAAACCTTGGGGCAGATAATAGGTCCCGTAGCCCGAGATGCTGTATTGGTCCATGTCGAGGCTGCCGCCATTGTTGCTGAAATCGGAGCTCACGCTGTCATAACCGAAGGCCGCACCGAGAATGAAATTATCCGCCAAGCGGTAATCGGCGCCCGCGGTGACGCCCGCCGAGCTGAAGTCAAAGCCCGGTGCGGTGGCCGTTGTATCCTGTTCCCCAGTGGTTCCGATGCCATTGACGAAAATGCCCAGCTTGCCGAGCAGGCCGGAATCTTCCGTGCCCGCGGCGCCGCCGGTCATTCCATTCGGGAACTGGTTGGCGAGCGCTTCCCCGGAAACCGTGTGGCCCTCGATGGTGCGTGGAAAACCGCTCAGGCTGATACCGGTTACACCGGTGCGCAGTGCCGACAGGCGCCCGATGACATTGTCGAACTGCCCCGGGTCCAGCTGCACGGCGTAGGTCCCTTGGGTGGCGATCTGTTCGGGTGCCACCTGTTGCAGCACGATTCTCCCCTCGTCTTGATTGCCGGTACCGACCACCACCCCAACCAGACTATTACAGCGGGTTTGGAGGTCAGCAGCCAGGTTTCCGGGCGGACAGATATCCTCGATGACTGCCGCCGCGTTCGTTTCGGCTGGGCTCAGACCCGGGATACTGGTCAGCCTGCCTGCAATGGGACTTTGCGCGCGCACCGCCATCGATGCGAGGCCCAGCCCCATCACTACGGCACCCAGGATAGCGATGGAGGCTACCGAATTATCGTTGTACTTGTGCAACAGTCGCGTTTTTTTGGACATGGCTGATGTTCCTTTCTGAATTGCACAACGCCAGGCGAGCCTAGAGGAAATACGAGGGAATTACAATAACGAGCAAGCCTCCATGCCGGTGTTGATGGTCGGGCGTTCACGGCCTGTGCGGAGCTGTGGAGTCCATACAACATGTGTTCTCGATATGTCCAGGGCTTCAATTGAGACCCAGTGACCAGAGCAAGTCAGTCGGCGAAGGGCGGCCAGCGAGCGTGGTCCGGGGCGCCTCGCGCCGCAGCGCTGTAAGCAACCTTCCGCGAGACGGGCGGCGCGGGCCGTTCCTGGCCCGCCCACCTAGCACAAAGCCCGTAAGTTTCTAAAACTCAACCCGAACGCCCGTGGTCAGGATGTTATTGGTGACTTTGCTTCGGCCAACGACCGATTCAAAGTCCACAAAGGCTTGCACGTTGCGTTGAAACACCGCGGAAACGCCACCACCCAGAACCGCAAAATCCCGGCCCGGCTCGTCCGTGCGGGCTTCGAAAACAGGATTGGTGAGCCCCGTCGCGGTCAGGTTGTTGCTCGGATCGATGGGAGCAAAGTACTGGGCTCTGAGCACCACCGGATCGTCCTCAAACTCGTGGTTGTACTCGGCGCGAAAACGGGGCACGAGCACACCGAAGGGGGTGCTGATGGCGTAGGCAATCTGACCGCCTACAGCGAAGATCAAGGAATTCACATCCTGTCCTTCGACTTGCAGGTTCAACCCGTCGGCGCCGCTTTCCGTGTAACCGTCGATGTCGAGCTGACGGTAGTCAACGCGTACAAAGGGCGAGTAGGACCACTCCTGATACCGTCCGTCGTAGCCACCTCCCAAGCTGAAGGCATACCCGTTTGCTCCGGGTTCACCGGTGGCTACAGCAGAAACCGAATCAGCATTCGGGTTACTGGAAGGGATGATGATTTCGCGCTTGATGGTGTAATCAACGCCGGAGAAGGTCCCGATGCCGTCGATGTAGAAGTCCCCGACATAGTACGTGCCAAAGATTGAGCCGCTGAAGACGTCAGCCTCCACGTCACCGCCGGCGAGCAAAAGCCCCTGGTTCAAGTCGGCGTTCTGGTTGGAGTAATTAAAGGCGGCGCCGACGATGGCGTTGTCCGTGAGCCGATAATCAAGGCCAGCGGTGACTCCGGCGGTATCGAAGTCATAGCCTGTTTGATTGGCTGTCTCGTCAATCTCGCCCCAGGAGAAAATGCCGTTGATAAACCCTCCAAAGCGCGGCACGAATCCCAGGTCACCGGCCGCCCCGCCCCGTCGTCCCTGGACCTTGTCAGCATCTCCAGAGGAGAGCGCCGCCAGGTCTAAGACCTGCCCGTTGACGCCAAATCCAAATCCGGTAACGGCGAATCCTCCGGCACCCGCGCGCAATGCGGCCAGCCGGTTTCCCAGCACCGCTTGTCCCGAGTCCGCCTTTGTGGCAGAGGTGTTCGGCGTGGTGTTTTTTTCATCGGAGAGTTGGCCGAGGGCATCCTTTAATTGCTGGTCACTGAGGCCGAAGGTAAACTGTGTTCCACCGTTCCCAAGTAACGCATTCGCATTCTGCTTCATGCTGGTGCATGTCTGTTGGAGTTGCAATTGACCTGCGTTGAGCTGGGGCGCACGCTGCACGAGCTGCGGACAGACGATGTCGATGGCATTGGCCATGGAGGCCTCATTGGCTGTTAAGCCCTGGAGCTGTGTGAGGTCAGCCGCCGATGCCACGTTGAACAGCGTGAGCGGAAGCGTGCTGATCAAGGGCGCGATCCACCGGCATGGAACCCGTGGGTAGGTCATGGACAATCCGAGGCACGGTGACATCGGGTCCAGTTCAACGCTGCCCCTCGAAGGGCTGTTGTTGTACGTAAGCAACGAGCGTGTGCGCTGCGACATTAGTGTGATTCTCCCTTAGGATCTCGTTAGTTAAGGAGTTTAGCCTAAGGAAAAAAAAAGAGCATTACAACAACACGAAACCGATGCAGCCGTTGCTTATTTGACACGGTGCCTTGCCTGTACGAGGGGCAACAGCAGTTGCTCGAGACCACCGCCGGCTCAAAGGATCGTGGTCTGGGAGGTAACGCAACTTCCAGGTACCGCTGGTTAGGGCGCGAGAAGGACATTTATATTGATCTGGATCAGGCCATGGTGCATTTATCTCTGATAGTTTGACAAGTTGTATAAGTCACTTCATTTATAAGGTGCGACGTCCGCTTTTCCGGTGACTTCAGGTTACACAGTGAGGTAGTCAATGAAATTATGTAGGGAATGCGGGAAAAGGCCTTGGCCGTATCTCATGGCGCTCTTCATTGCGTCTTTTTCCGCTTTTTTGACGTGGCTCACCTTGGAATCGGCCGGTCTCCCGCCGCACGCGATTCGATGGTGGAGTGCCGGTGTGTTTATTACCGTTACGGTCCTGCTGGTATCCTACATGATCGCGTGCATGCGCCGTCATTGTGGGCACGAACGGCGGTTTTCCCACTAACAGGTGTCATAGGGTTATTGGGGCGCTTCTGCGTGCAGGAGTGAACAGGCGAAGCGCTCGCTGAGACGCCACGGCTGTGGGTCTCGAGCGCGTGCTTCTTGCATGCGATAAACACCGCCACCGAGAACGCAATGTTGCGCTCGGACCGCGTAGGCTTGTCAGACTTTCCTTCGGCTGCGTGCGATTGCCGGCCAGTTTAGCGAGTTAGCGTTAGAGAGCGCCGCTTCCTTGCGGACCCTGCGTCCTCCCTGCGGTAAAGTCACACGGTTGGAGAAGCTGCGTGTCGACCGTCAGCTTGGCGCCGAAAGCCAATGTCCCTTGGGCTTGACCTTGGGTTCTTCAGCATCGCTATCCCCCGGCCTGCTAATAACAGCCATTGCCTGCCGACGAATGCGCTTTTTGTGGGTAATTATGACATCGCCGGTTACGGAAAGGCTGTTACCTAGAGACGTTACGCGTTTGGGGGCAGGGACTTTGTGAGAAAAGCACGAGGGAAAGGTGAAAAATTCACATTTCCCTGATGGGTGGCCGCTGTTGATGCAGCGGGTATTGGAGCATGATCGTTGGGAGTATCGCCCCAAACGATCCGCTCACCGCCCCCTCGAAGCATTTTACTCGCAGACCCAAACGTAGGAGCCACCAATCCATCTCCAGTAACAGCCTGGGCTCCCCCTCAAGGGCTGCTTCTACAATGTCGCCGTGTTCACTCCTGAGTACGTGCGGCGCTGTTTTGACGGCGGTGCCGCTCGGCTGGTTTGCCAGTTCGTCATTGAGCCGTTGGATTAGGCTGGCAGCATCTCTGGGGGCTTGAGCCAAGTCCATCGCACCATAACACTGTGCTTTACTGGTCCGATAGGCTCTTGTCTCGCCTTTGGCATTGACTGCAAAAACAATGAGCGGGTCGCCGTCGTTGAGGACGTCTTCTGCCGCCTTCGGGAGTTGCTTGAGATCGCCTATCAGCTTAAACATGAGCATCAATCTCCTTTGGTACTTGGAAGTGAGCCGGGAACACGTGAAAACCGCTTTTCACACTACTCTCACTGGACTTCTAAACCCGTCGCTGCGGATTAATCCCGGCCATGGTCATCGTTTCGTCCGGGTGGCAGGCAGTCGCCTTGCCTCAAGGGACGTCGTGAATACATCCTTGTAGACTTGAGTCCGGCATCCATGCCGGACAC